>DAHXLK010000043.1 GCA_027366035.1 Chlamydiota bacterium
AAAAAATGTTTTTATGTTATGAGAAATCTATGACTTTTATTCGCCTTACAAAGGTCGTATCCACTACTTTCTTTTTGTTTTTTTCTTTTAGCCTTTATTCCCGGAAGGGGAGGTACAGCTTATCCCAGAAGATTGCTTTAACCCGCCGCCGCCGCCGCCAAAAGTTCCTGCAGCACATCCATAAGTAGTATAACTGGCAATCAGGTTATCGGCACCTCCGGGAGCAGAAGCCCCTATAACGAGCGTATTACTAGCCGAAGCGCCGCCACCACCCCCTCCTCCAACTATTAACCCTTGGGTCCCAAAAATAACTACCCCTTGCGCAGCACCGGCTGTTGCCGCAGTAGTAGTAGCAGCTCCAAATCCCAATCCGGTTTGGGGATTGATTATCAGACCTCCTCCTCCTCCTCCTCCTCCGGTAGTTTGTGTCCCTGTCGAAGTGACCCCTGCAGCTCCTCCATTTCCTGCAGCTCCTAAAACACCACCGCCGCCACCACTTCCGGCATTGAGGGTAGATCCTGTAGGGTTTCCTCCTCCATTTCCTCCATCACCACCAGATAGCAATCCGCCGCCGCCGCCACAGCCGGGGAACCCTGTCCCGGAACCGACACTCCCCCCATTGCCCCCATTGCCTCCCATGCCTCCACCACCACCGGCATAAGTAGTGCTAAAACTACCGCCGCCGCCACCTCCTCCCTGGGCAGCACATGTTCCAACAGTAACATCGGTTATAGTAACGGAGGCGCTTCCTACAAAAAGTCCTCCTCCTGCGCCAAGGCCTCCCCCTCCTCCGGAAGTCCCTCCCTCCCCTCCTTGCGCTATACAATTTTGTATGGTGAGATCGGTAATGCTGACGGCTCCTTGCGAGACAACAAGCCCAGGATAGGTTCCCTTCCCGTCAATAATAATAGCGCCGGCACCGGTAGTATTAGTCCCGTTAATGGTTACGGAGTTAGTAGAAAAAATGTTGATAGGAGGAAGCGGGGCACTTAAGGTTATGATGTTTTCTCCAACTTGTAGATTAAAAGCTATGTTAATAGATGCAGAAGTTCCTTGTGTTATAGTATTGAGATAGTTTAAAACTCCCCGAAGATCTCCGGACCCATTCTGACCTGAGGTAATCGTAAATGTCCCACAAGTAGTAGAATTATTATCCCCATCCACATTGACGGTTAAATTAATGGAATAAAGGCTAAAAGAAAAAAACAAAAAGAAAGTAGTGGATACGACCTTTGTAAGGCGAATAAAAGTCATAGATTTCTCATAACATAAAAACATTTTTTTGTTTTATATTTTTTTGAATTAAAATCTCAAAATAAAAAAAATGCAATCGGCAAGACTTAATCTGACGTTTGCGATAAATTAAAAACGCCGATCACGAAGTTCAGGACAGATGCCTCCAAGCGGCCGGGCCGAACTAAACGAGTGATCACATAAAATAAAGGATATGCCAAAATGGGATTGTTTCGATCTTCCCTTTGCCGTTACAATTTGAGCCTTGCAAAGCCGATTTGATTTTTTTGATCGAAACAACCCCTTCAATAGCACCCCTCATAATAGGCAGATAAATTCCTTTTCAGAAAGGATCTTAATACTTAGCTTTTGGGCTTTATCGTATTTTGATCCGGGGTTGTTTCCCGCTAAAACATAATCGGTATTCTTGCTCACACTATTTGTCACTTTACCTCCCCTTTCTTTGATCAACGAAACGGCCTCTTCCCGGGAATAATGTTCTAAAACCCCTGTCAACACAAAAGTCTTACCTTTAAAATAGTGCCCCTCAATTTTCCTTACCTCTTTTTGTGAAGGATGGACTCCTAAAGAAAGGAGAAGTTCTATCTCTTCGATATGCTTTGGGTCCTTAAGATATTCTAAGATAGCATCTGCAACCGTATCTCCAATCCCCTCATATCGAAGCAGCTCTTCTTTGGTAAGATTTAAAAAAGAAGAAATTGAGCCGCATTCATCAGCTAAAACAGCTGCCGTTTCCTTGCCAATATGTTTGATCCCAAGCGCCATAATAAACCGATCGAGAGAGCAATATTTAGATGCATCGATACTTTTAAGTAATTTTTGTATCGACTTTTCCTTAAACCCCTCAAGCTTTTCTAAATCATTTTTTTTGAGACGATAGATATCCGATAGCCGCTTCACAAGCCCCTTATGAAAAAGCTGCTCTACTACCTTTTCTCCCATATGTTCAATATCCATCGCTTGCTTGCCGGCAAAAAAGATAATACTTCGAAGCCGTTGAGCCGGACACTGAAGATTTATACAGCGAATAGCCACCTCTTTAGGGATATGTATCACCTTATGCCCGCAAGCAGGACAATGGGTAGGCATAGTCCAAAGCCTGCTATCTTTTCCCCGTTTTTCAAAGTCCACTTTGACTACTTTGGGAATCACATCACCACCTTTTTCAATCGTCACCCAGTCGCCAATACGGATATCTTTGCGATGGATCTCATCTTGATTATGAAGCGTCGCTCTAGAAATAGTACTTCCGGCTAAAAGAACAGGGGTAAGCTCTGCTACAGGAGTAAGGACCCCGGTCCTCCCCACTTGCACAACGATAGATTCCACCTTCGTATGCGCCTGCTCAGGGACAAACTTATAAGCGGTAGCAAACCTTGGAGATTTTCCTGTCATCCCAAGTGCTTTATGCGATAAAATATCGTTGACCTTGATCACTATGCCGTCAATTTCAAAGGGTAGAGTAGATCGTTTCTTTTGAATCTTCCCAGCAAAGGCTAAAATCTCTTTAAGATTGTTACAGATAGCAAAATCTTCTTCAGCGCAAACAGGAAGATGGAGTTTTTGTAAACAATGGTGGACTTCATATTGTGATAAGACAAAATGCTCCGGTTCAGCAATCCCATAGAAAAAAATTTGCAGCTTTCTTTTAGACACCTCTTTAGGGTCCAATAATTTTAAAGAACCGGCAGCGGCATTACGAGGGTTAGCCCACGGCTCTAACCCCTCTTCCTCCCTCTTTTCATTAAGCTCTTTAAAAGTTCGGGTATCCATAAAAACTTCTCCTCTAACCTCTAAAAGAGGTGGAAAACCGGAGGGTAATTTGAGGGGAAGGGTATGTATAGTTTTGATATTGGCAGTCACATCATCTCCCACCCTCCCATTACCTCTTGTAAGGGCTCTTACAAGAACCCCTTTTTCATAGCGGACGGAAATCGCTGTCCCGTCGATCTTAAGCTCTGCGGAAAAGAGGATATTTTTCCCCCCTAAAAGTTTTTCGACCCGTTCGATAAAAGCCCCTACCTCTTCCTGAGAATAGGTATTGGCTAAAGATAGCATAGGAGAGACATGAATCCCTTGTTTAAACCCCTCTGTTAATGCTTCACTAATCCGTTGGGTAGGAGAATCGGGTAAGATGAGGTCGGGATGGGACTGTTCAAACTCTTTTACCGCTGTATACAGTCGGTCATACTCATAGTCAGAGATGATGGGCTTATGCTGATCATAGTATCTCTTATCATGTTCGATGAGCTCTTCGACTAATCGGATATACTCTTGCTGAGATTTAAGCAAAAGACACCTCGAAAATTACCGTAGCAAGTGGAGGCAAGTGGATGGAAAAGCCGGAAGACCTCCCCTCACAAGCAATAATTTTAGGGGCTGTATTTAGTTGATGAGAGCCCCCATATTTTTCCTGATCAGAGTTGAACACCTCTTGTATAGTTTTTACCGTCTTCAAAGGTAGGAAGTAATCTTTTCTATAAATCGGGGTAAAATTGTGGACCACTACCAGCTGTTTTGTCTTAGACTTTCGAAGATAACTAATTACGCTCGATGCATTGTCAGAAAAGTCGATCCACTCAAACCCCTCAGCAGAAAAATCGATCTCCCAAAGCTGGGGATGTTCATAGTAAAACCGGTTAAGATCCTTCACCATATCTTGCAACTTCTTATGGAATGAATATTGTAACAGATGCCAATGAAGACTGTTCTGTGCATCCCACTCCTCTCCTTGACCAAACTCGCTTCCCATAAAGAGGAGTTTTTTTCCCGGCTGGCAGATCATATAGCTATATAAAAGACGGACGTTTGCAAATTTTTGCCACTCATCCCCCGGCATCTTGTGCAAAAGGCTTTGTTTTTGGTGGACCACCTCATCATGGGAAAGGACTAGGACGAATTTTTCGGTAAAGGCATAGATAAGGCCAAAGGTGAGGTCGTTATGGTGGTGCTTTCGGTAGATCGGATCTTTGGTAAAAAATCGCAATGTATCGTTCATCCATCCCATATTCCATTTGAGATCGAAGCCGAGCCCCTCTTTTTCTAAAGGATGACTCACCCCCTTGTAGGAGGTCGACTCTTCAGCTATCATGACAACCCCACTATTTCTCTCATGGATAATCGAGTTGAGATGTTTGATAAACTCAATAGCTTCCAGATTAAAATTGCCCCCATATTTATTAGGGACCCATTTTCCTTTCTCCCGCCCATAATCGAGGTAGAGCATCGAAGCTACCGCATCTACTCTGAGCCCGTCTACATGCATTTTCTCGATCCAAAAAAGGGCGCTGGCAATTAAGAAGTTAGAAACCTCAGCCCTTCCGAAGTTGAAGATCGCCGTATACCAATGCGGATGATACCCCTGCCGAGGGTCGGCATGTTCATAAAGCGCCGTGCCATCAAAACGGGCTAAAGCATAGTCATCGCAAGGAAAATGGGCAGGAACCCAGTCGAGGAAGACCCCAATCCCATTTTTATGCATATGGTTTACAAAATACTGAAAATCTTCAGGGGTCCCATACCGAGAAGTTGCAGCAAAATATCCGGTGACCTGATACCCCCAAGATTCATCCAAGGGGTGCTCCATAACCGGCATCAGTTCTATGTGGGTAAAATGCATCTCTTGACAGTAAGCGGCGAGATCATGAGCCAGCTTGCGGTAATTTAAAAAATCGGATCCTTCCCGTTTCCAAGAACCTAAATGGACTTCATAGATATTCATAGGCCGGTTAAGGTGGGCAGGCCTCGGTACATCTTCCCATGGAAAATTATCTATATCAAAAACAATAGAAGCATTGAACGGCCTTTTTTCACAATAGAAAGCGAAAGGATCGCTTTTTACCCTCACCTCCCCCTCTTTTGTCCGAATTTCATACTTATATTTCTCACCACATTTGAGGCCAGGGACGAAAAGCTCAAACACTCCCGAAGATCCCATCATCCGCATCGGCATCTCCCTTCCATCCCAGTGATTACAGTCAGAAACGAGATAGACGGAAATAGCGTTTGGCGCCCATACGGCAAACTTCACTCCTTTAGCGCCATGGTGGGTAATCACATGTGCACCTAGCGCATTGTAAAGCTCATAATGGACACCCTTATTGAACAAAAAGGCATCGGTATCCCCAAAAGTAGGGAGAAAAGAATAGGGATCATAAGACTTGAGACCGCTTGCATGATAGATGTGATAGTCTAACGCTTCCGTCGTAACGGGAACCAAGAGCTCAAAGAGGCCCCCTTCCTCTATTTTTTTTGCCTCTTCTACCTTCCCTTTTACTTCGACAAAAATTTTGTTAGCTTTTGGCCTCCAGAGACGGATCACCTTTCCCCCTTGGGGATGGGGGTGCAATCCTAAAAATCGGTGAGGACACGTATGGCAATACTTTTTTAAAAGACTTATGTCTTCAGGATATTGAGTTGCTTTTGCCGGCATACTTTCTATTTTTGAAAACGATCTAAAAAATATGTGCCTTCCCTTAGATCTAAAGGATCTACTGCAAGATGTTTATGGCTCTTACCATCTAAGGTGATACGAAAATCAACAATCTCTTTTTGCAGAGACAAACCGATAGTACCTCTATGATTTATCCTAAAGATAACGCGCCTCAAGATTTTTTTCGACCATTCGATATCGATCTCTCCTAAAGAAAAGGCAAGGGATATATATCTTCCGGAAATAATCCCTTTAGGAAGGTGGCTCAGAAGATACAGGGTATCTCCTTCTTGCCGGAAAAAATGTTTGCGAATAGCGCTAGCCCCTTGCCGGATGAGAGAAAAAGGGTTGTGAATAGAGGGGATATCCTGCAAGACATTATGATACCCCTCATCGGTAAGGCGTGGCTGTAACATCCCAAAAAATAGGGTGGGAAAAATAGCAGGAACAAAAATGTTTCCCTCCTCTTTTTGATAAGGGAGGAAGGAGGCGAGCTTTAAAAAAATCGGGTAAATCTCTCGAAAATCACTCCGCCTTTGTATCTTCTCCCAATCTTGCTGCTTGGTGACCCCTAAAAAAAGTCTTTCTCTACTTTGCTTTTTGAAGTAAGGGGCTTCGACATACCTGTCCCCTTCTTCTATCGGTGATTTTTCAATCTTAACTATAATCCCTTTTTCCGTAGACTCAATACGATAACGGAAATAACCTTCTTCTCCTTTACCGAAAACAATAATGCACCCTTTTTCCAAGTCTTGAACACAGGTAAAAGAAGAGATAGGGCCCCTCCATTTCCACACAATCTCCTCTTTTTTGCCATCCCAACTGTTCAGATAAAGCCTTCCCGGAAAGATCTGGGCAGAAAAAAAAGTCCCCGGAATAGGAATGACTATTCCCGGTGTGTGGGAAAAAGGACGATACCTCTGGGCGATTTTTAGATACATTTTCCGTACAATCCTTCGGCACGATTTTCTTCTAAGAGGACTTCGACGATCTGGTTGGGGAACAAATTTTTTGAAGGCATTAGGACCCTTAAAAAATTAGAGGTATATCCCGAAATATACCCAGGCCTGTCCTCCCCTTCTAAAAGGACCGGCATCTTTCTTCCTACATATCCTTCTCTTAGAGAAAAGGCTAACCGCTCCGCCTCTTCTAAGACCTTTCGTTTGCGCATTTTTATCACCTCCGGCAAGACTTTATTGGGATATAACGCTGCCCGAGTTCTAGCCCTTTCACTATAGGGGAACATATGGACTTTGGCAAATTTCGTTTGTTGCATCGCATCTAAAGTCTCGGCAAAATCTTCTTCCGTCTCCGAAGGAAATCCAACTATAATATCGGTCGTTACGGTAAAGTCTTCCCTCTCTCTTTTTAGCCATTTTATCGTCTCCAAAAAAATTTGACGGGTATATTTTCGGTTCATCTTTTTTAAAATAGCATTCGATCCTGATTGCAAGACGATATGCATCGAAGGACAAGTCGTCTTACCATGCAAAACAGCCTGAATCAACTTATCGTCCACCTCATCGGGATCGATCGAAGAAATCCGAAGGCGTTTGAGCCCCGACAAGCTATCTACTTCCCGGATAAGATCGGCGAGCCTATAACCGCCCCCGCCATCAAAATCGCCGATATTAATACCTGTAAGGACAATCTCCTGATAGCCTGAAGCAATCAACCCTTCAATCTCTTTCAAGATATCTACCACAGGACGTGATCGGGATCTCCCCCTCACATACGGGATAATACAATAAGTGCAAAAGCTATTGCATCCATCTTGGATTTTGACAAAAGCCCGTGTGTGCCCTTCAAAGACATCCATGCGAAACTCAGGGAAAAGCTCTTCTTTGGGGAAAACTTTTTGTATAAGGCCTTCTTTTTCCTGATTTTTTACAATCTCCAGCTTAGGAGAAAGAGAAGAGAGATCCTTACTATTTTCTACCATACACCCTGTGACTATAAGTCGTCCTTTAGGGTTTTCTTTAGCGAGCCTTTGGATCTTTGCTTTAGAGGCCTGATCTGCCGCATGGGTTACCGTACAAGTGTTGACGATACAAATGTCCGCCTCTTCGGTATCGAGGGCCGGAGCATAGCCCAGCTCCTTCAGCTGGCTCGCATACCCGCCCGATTCATACTGATTCGTCCGGCACCCTAAAGTAACTATCCTATATTTTTTTTTAGAAATCATAGTATGATTATGCCAAAAAAGTCTCTCTCATGTCTATAAATGCCATCAATCAAGTAGTAGCTATCTCGGGTTACCTCTATTATACCTACACCTTCTTAGCCGCTCTCTTCCCTAAATTTTCCTTCACCTTTCATTGTGGCAGCCGCCCTGTCTCAGAAGAGATAAAAAACACCCTTACGGGCAGGCTCACTATCTTAAACTCCCAAAACCTACAAGATTGCTCCTTCTACATAGTAGAAGGGTTAGAAAGCCCTTGTGTGGGTTATAGCGGAGTTTTAGGTTTAACAGACCCCCTCTTCTTTCTCTCCACTCACTTTGAAGATAGGCCTATTCAAGAGAAAGACTTACTCCTCGCAAAAGAGCTTAGCCATATCCGTCATGGGGACTCGATAAAAAAATCTTTTATGATCCTCACAGCATCCTTGCTTTATACCCTCTATTTGCGTTATTTTCTATCTCAAATCATCTATTTTGGATGGTTGGCTACAATAAGTGCTATGTATTTGAGTTCGAAAATGATAGATGTGTTTTATTCCCCTTTAGAAAAATGGGCCTTCCATGAGGCTACGAGGGTAACATTGAGGATTTCTTATTATGGTGGCTGACAGTACTTCCTTTATTAAGGTGGCTCTTTCTCTTTTTGTGGTGATGAACGCAATTGGGCAAATTCCCCTCTTTATTTCGATCCTGGCCCCTTATGATGCGGTTCGTCAAAAAAAGATTATTTTCCGAGAGTTATCCTTTGCCCTTGTCCTCCTCCTCCTTTTTAATTTTTTTGGAGATGAGATTTTAGATGTTATTGGTATTACGAAAGCGATTATTGGGATTGCGGGAGGGATACTCCTTTTTATTATCTCCCTTTCGATGATCTTCCCCAAAGATACTCATCCAAACGGACTGCCCAAACATGAGCCGATGTTTGTCCCTTTGGCGATGCCTATCATTGCCGGGCCCGGTTCTATTGCGGTAGTCATGCTCTTCGCCCAGCAGACGGGACATGTATTTCTAGTCGCCGGAGCCCTTATTGCCGCTTGGATTCCTACTCTCCTGATTCTTTTGGCTGCTACCTATATCCGCAACTATCTGGGAGAAAAGGGGCTGCAAGCCATCGAACGGATGGGAGGGATTCTCATCTGTCTGATAGCCATTCGGATGTTTTCCATGGGGGCCATTTCTATGATCAAAGAAAATTTTCCTATTCCCGAGATTGCCAAAAAAGTGACCGGTTATTTCTTTGATATGTAGAAAGGTTGAAATCTTGCCTTTGCAAATCTCAAAAGCTTTCCAGCGAGTGAGGAGGAGGACGATCTCAAGTTCGAAACGGAGCAAATTTATCTTGCAAATGTCTTGGCATATCGACCTCAATGAGGATATCGTTGCCGACATATTCGGAAGAGATGACTTTGCCTGCTCTCATTAGCTCGGAGATAAGGGCATAGTGTTTTTGTGGAATTTTAAATGATTCTTTTACCCTTAATTTAGCGAGTTCTTGCGTGATTTTTTCTAAGAGAATATCTAACCCCTCTTTTTTAAGGGCAGATATCATAACTGTTTTAGGAAATTTGAACCGGACTCTGTCGATATCGAGTCTGCTTTTGCAAGCGTCGATTTTATTTAAGACGGTGAGAATGGGTCTTTGTTTTGCTTTTAGCTCTTTCAATACTGCGTAAGTAGCTTGGGCCTCTTCTAAGACATTTGAGCTGCTGGCATCGATAAGATGAAGGAGGATATCGGCCGAAAAGGCCTCTTCGAGGGTGCTTTTAAAAGAGGCTACTAAATTGTGCGGCAGTTTTCGGATAAACCCTACCGTATCGATGAGGACAATCTCTTGTTTATTAGGAAGGTTAAATTTTCTCGTAGTCGTATCCAATGTAGCAAAAAGTTTATCTTCTACAAATACTTTGGCATGGGTCAGCGCATTGAGAAGGGACGATTTTCCGGCATTGGTATAGCCGATGATGGCAATACTTGGAATTCCCGACTCGATTCTAGCCGCTTTTTGCAACTCCCTTCTTTTCTGAACCATTTTTAGCTCTTTTTTCAGCCGGTCAATCCTTTCTTTTACCAGCCTCCTGTCCATCTCAATTTGCCTCTCGCCGGGTCCTTTGAGGAAACCCCCTTTAGCACCACCTGTCCTCTGTCTCTCTAAGTGGGTCCACATTCGCCTTAATCTAGGCAACTGATATTGATACTGAGCAAGTTGGACCTGAATTTTTGCCTCTTTCGTCTGAGCCCTTTGAGCGAAGACCGCTAAAATAAGCTCCGTCCTATCGATTACTGGAACCGAAAAAATCTTTTCTAAATTCCTCTGCTGTTGCGGTGTGATCTCATCGTCGAAAATGACCACTTCTGCTTTTTGTTGTTGGATCTTGTCTGCGATCTGTTGTACTTTTCCTTTACCTAAAAAAGTGGCAGGGTCATAGGTGCGCAAAGGGCAGCTGAGCTTTTCCATTGTTGCAATGCCGTAGGTATCGGCGAGCCGTTTTAGTTCCCACAAATGGTCTTCGCAGCTTGTTTTTTCTTTGCTGTTTTTGTAAATCCCTACTAAAAAAGCATTTTTCATATTCGCATTCCGTCATAGGCTAAGAATTTATTTTGCGGCAGTACATAGTCACAATCCAGTTCATGGGCGATGTGGGTAAAATAGGTCTTTTTTGCCCCCACTTTATCCGAAAAACTAATCGCCTCTTGGAGGCTAAAATGGGCAGGAGTTGGGGTGTGACGAAGGGCGCTTACAATCAGAGTATCTAGGCCTGCTAGCTTGGGAAAGATATCTTCTTCATATTTTCGAATGTCAGAGATATAGGCCAAATTGCCGAAACGATACCCGGTTACCTTTGCCCCATTTTGGAAATAGCTCATATAGGTTATCGGTATCCCTAAAAAGTTTATTTCGCCGGAATCTTGAGCAAGTGGCTCGACCACAAGTTCTTGATGATTTTCAAATAGGTAATTGTATCGTCGCTGTAGTTCCTCTATCGTCTCCTTGGACCCAAGGATTGAAATCTGTTCTTTTTGGGTAAAGAAAAAAATGCGTAAATCATCCATTCCCGCAATGTGATCAAAATGGGCATGGGTAAGGAGGATCCCATCCAAACGCCTCAACCCTACTTGAAGGGCTTGTTGCCTAAAATCGGGGCCAATATCGACGAGTAGATTCTTGCCCTCCCTTTCTATTAAAAGAGAGGGGCGGAGTCTTTTATTCTTTAAAGAGGTAGAGGTGCATACTTTGCAGCTACATCCAATCACAGGGACTCCCATCGAAGCCCCCGTTCCTAAAAACGTTACCCTCATTTTCTTTCAGTATCTGCGAAAGTGAAAATAATTTGGAGAAAAAATGATTAGTGGACTATTTCGATCTTCGCTTTGCCGGTAAAATTTGCGCAAAGCTAAAGATTTCAACAGTCTCTATCGGAAATTATCCGGAAGGGGAGAAAGGTGGCCTTTCCCCAACTATCGTCCTATCAACAGCCCTGCAAGCTCGTTCAAAGGAGGTAATCCTTGGCTGCCATCTACTCCATTTTGCCGGGTTAAAACGCCTATCGTTGCTGTCCGCGGGACTACGGCTGGCTGCACAGGTGGGTTGTTACTGGTATTGTTGATGTTATTGTTCTCATCTGGGAAACGCATTTCCATAAATTAACTCCTTTATTATTTTTTTATTTATGTTATTTTTAAAATAGTTAACTTGCTAAATTTTTTTATCTGAAAATATAGAAGTCATAACGTCAGGTTCCAAGCTCACTCCATTCAGGTACCCTGCATAACGCATGAAAATGATCTATAGGCATCTCATGGGTCATAGGTATATTAAACATTATGGGGCGATAATGAATAACTATGTTTACCATTTGCCTTCCGTCAGGGAGAGGCTTCCGGCAATAGCTAATAGAATGCAATGATGCAGGTCTCGTCAGATATGTCGTGGTTAATCTTTGTGTTTCGTCAAACGTAATCGTAGGTTCATTATTATTGCCCTCTGTGGATACTCTAAGAGATATTGTTCCATTCGTTGGATGATACTTTAAATTAAAATATGTGCGAGTATCTTCATCAAATGCGTTCCTACACTGATTGTTAGCGTCGGTTACCCGAAATTTTAAGCTGTTCGGCAAACTTCTTACCGTATAGCCATTTTGGCTTAGTTCAAAGATGCTCTTTTCAGGAAAAATAGTTAAAAACTGGCCAATATTCGCACCCAAAATCGATCCGGACCATCGCCCAGATATTTTATTGCAAACATCTAGTCTTGTTAAACTACTAGTTGAGGCGCTTGCCATACTACCACCTTATTAGTTAATAATTTAATATTATAATATAAATAATATTAATTAACAATAATTGTATTGCTATTTTCTTAAAATAACCCTGTTGGCAAATACGCAACTCATTTGTTTTAAACAACTAAAGAAAAAGCCAGCTCTGTGAATTGTATCCTAAATTCCCGCAAATTTTGTAACTAGTCCCGACTTGGAAGTTCGATGTTAAGATTTCTTGCTGAGGTTTTGTGATCTCTGTGAGGATGTAGCCGTACCTTCCTGAGTATTTGATCTTCGTTAGGAGACTGTTTCGATCTCCCATTTGGTTAAAATTTTACCCTTGCTTCCTCGGATTTGATCTTTTTAAAAGTGCCTATGCCTTATAATGTGGAACTGTTTCGATCTTCGCTTTTTCGTTAAAATTTGAGCCTTGCAAAGCCGATTTGATTTTTTTGAAAGTGACATATCCTACTAAGGTATAGGCACTTTTAAAAAACTCAAATCCGAGAAAGCAAGGATAAAATTTTAACCAAATGGGAGATCGAAACAGTCCCAATGTTTGAAAATCGCAAACTCTCCTAAACAAAGTTAGATTAAGAAACCTCCGACTGCTCAAAAACAACATAAGCATAGGCTGCCTTAGGAATACTCTTTTTCCTCGCTACTACCCTTACTCGGGCTATATTTTCCCGTTGGAGCAAGGTATGAACAATCTCTTGAGCCAGCGATTCTAGTAAAAAAAAATCTTTGGCCGCCATCTTCCGACAAAGAGCAGCTAAAAATCTGTAATCAATAGTGTTGTCTATCCTATCGATCGATGGGGGTCTATTAAGCTCTATCTCGATATCCAGCGCTATTTCCTGCTCTTGTTTCCTCTCCTTGGGGAGGACACCTATAATGCATAATACTTTAAGATCTTCAATACCTATCTTTATCATTCATAAAACTGCTTTAATGGGACTGTGGAAATCCCAATAGGAAATTGAAATATTCCTCGTCAATAAAACTGCGACAGCAATCGAATGTCGTTTTCGGTAAATTTTCGGATATCGTCAATACCATAAAGGAGCATGATCTGCCTTTCGATTCCCATTCCCCAAGCATACCCCGAATAGATCTCCGGGTCTATGCCACCCGCTTGTAATACTTCAGGATGGATCATGCCCGCTCCGCACACTTCGAGCCATCCGGAATATTTGCATAGCTTACATCCCCCACCATTGCAAGAGGTGCAATGGACGTCGACCTCTAACCCAGGTTCTACAAAGGGAAAATAGCTAGGACGAAAACGGGTTTTTACCTTTTTTTCAAAAAGGCGAGACCAAAACTCTTCCATAGTAGCGAAAAGGTCGGCAAAAGAGACCTCTTTATCTATATAAAATCCTTCAAGTTGGTGAAAGAGGATATGAGACCTAGAAGAAATCGTCTCATTACGAAAACATCTACCTGGCGCTATCACTCGAATCGGAGGTTTATACTTCTCCATCGTCCTCACCTGCACGTTACTAGTATGGGTCCGGAGGAGGGTCTCGGTGTTGAGATAAAAAGTATCTTGCATCTCTCTTGCAGGATGGTCGAAAGGGAAATTGAGGGCTTCAAAATTATAGTAATCCGAGTCGACGTCAGGGCCAAGCTGTACAGAAAAGCCCATATGAATCAAGATATCGGTTGCTTTTTTTAGCATCAACGTCACCGGATGCATATGACCCAAAAATCTTTTTCTCCCGGGAAGGGTGATATCAATTTTCTCTTGAGATACCTTGGAATTTTCTTCAGAAAAAAGAAGACGTTGCAAAACGTGGTCCAGGTGATGAAAGATCTCTTCTTTGAGATCGTTGATCATCTTTCCAAACTGAGGGCGCTCTTCTTCCTTGCACTCTTTTAGCTCTTGCATAAGCCCTCGAAGGGGGCTTTTTTTCCCCAGATAGCGAATTTTTAACGCCTCTACATCTTTTGCATAACAGACTTTTTCCAGTTCCATAAAGAACTGAGAGCGGATTTCAGCGATTTTTAAAGAGGTGGATCCCATTAGACCGGCTGTAACGCCTTTTTTGCTTGATCGACAACAAGACCAAAGGCCTCCGGGTCATGAATAGCCAATTCGGCAAGCATTTTTCGGTTTAAAGTAGAGCCTGCTTTTTTCAGCCCGTTTAAGAATTTGCTATAGGAGATTCCATGAATTTTTGCCCCTACGGCAATCCTCATAATCCAAAGTCTTCTAAAATCCCCTTTTTTCTTTTTTCTGTGTTCATAGTTGAAATTGAGGGCCGACATCACCGCATCGGCAGTGAGACGAGGGTGGTTTTTCCTATCGCCAACGAATCCTTTTGCAAGCTTTAAAAGCCTCTTACGACTTCTTCTTACAGCTACGGCATTGGTAGATCTTGTCATCTTTTTACTCCCATCAATCTTGCATACATTTTAGTTTGTCCGCTGTCAATAAAAGCGGCCCGTGTTAACTTCCTTTTCCGGTTAGCACTCTTCTTAGTCAAAATATGGCGTCTACCGGGGCGTGTCCTTTTCAATTTACCGGTCCCAGTCCGTTTAAACCTGGCGACTGCGGCTTTCCGTGTTTTCATCTTCGGCATATATATAATCCTTATTTTTTTTGCTTTTTCCCCGCCGGAGAAAGCACTGTAGTTAACGACTTCCCCATTTGTTTTAAGGGAAGCTCAGCTATAGCAATATCTGCTATATCTTCACAAAACCTTTTTACCACCTTTTCCCCAATATCCATATGAAGCATCTCCCTACCTCGAAATACGCAGGTGACGCGTACCTTATTTCCTTTTCCGATAAATTCTCTAGCATGCTTCACCTTGGTTTGAAAATCATGAACATCGATATTCGGCTTAAACTTGATCTCCTTTACCTTAACTTGGTGCTGAGCTTTTCTACTCTCCTTTTCCTTCTTGGTCAGATGGTACCTAAGCTTGCCATAGTCGATAATTTTACATACCGGTGGCTTGGCATTGGAGGCAATCTCTACCAGATCCATCCCCATCTCTTCGGCCAATCCTAGGGCTTCCCTCAGACTCATGATTCCTAGCAGTTCGCCCTGTTCGGAAATAACTCGTACCTTCTCGGCCCGTATTTCTCTATTAATTCTCAATGGTGGCACTCATATACTGCAGAATTTTTTACCATATTCTTCCAATTCTGGCAATGGGATATAGCTGACTCGAACAGCTGACCTCCACGATGTCAACGTGGCGCTCTAACCAACTGAGCTAATACCCCACATAATTTATGGGACTGTTGAAATCTCCTCTTTGCCGTTAAAATTTGAGCCTTGCAAAACCGGTTTGATTGTTTTGAAAGCATCATATCCTATTAAGGTATAGGCTATTGCAAACAAATCAACTCCGGGGAAGCAATGGTAAAATTTTAACCCAAATGGGATTATGCAGCAGCTTCATAATGGGTTATTATAGTAAAATATTCATCAGAAAAGCTCAAGCTAAGGAATTGTTTGAACCATTTACAACTAGCTCACCGGCTCTACAAAGAGCACCTATCCCCTGAAGAAACTGCCATTGACGCCACCTGCGGTAATGGTCACGATACCCTATTTCTCGCCTCCCTCCTCACATCAGGAAAACTCTATGCTTATGATATTCAAGAAGAGGGGCTACTTAGGACAAAAAAAAGGCTCTCTACCCTCCCTCCAAGCATCCTTTCACGAATCACCCTCATGCACGCAAGCCATGAAGATTTTTCTTTCGTCCCTCCTCCGGTCTCCTTAATCGTCTATAATTTGGGCTATCTTCCCGGCTCTGATAAAAAAATCTTTACCCACAGCGCCACTACCTTAGCTAGCCTAAAAGAAGCCTTAAAAATAAGTAGGTATATCTCTATTACCTGCTACCCGCACAGAGAAGGGAGAAAAGAAAGACAGGCAATTCTTGCTCTATTACAAGAGAGAGGTGGTGTAACTTATAAGGATTATTTTATTTCCGATAAAGCTCCGTCGGTGATTTTCATCACTTCTATGTTACCGGCATCCCCCTAATTCTCTCCTGTAAGCCTTTGATTCGTTCCTCGAGCCAGTCTATTTCTTTATTGGTGATCCGTTCTGCACAATGATACACCACTGCAGCGGCAACAGTAGCTGCCGCAAGGGGAAGGGTAATCGCGGGAGGTGCCACTTTCGCAAGCCCTTGTCTTACTACCGGACGGAAAAAATGACCCACGCCAAATCCTGCGGAACTGGTACCTAAAAATGTGGTAACCGGAAAACGGTTCAATGTTGCTAATCGCCCTTGTAAAGCTTCCCTTCTCGAAGATAAAGCGTCTACCTCATTCAATAACACCTGTCTCTGTAATAGCATTTGCAATACCTCTATATCTTTGGAAAGCTGCGCCTCCTTTGCCCGCAGGGTTACTATGGTAGCTGTCATAGTCGTCAGCCTTTTCTGTAAATTTTGCATTTCTTTCGAATGCTGTAATTTTTGGTATTCATTTAAGGAACTCCATAGACCGGCATAATCCTTCCAAGAAGCTTCTTTACCTTCTAATTGTTGTAATTGAGAATAAAAAGCAGCCAGTTTTTCATTAAGCTTTTGATTTTCCTCTATCAGATCTTGAGGAAAACTCTGAAGTGCCTCTATTTGCATTTTAGCCTCGCCCAACTCTTTAATGAGCCGGTCTCTTTGAGACTGTATCGCTTCCGCCTCTACCCCTTTTTGCTGTAACAACTCCTCTTTTTTTTGCAAATCTATCCGTAAATTGAAAATCGTCTGTTGTAACGACTCAATACAGGTACAGTTTTGAAGGAGGGTTTGCTGTAGCTGTTGTATCTTTTCGTCACATAGATTTTGCAGGATCCCTAACGTCCCTTTGAGATAGTTTGCCCTTAAAAACCCCCAGCTTAAACTTAAACCCAAGGCTACATAAGGTTTAAAAGGAGCTACCATTAGAAAAAATAAGATCGAAATGACATCAAGATCTACCTGCCTATGGCTCCAGCAATACTTGGTAACGGAACAGAGATGGACAAAGAAAGGATATACATTAGCAATGGAAGAGGCCATTTTCCATAAAAGCCCTACCACTTGATAAAATAGATTGGTAATCAGCTGTGTCTTTTCTAGATTTTCTCGGCCCCAATCATACTTGTTATCACCTGTGCTATCTAAGGTTATTCCTGTTGAGATACCCCCCCTCCTCCCTTTTTTTTATTAGGACTAGGTTAAACTATCTTAAAGATTCTTTTTACACAAGGGGATGTTTTTCCTGAAAGTCGGCAGGGTCGACTCTATCTTGAAACCCCAAAACTCGTCTCGCATCTTTCATGATAAAAAAACTTCCAGCGATTACCGCCACCTCCCCATCTTCTACCTCTTGTTGAACAAAAGAAGGGGGAAGGTAGCTCGGTAATTTTCCCGGATTTTCCAGGCGAGGATGATTCGACATCATAAAATGGATCCCTCTAGCGTGAGGGGCAAGGATCAAGAGGCATCCTGCAATATCTTTATCTTTGGAAAAACCAAGGACGAATCGAAAGCTCCTTTTGGGAAAGTGATAGTGTAAAGCAGAGACCAATTTATAAAAAGCAGGCGGGTTATGAGCTACATCTAAGACCACATTCCTTACCACTTCAAACCTACACGGCGGTCGCGAATCTAAAGCGAATGTTAAAATACCCAGCTTATGTAAAACGCACTTTGCGACCTCGCTATTTTCTACATCGTAAAAAGGGTGAGGGCTTACCTCCGCCTGTATTACCTCTGCCCCCCTTCCCAAAAATATCGATAGAGGAACGCTAGGGCCTATAACCACCGGAACTCCTGCTTTTACAATGCCGGCTTTTTCATTTGCAATTAACTCTAGCGTATTCCCCAAAATATGGCAGTGGTCGAATCCAATCGAGGTGACTACGCTAAGAATAGGAGAAATAACGTTGGTAGCGTCAAGCCTTCCTCCGAGCCCTACCTCGATAACCGCATAGTCGACCTTCTCTCTCTCAAAATAGAGGAGTGCCGCTAGAGTCATAATTTCAAAAAAGGTAGAAGGATTAGAAATAGTCAAAAAAATCTCTTGAAGAAGCTCCTCGATTTTTTTTAAGGAAATAGGGATACCGTCTACCAAGATCCTCTCGGTAAAAGAAGAGATGTGGGGAGAGGTATAGAGGCCTACCTTATAACCGGCCTTTTGTAAGGATAGGGCAATTTTCCATGCTACCGACCCTTTGCCGTTGGTACCGGCGATATGTATACTTTTAAAGGCCCTATCGGGATAGCCAAAAAGCTTTTGATACCCTCTCATCTCTTCGAGGTCTACCTTGGAATTTTTTTTTAAAGAAAGATTATAAAGCTTGCTTATCCCAGGAGCCTGAAAAACGTCTCCCTCCCCACCCATGAACTACCTAATGTAATATACGCCTTATTCTCCCCATGAAAATCAGATCCACCTGTAACGATCCAGTTTTTTTCTTTGACGATATCTAGCCATTTTTTTTCCTGATCTTTGAGAAGTTTTCCATAATAACATTCAATTCCATCAAAGGGAAGCTGTAGCAATTCTTTGACTACTTTTTGTGAATGGATAAAGTGGGGATGGGCAAGTACCGCCTTTCCTCCTACTAAATGAATCTCTCCAATAACCTCTATAGGGGAAGATTTCCCTCCCGGGACGTAGCAGGGGCCGTAATCTCTTAAATAGTGGGCAAAAGCATCTTGCATGTTTTTGACATACCCCATTTTTACCATCATTTCGGCAATGTGAGGTCTTCCGATAACCCTTGTCTTTACCACTCTTCTCGCATGGGTATAAAGCTCTTCTTCCGAGATCATCATTCTATGCTCTTTTAGTTTTTGCAAAATCTGCCGATTTCTCTCTTCTCTTTTTGCTTGGACCTTTTGTAAAAATGTCTTAAGGGATAGGGCAGAATAATCCAAGCCGTAGCCTAAAATATGGATATCAGCGTGTCTATGACTACAAGAGATCTCAATACCTGACAATAGCCGAATGCCTAACTTCTCGCTTTTGTCCTCTAACTCTTTAGAATAGGCTTCTACTGTGTCATGATCGGTAATAGAGATCCCCTGCAAGTAGGCCTCTTTTGCTTTTTGCAACACCTCTTCCGGAGAAAAGGAGCCGTCAGAAAAATGGGTATGGACGTGAAGATCGGCTCTAAACTCATGCATAGGATGAGACATACCTAACTTCCATTTGTAAAGAAATACCCTTTTGTTGTTGAACTCTCTGTTGAATATGTTGAATCAAGGTAAGGACATCCTCAGCCGATGCCCCGCCCTCATTGATAATGAAGTTAGCATGGACCTCGGATACTTTAGCTCCGCCTATGCGAAATCCTTTGAGGCCGGATGCTTCGATCAAAGTTCCTGCAGAATAAGATGGGGGGTTGCGAAAGATACAGCCGGCGCTTTTCTCTTTTAAAGGCTGCGTTTGCACCCTATGCTTTAAAAGGGTTAGCTGCCTCTGCCTTGCTGATGTATCTGGCTGCAGAGAAAGCTCGGCCGTCACAATTGCTCCGACCATTTTCTGAAAAAGAGAGGTTCGATAGCTAAAAATAAGGCGATCTTTTGAAAAAGCTTCGACCGAGCCATCTTCATACATATACTGGACATTAATTAATGAATCTCCGGTTTCTTTCCCATTAGCGCCTGCATTCATAAAAATCGCCCCTCCGACGGTCGCAGGGATTCCTGAGGCAAATTCGAGTCCTGTAAGCCCCCACTTGGCCGTCTGTATTCCTAAAAGGGAAAAGCTATAACCTGAGCCAACAATCACCCTATTTTCTTCTCGGTTACAAAAGGCTATCTTATTGATAATGACCAGCCCATCAAAGCCCTTATCATCAAACAAAACATTCGACCCTTTTCCCACCACAAAAAAAGGAATTTTTTCTCTACAAGAAAAGGCTAAAGCCTCCCTCATCTCATCTAGGTTGGCTACCTTCGTAAGATAAGTGGCGGGCCCCCCGATGCCGAAAGTAGAATAGGGGGCTAAAAGGCTATTTTTTTGCATGATAAATAGCGTCTAAAATGGCATTGATGAAATGGGCGCTATCTCTTGTCCCAAATTTGCGACATAAGCGGACAGCTTCTTTAATAGCGCCCATTTTAGGTATCCTTTGATCGTATAATAGTTCATAGACCCCTAGGCGTAAAATGTTTTTTTCTATTCCGGTGATCCGATCAAAAGAATATTCTTTACTATTTTTAGCGATAAAGCCGTCGATTTCCTGCAAATGAAGGGCTATCTCTCCTACCCTTTCTATAGCCTCTTTCACTGCCCTTTTAGAAACCTTAAAAAGGGGGCCGATAATTGCAAAGACCCCCCCCATATCATTGCACCCAAAATCCTTACAATAAAGGACTTGAAACACAATCTCTCGAAGCTTTTGTTGTGGCAGCGGCATAAGGGAGGCAAGTATACTCAGCTCCAGATGAAAAGTAAAGGTAGATAGCGTCTTTATTTCCGGGCTGTTTTAATCTTTCATTTGTTGTTAAAATTTAAGGGTTCAAAAGCCGGTTCGATTTTTTCATAAAGCGACATATCCTATTAAGGTATAGTCGCTTTTAAGAAAGATCTAAGGTAGAAAACATAAAGTTTAACTCCAATGGGAGATCGAAACAGTCCCACCATCGAATTTTAGGGTCATAGCGGAGTATGCGAGAGGTCTCATCTTATTTTTTTGATGAGGAAAATATCAATTGTTGTATAGAAAATTTCTATGCTACTACTTTGGTTAATTGCCGTTATAACTTCAGAACCAAAACAAGAACAAAAACCTCCTACTATTGAAACCTACCAAGGAACTATTTTACAAATTGATTCCCTAAGACCTGACGTAAGGCTTTTAATACAAACTAATTTTGGTCAAAAACTTGTAGATTGCGGCCCTTCTTGGTATTGGCAACAAGAAAACTTTTTTCTCCTGCCGGGAGAGTATATCGTCATTCGCGGTGTCGAAAAAAAAATACCCGGAAGGTCGGTCATCACTGCCTATCAGATTACTAAACAGCTCAAAGAGATACGAAATAGCAATATTATTGGAAGAAACTCGATACGGCTAAGGGAGGATAACGGGGCCCCTTTATGGGTCGGCAAAGACCCGTTTATCTTCGAGTAACGGACTGTTTCGACCTTTCGCTTTGCCGTTAAAGGGACTGTTGAAATCTTTAGCTTTGCCGTTAAAATTTGAGCCTTGCAAAGTCGGTGTGATTTTTCTGTAGTTAGTGCTATTTTATTGTGATTCCTGTGACAAGTGTGATTCATAGAGAGCTAGCGTCACAAACTGCGCTTGGCAATTAAGAGAGAACTTAGGTGGCAAAAAGTAAAAAAACTGTTTCCAAAAGGCAAGACGTTTCTCCCACCGACTATGCCAAGTTTGTGACTGAGCTTAAGAAAAAGATACGGTCTGCCCAATTCAAAGCCGCCTTAGCGGTGAACCGAGAGCTTATCCGTTTGTACTGAGAGATAGGCGGAGAAATTATCAAAAGAAAAGGACGGTTGGGGTTCAGGTGTCATAGATAGGATCGCAAAAGACATCCAGAATGAGTTTCCTGGGATCGAAGGCTTTTCCAGGACAAACATGAGCAGGATGAGGGCATTTTACCTCGCATATTCAATTTACCCACAAGCTGTGGGTAAATTAGAAGAGCTGCCGGTTTTCAATATCCCATGGGGACATAACATAGCTATATTTGAAGGAGTTAAGTCTTTAGAGGAGCGTCTTTGGTATGCCAATATGGTTATTCAAGAAGGCTGGTCCCGCAACGCGTTGATAGATTCTATTAAAATAAAAACCTATCAACGACACGGCAAAGCAATCACCAATTTTCATGATAGATTGCCTAGCCCTCATTCTAAATTAGCGCATGACACCCTAAAGGACCCCTATAACTTTGATTTTCTCGAGCTGGCTAGAGAGCATATTGAAAAGGACCTAGAAGACAGGTTACTTGCACATGTAGAGAAGTTCCTATGCGCGCTAGGACAGGGATTTTCCTTTGTCGGAAGACAAGTGAACTTAGTGGTGGATAAAAAAGACTTCTATATCGATCTTTTGTTCTATCATTTGAACCTTAGATGCTTTGTTGCGATTGAGCTAAAAGCGGTGGATTTCAAACCTGAATTCGCAGGAAAAATGAACTTCTAGCTATCGGCTGTTGACGATCTCATGAGGAAACCCGCAGACAATCCAAGGATCGGCATTCTGATTTGCAAAAGGAAGGACAATTTCATTGCAGAGTATGCGCTTCGAGACATTCACAAGCCGATGGGTGTGGCTGAATATGAAACGAAAATAGTCTCCTCAGGGAAGGTTAGCTCAGATTGCCAAGGACATTCCCATGCGTAAGCTCGGAACACCTGAAGATGTAGCGTATGCGGCACTTTTCTTGGCTTCCGATGAGGCAAAATATATTACTGGTATCGAGTTGACTGTGGATGGAGGCATTCTTGCCGGAAGTAGTGCCTCCCCTAAAAAGGAAGAAGAATAAGACCTTTGGGCAACAGCTTGTTGCCTAAATCTTACGAGAGGGCCTCAAAAAAAATTATGAGAATATGATATCTGTTAGAGATTATCGCACCGAAGATGCCAAAGAGCTTGCAAGGATTTATTTTAATACTGTGCATCAAGTGAATATTAAAGATTACGCTCAAGAACAAGTGGATGCATGGGCTCCGCCATCAGGGTTTAAGTCTAATTTGGGAACAGAAGATTGGGCAAAAAAATTTGCGAGAACCAAGCCTGTCATTGCAGTTAATGGTTTTATCTGCACTCGTAGGGCATTTCTTGATTGAGCAATAACTTAGCTAAAAGCAGGACATTTCCTTCTCATCATTTACGCAAATTTTACGCACTATACTGGACGAAACCGGCAAAAAAAACCCAAGAGAGACTAAACGGCTTGTCTTTAAATCATTTAGTTTCTTAGGCTTATTTACTCCGTCTTATGCCGGTTTATTGGAGGTGGAGAGAATCGAACTCTCGTCCTTAGGAAATTTCGCAAAAACGTGACTACATGCTTATCACCTTGAAATCAAGTCAATGCCTTGTAAGGCGCACCAATTGACATCAACCCGCCCTCTTTCATCTCGAAAGACATCTAGAGGTACGATCAAAGACGGCTTTCACACCAAGATACATGACGGTATTTCTAAAACTCTTGGTCTGATTTTAGGATACCGTAGCACTTAATCGGTTAAGATTAAGCAGCCATAAGTAATTGACTTTCGCCAATTATCATAGTTTCGGTTTTTTTAAGAGGCCTACCGAACCCTCTGCATGCCACGAGTGTTTCCTTTCCAAGTCGAAACCGGTACACCCCCGAATTCTTTATTTAATATCTCCTTTATCCTAACATAGAATGGATTTTTCGAAAGCGTTAGAAAAAATGTTTGAAATCTTACAAGAATCTTTTGCCGAACGAGAAGAGCGTATCCTCCAATTCTGGAAGGAACATAAAATTTTTGAAGCCTCCTTAGAAGCAAGGAAAACTAGCCCCCTCTTCTCCTTCTACGACGGCCCCCCTTTCGCCACCGGACTTCCCCATTATGGCCACCTCCTTGCCGGAACGATTAAAGATATCATCCCCCGCTATAAGACAATGAAAGGGTATTATGTTCCCAGAAGGTTCGGATGGGATTGCCACGGACTCCCCATTGAAAATGAGATCGAAAAAGGCAAGGAGCTTTCCGGAGCCGAAGCTATTGAGAAGTTTGGAATTGCCAACTTCAATGAAGAGTGCCGCAACATCGTCTTACGCTATACCAAAGAGTGGCGACAGACCATTGAGAGAATGGGTCGATGGGTCGACTTCGATAAAACCTATAGAACTATGGATACCCTTTTTATGGAGTCGGTATGGTGGGTTTTTAAAAAACTATATGAAAAAGGCCTTGTCTATGAAGGATTTAAGGTTATGCCCTACTCGATGAAACTGGGAACTCCGCTATCGAACTTTGAAGCCAACTTAAACTATCAAGACGTCGACGACCCCTCCCTTACCGTCAAATTTGCCCTTGAAGAAGGGGGATTTTTACTCGCTTGGACGACCACCCCTTGGACCCTCGTCTCCAACTTAGCTTTAGGGGTAGGCCCGGAAATTGAATAT
Source organism: Chlamydiota bacterium (assembly GCA_027366035.1). Lineage (GTDB taxonomy): Bacteria > Chlamydiota > Chlamydiia > Chlamydiales > SM23-39 > DAHXLK01. The sequence continues at coordinate 24,220 of DAHXLK010000043.1, forward strand.
GTCGAGATTAAAGATAAGAAAAATGGGGAGATCTATATCTTAGCAAAGGCAAGGATTTCTTCTTATTTTGAAGAAGGGGAATATGTAATTTTAGATGCTTATAAAGGAGAGGCTTTACGAGGCAAACGCTACCAACCACTATTTCCTTATTTTGCAAGGAGGAGGGAGGAGGGAGCTTTTCGGATCCTTGTCGATGACTTTGTATCTACGGAAGAGGGAACGGGAGTGGTCCATTTAGCCCCTGCCTTTGGAGAGGTCGACTTTTATGTATGCAAGAAAGAAGGGATAGAGATCGTTTGCCCCATCGATGATAACGGCCACTTTACCAAAGAGATCCCTGAATATGTGGGAACCTTAGTCAAAGATGCCGATAAAGAGATCATCAAAAGGTTAAAAAAAGAAAATAAGGTCTTCTACCACGGACAGATCCGTCACCGCTACCCATTTTGCTGGAGGTCAGATACCCCACTCATCTATAAAGCCGTCCATACGTTATTTGTGGCTGTAGAAAAAATCAAAGATGATCTTTTGCAGGCTAACAGCCAAATCCACTGGATTCCCGAGCATATTAAAGAAGGGAGGTTTGGTAAATGGTTAGCTGGAGCAAGAGACTGGGCAATATCGAGAAATAGGTATTGGGGGACGCCGATCCCCATTTGGAAAAGTGAAGATGGGGAAATGGTAGTGATCGGCTCCATCGAAGAATTGGAAAAAAAGACAGGGGCACAAATAGTCGACCTCCATAGACATTTCATCGATTCTCTCACCTTTACCCACAAGGAAAAAATATTTAAACGGATACCCGATGTCTTCGACTGCTGGTTTGAATCGGGATCGATGCCTTATGGTCAAAACCACTATCCTTTTGAAAATAAAGAAGAGACTGAAAAAGGATTTCCCGCCGATTTTATCGCCGAAGGCCTCGACCAAACAAGAGGCTGGTTTTATACGTTGACCGTCCTATCGGCAGGGCTATTTCAAAAACCCGCCTTTAAAAATGTCATTGTCAATGGGATCATCCTAGCAGAGGATGGGATGAAAATGTCCAAGAGGCTCAAAAACTATCCCGAGCCTTTAGAAGTAGTCAACCGTTTTGGGGCCGATGCCGTCAGACTCTATATGCTCCAAAGCCCCGCGGTGAGAGGAGAAGACTTACGCTTTTCAGAAAAAGGGGTAGAGCAGGTCCTAAGGCAGATCCTCCTCCCCTTTTGGAACTCTTTTGTCTTCCTATCTACCTATGCTAAAATTTACCACTTTTCTCCCGGGAAAAGAGAAGCCCCGAAAGCTTTAATCGATCGGTGGATAGTATCGTTATTACACAAATTGATAGGTGAAGTAGAGGGGGCATTAGATAGTTACGACCTCTGTAAAGCGATAGAGCCCTTTACCCTATTTATCGACCAGCTCACCAACTGGTATATCCGAAGATGTAGGGCTAGGTTTTGGGCAGATAAAGATACTCCCGATCGAAGAGAGGCTTTTGCGACACTGTATACCGTCTTAATTACCCTTTGTAAAATCGCCGCCCCTTTTACCCCTTTCCTCAGCGATGCCATGTATCTAGAACTCGCCGGGGAAAACGACCCCCTCTCTGTCCATCTCACCGACTTTCCCAAATACAGGCAAGATAAACGAAATATCGAGCTAGAAAAGGAAATGGAATATGCCCAAAGGGCGGTGAGTATCGGCCATGCCCTCAGAAAAGACCATAAATTGAAAGTAAGGCAACCCATCGCAAGGGCTCACATCGCCGTCTCCAATCCCGAAGTGTTCCGCTCTATAGAAAAACAAAAACACCTCATCGCAGAAGAGCTCAACGTCAAACAGATTGATCTTCATTCTGAAGACCCCTTATTTGTCCAAGTAACTATCCTCCCCAATTTTAGGGTGCTAGGTAAAAAGGTGGGAAAACAGATGCCCTACCTGCAGAAAGTGATCCAAGGATTTCAAAAAAAAGAGATCCATACCCTCCTGCAAGGGGGCTCTTTACTGATCCCTATTGAAGGGGAAAAAATGGAACTGCTTCCCGAAGATGTAACGATCCAAAGGAGTGTCAAAGAGGGGATGGCCGCGGCTCATGATCACGAGATTGTGGTCGTATTAGAAACTCAGCTAACCCCTGAGCTCCTTCTGGAGGGGTTAGCTAGGGAGATCGTCAATAAGCTTAATACCATGCGAAGGGAGGCACGCCTGCATGTTTCTGATAGGATTGTAGTCACAATAGAGACTACCGACCGGGTGAAATCTTGTTTTGAAAAATACTATGAATATATTACCGGTGAAATTTTAGCTACTAAGATTATTTTTGCCCCTTGTGATGGAGAGAAATGGGATTTAAATGGAGAAGAGGCTAAAATCGAAATTAATAAAATCAATGACTAATCTTTAAGAAATAGTGACCTATCCTACTAAGGTACTCACCTTACGCAATCCATGGTCCAATGGAAGCGCAAGCGAACTTCGATCGGGGAGTAGAAGCGTTAGCGATCTTGAGGAGGCCATAGCCAAATGGCTATGGCCGACGAGAGAGCTGCTCCTTGATCGAAGTGCAGCTAGCTTTACATGGACCATGGATTGCGTAAGGTGAGTAAGGTATAGTCACTTTTAAAAAGATCAAATCCGAGGAAGCAAGGGTAAAATTCTAACCAACCGGGAGATTTCAACAGTCCCTTGAAAGAGAGGTAAATGCTTTACTAATCTTTTTAACTGAAGAGAGTGCCAGTTGAGCGGCAAGGGCAGCCGTCATCTGATCTCTATCGAACTTGGGGCTAAGCTCGGCGATATCGAAAGAAATAAGTTTTCCTGTCTCAAAAATTTGTTCTAAGATAGGCAAAGCCTGTGAAGGCATGATTCCTAGCGGCTGGGGAGCGCTAACTCCCGGAGCAAAGGCAAAGGCAAAGACATCTAAACAAATCGTAAGATAGATTTTCTCGCTTCTGCTGAGGAGAAGGTCTAGATTAGGAGGAAATTGGGAAGAAGTGACATACTGCATCCCCATCTCTTTTGCTCTCGCAAATAGAGCCTCCGTATTGCTCCCTTCTTGCAGCCCTAAACAGATAACATCAAACTCTCTTTGATTTTCTTTACAGTCGAGATAGATCTGGGAAAAGGAGGTACCTGATGTCCCCAATGAATTGAAAGGTCGACAGTCAAAGTGGGCGTCTAGGTTGATGATGGTAAGTCTATCGTTAGGATAGACTTCTCGAATCCCTTGATAGTGCCCCCAGGCAAGTTCATGCCCTCCTCCAATAACTAGAGGAAAAATTCCTTGCCTTAAAAGGAGGGCTATCCCCTCTTTTAGAGCCATTTGAGAAAGTTCTAAGCCACCATCTTCACAAAGGATATCTCCACAATCATAAAGGGTAGCTTGAGGACAGGGGAGCGATCCAAAAGCTTCGCGGAAAGCTCTTGGCCCTTGCTCCGCCCCTCTTTTCCCTTGGTTGCGAAAAATTCCTTCATCACACGCAAACCCCAAAATTCCAAAAGCAGGCCTATCTATAGCAAAAAGCTCTGTAATATTTTGACACAGAATCCTTTCGTGAACTCTTTGTGGGGTAGGGGCATCGACCCTTCCATGCCACCAAGAGGGGTCAGGAGGGCGGTAACGGTTAAAAAACATATCTTTTTCCTCTTTTAAAGACTTGACTGGGTCTTAAAGATCCTTGGTAATACAAAATTTCTCGATAGTCATTCGTGGGAAATACTACCAAATCGGCAAGATAGCCTACTTTCAAACTCCCTCTATCCTCCAGTTTCAATGCTTTTGCCGCTCGGCAAGTGATAGCGGCAAAAGTATCCATCATCGAAATCTTCTCATGAATCGCTAATAAGGCCGCTTGGGTTAACAAATCTCCCATCGGAGCAGAACCCGGATTCCAATCCGAAGCGATAGCCAAAGGGAGGCCGGCGTCGAGGAGTAGCCTTGCAGGGGCGAAAGGTAGACCGAGGCCAAGTGACGCTCCCGGTAATACGACCGGGATAGTCTTCGATTTCGCCAAAAAGGCAATATCTTCTTTCGATATATGCTCTAAATGGTCGGCAGAGAGAGCTCCAACCTCTGCTGCTAGCTTAGCCCCTCCTGAGGAAAATTGATCGCCATGAACGACGAGATCAAATCCCCTCTTTTTAGCTTGTAAAAGATAGTCCCTAGCCTCTCCTTCTGAAAAGGCATTTTTCTCTACAAAAATATCGACACGGGTTGTCCACTTTTGAATTTTTGGCAATAGTTCACGACCGATATACTGCAGGTAAGAAGAGCCACCGGTAAACTCCTGTGGGATCGTATGAGCTGCAAGGCAAGTAGAGATTAAAGAGAGGGGGACAGAAGTCTTTGCCTCTTCTATAACCTCTAACATTTTGATCTCGTCTTCGACCGTTAACCCATACCCACTTTTGACTTCGCAGGTAGTCACACCACGAGCTAATAAAAGAAAACATCGTTTGCGTAACCCCTCCAGTAGCTCTTTTCGACTAGCTTTTCGAGTCGCTTGGACCGTATGTAAAATCCCCCCTCCCTGTTTTGCGATCTCCTGGTAGCTGACCCCACGAAGCTTTAGCAAATAATCGTTCACTCTACTGCCCCCATAACAAATATGAGTATGGCAATCGATAAATCCCGGAAGGCAAACAGAAGGGGCTTCTATCTCTTCGACCTCTTCCGCCTGATCATATAAATCTTTAAAAGGGGCAATCCTCGCAATCTTCCCATCTTCTAGGAGAATTCCTCCGTCTTCTAAAATAGGAGAGTCTGTCATAGTGAGGATCTGAGAAAAAGGACCTAAGAGTTTAGACATGTAGGATAGCCTGCATCAGCATGCCGTACCACTCCAAGGTAGGGGTCGTTATAGAGCACTCTACGCAAACACCTCTCTGCCCTTACGGTTCCATCGATCAATAAAACCATCCCTGCATGTAAGGAATAGCCCATCCCTACCCCTCCGCCATGGTGAAAAGAGACCCAGGTAGCTCCCCCTGCAGTGTTGCCCATAAGATTGAGCAGGGGCCAGTCGGCGATGGCATCAGAGCCATCCAACATCCCTTCTGTCTCTCGATAAGGAGAGGCTACCGAGCCGGTATCGAGATGGTCTCTGCCGATCACGATAGGAGCGCTTAAGCTCCCGTCCCTTACCAGCTCATTAAATCGGAGGCCGGCCTTCTCCCTTTCCCCGAAGCCAAGCCAACAAATTCTGCTAGGAAGCCCTTGAAAAGCAATTTTTTCTTTAGCCTGGATAAGCCAAGAGTGGAGGTGGCGGTTCTCAGGAAATAACTCGATAAGGGCTTGATCGAGTCTATAGATATCTTGAGGATCTCCTGAGAGGGCGACAAAGCGAAATGGCCCTTTCCCTTCGCAAAATAGCGGGCGGATATATTCCGGGACAAAGCCGGGGATCTCAAACGCTCTTACTTCGCCCCCCTCTTTTGCAAAACCCCTCAGGTTATTGCCATAATCAAAAACAATAGCCCCTCGTTCTTTCATCTGCAGCATAGCATGGACGTGTCCGGCCATACTCTGTAGCGATAGCTCGGTATATAATTTTGGATTTTTTCGCAAAATCTTTGCCGTTTCCACCGTATAGCCGTTGGGAACATATCCATTTAACGGGTCATGAGCTGAAGTTTGATCGGTAAGGATATCGGCAATGACCTGATCTTGTAAAAGTTTTTTTATAATCGTCCCGATATCTCCTACCAGTCCTATCGATAAGGTCCTCTTCTCTTTTTTTGCCCTCAAGGCTAACGTTTTTGCTTCCTCATAACTCTCTGTCATATGATCGAGATAGCGGGTCTTTAGCCTCTTTTGAATCCGCTGAGGGTCGATATCGACTCCTAAAAATACCCCCCCATTCATAGTAACGGCAAGGGGCTGCGCTCCTCCCATTCCTCCAAGGCCGCCACTAACGACTAATTTGCCTTGAAGGGTACCTCCAAAATGTTTTTTTGCTATCGCTCCAAAAGTTTCATACGTTCCTTGAACAATTCCTTGTGAGCCGATATAGATCCAACTCCCCGCTGTCATCTGGCCAAACATAATGAGGCCATTTTTCTTCAATTTTTCGAAATGCTCCCACGTCGCCCAATGGGGGACAAGATTACTATTAGCAATCAATACTCGAGGAGCCTCCGGATGAGAGCGGAGAATTCCCACCGGTTTTCCCGACTGGATCAAAAGGGAGTGTTCCTCATCTAATTCTAGAAGGCTGTCGATAATAGCTTGCACCGCTTTTTCATCTCTAGCAGCTTGCCCTGTCCCTCCATAGACGATAAGATGGGCAGGATCCTCTGCTACCTCCTCATCGAGGTTATTGAGGAGCATTCGCAAGGGCGCTTCGGTCTGCCAGGTTTTGGCATGGAGCTCGGAGCCCCTAGGAGCTCGATAATGGGGGTGAGTCGCATAGATGGAAGAAAAACGGGTCATTACAGTCATAGAACCTTCTTAAAAATTTTTTTAAGTATCATAGCATGAAGCAGCAATTCCCGTTAAATAAATTTTCGCAATGAGATAGACTGTTTTCCCAACTATTTTTTCGTAAAGGTGGGGAAAAAGATCATGGGCGTTCATTCCGTTGAAAAAAAGCAGCTTTCCGCTAAAGGAATGTTGGCAAAAA
>DAHXLK010000022.1 GCA_027366035.1 Chlamydiota bacterium
TTTAGCATAGTCTCTCCTCTTTTACTTCATAGGAAGAGAGATCTTGATTCTCTAGCGCCGCCCGGACCGGTTCATAGGAAAATCGGTGTATTGGCGAAGGGCCATACAGCCTTAGCATCTGCAAATGTTTTTTGGTCGCATATCCTTTATGCTCTTGGAAAAAATATTCAGGGTAAGCGATATGGGCATCTTTCATAATCCTATCACGGGTGCATTTGGCGATGATCGAAGCAGAGGCAATCGAAATAGAGAGAGAATCCCCTTGGATAATAGCTTGCCCGGGTATCTTAATATTCGGAAGCCGGTTGCCATCGACTAGGAGAAAATCGGGCCGGATAGGAAGAGTTTCCAGGGCTTTTTGCATAGCAAAAAGTGAAGCCTGCAAGATATTTCTTTTATCGATCTCTTTAGAGTCCACAATACCTACTCCAAAGACAACTTTGGGGTGTTGGATCAATTTCTTATAGATTTTCTCTCTCATAACTTCTTTCAAAACCTTAGAGTCATCGATATTCCAGATCCGAAAGTTTGGGGGAAGTAGGCAAACTGCAGCTACTACCGGCCCTGCAAGGGGGCCCCTTCCTGCCTCATCGGCTCCTGCAATACGTACATACCCTTTGCTGCGAAAATGTTTTTCGAAAACACTCATTTTTGAGATATGAGCGTAGGCTTCTCGATGAGATCTTTGCATCTTGAATAAACACTTTTACACAAGATGTAAGATTCTCTCAAGATTCTTCTTTCACAGTACTATCGACATCAGGCTTTTCGGTGGTAGCAGGCCCTTCCTTGGAAACTTCTTGTTCTTTTAAGCCAAAAAGCTCTCGAACTTTGGCTTTCTTGCCCGATGCGCCTCGGATATAGTAGAGCTTCGCCCTCCTTACCTTTCCCGATTTTTCTACATCGATCTTGACAATTTTGGGGCTGTGTAAAAGGAATACCCTCTCCATGCTAGAGCCATAGGCATGCCGATAGACCGAAAAAGTCTCGGATAAACCAGAGCCTCTTTTTGCTATTACGGTTCCGCTAAAAGCTTGTAGCCTCTCCTTATTTCCTTCTACAATACGAAGATGGATTTTGATGGTATCTCCTACATGAAATTTAGAGATCTTTTTTTTCAATAGACTCTTTTGCGTCTCTTCAATCAAACGATTCTGGCTCACGACTTTTTCTCCTTTAACAGGTCGGGTCTAATTCTTGCTGTTTTTTCTAACTTTTTCTCTGTTCGCCATTTTTCAATTTTGGCATGGTCCCCTTCTAGTAATATGGCAGGGACCTCCATCCCTTCAAACACTCTAGGCCTAGTGTATTGAGGCGCATCGAATAGGCCATCTTGAAACGAATCTTGCTGCGCCGACATAGGATCTTTAATGACTCCTTCGATAAAACGGCACACTGCATCGACAAGGACGATAATAGCCGGACATCCGCTAGTAAGCACATAATCTCCGATGCTAATCTCCCTATCCACCTCTTTTTCCAAAACTCGTTCATCAATCCCCTCATAATGGCCTGAAAGGAGGATTAGCTCTTTTTCTTTCGATAGCTCTTCACATAAGGCATGGTTGAGTCTCTCCCCTTGCGGCGAGAGATAGATGACCTTCGACCCCTCCTTTTTCACTTGCCTGATAGCGGCACATACCGCCTCCGGCCCCAGAACCATCCCCGGTCCCCCACCGTATGGGGTATCATCTACTTTTTTATGCCTCTCTTTCGAAAATTCCCGGATATCCACTAATCTAATATCCAATATCCCTTTCTCCCTCGCCTTCTTAATCAAACTTTGGTCAAAAGGGCTGTGAAAATAGGCGGGGAATAAAGAGAGGATATGGATAATCATTTTTTCTTTGCTTTCTTCTTCCTCAATTTCTCCATGTAATTTTTATACACTTCCGGAGCAAAACGCTTCACAAGCGATTTCGCCCTATCGGAAATAAGGGCCCCTTGGTTCAACCAGTGCTCTACCCTTTCATTATGAAATATAGCCCCTTTTTCATTTGGGAAAAGAGGGTTATACCATCCCAGTTTCTCAATATACTTGCCATCCCTTGGAAACCTCTCATCGGTCACTACAAGCCGGTAAGTTTGTGCATTATTTTTCCCTTGTTGTCTCAATCGAATGATTAACGCCATTTTTCGAATCCCTTATTCTTGATAAATGTTTTTAACCTTTTAAAACTCTTAATCATGTGGTTGACATCATCTAAGGATCTCCCTGACCCTTTAGCCACCCGTTTTCTCCGGCTGACCTCCAACTCTACCCTCTCTTCCCTTTCCTCAGGAGTCATCGAGTAGATAATAGCCTCTATCTTCTTTAATTCATCTTCGGAAAAATCGAGATTGTCTAATCCCGACATCCCTGGAATCATCCCGAGCAAACTCTTCATAGAACCCATCTTTTTTACCATGGCCATTTGTTTGAGATAGTCTCCATAGTGGAAGTCGGCTTTCTTTAACTTTTTCTCCATTTTTTCGTTCTCTTCCTTATCGATCACCTCTTCGACCCTCTTGACAAGGTTGATCACGTCTCCCATTCCCAAGATCCTATCTGCCATAGATCTAGGATTAAAAACTTGGATATCGGAGGTCCTCTCTCCTATCCCTTCAAATTTTAGTGGCTTTTGAGTCACTTCACGGATCGAAATCGCAGCTCCCGCCCTTGCGCTTCCATCGAGCATGCTTAAAATGGTTCCGGTAATCGCCACCCTTTTATCAAATTCGAAAGCCGTCTTAACGGCATCTTGGCCAATAGCAGCATTGGCGACAAAGAGGATCTCTCTCGGAGAGACCTCCTCTTTGATCTTTTCCAGCTCTTTCATTAACTCCTCATCGAGATGGAGCCTTCCGGCCGTATCTAGGATAACGACGTCAAAAAACTCTTCCTTGGCCTTTTCTACCGCCTTTTTAGCCACAACTACCGGATCTTTTTCCCCCTCTATTGAAAAAACAGTAAGGGAAGCGTCTTCCCCCAATTTTTTCAGCTGTTCTACCGCAGCAGGCCTTTGTAGATCGCAAGCTACGAGGAGGACCTTTCGCTGTTGTTCTTTTTTCTTTATAAAAGCTCCGAGCTTGGCCGCTTGCGTCGTTTTTCCCGATCCTTGAAGACCGCAGAGCATGATAACCGAGGGGTTGCCTTTCAAATCTAAAGTCGCCTCTTCCTCTCCCATGAAAGAGATGAGCTCATCATGGACAATTTTGATAAACTGCTGGGTAGGGGTAACCGATTTTATAACGATATCCCCTTGGCATTTTTCTTTGACCCTTTCAATAAAAGAGGTAGCTACCTTGTAGTTGACGTCGGCCTGCAAGAGGGCCAAACGGACCTGCCTTGCCGCTTCGGCAATATTATCTTGGTTTAGTTTCTTTTGCTTTTTAAGAAAGGAAAAAGCATTTTGTAATTTTTCTGTTAACGCTTGAAACATAAGCAATCAGTTTACATTAGAAAAACCTCTAAATTCAAGGAAAAAAAAGCGGTCATGCCCCGCCCAATCTTTTATCACCCTTTGCTTGTGCCAAATCGGTTTTGAAAAAAGTTTTAATATCTCCCCTCCCTGATCCTTTCCGATCTCAAAAAACACCTTACCTCCCGGGGCTAAGTGGAGGGGAATCTCCCTTTGCAATCTTTCATAAAAACCCATACCACCTAAAAGGGCCTCTTTAGGTTCAAAATCTCTCACTTCACGATCGAGATTTTCATACTCTCCTTGAGTAACATAAGGGGGATTACAAACGACATAATCTCCCTTACCTAGGTAGAGATCTCCCTCCACAAAGGTAACATCTAGCTCATGACTCGCCGCATTTTCTCGAGCTATTTCTAACGCCTTTTTGGAGATATCGGACAGGACTACTTGCAATTCCGGCAACGCCTTTTTTATGCTCAGTCCGATACATCCCGAACCGGCTCCTATATCCCACAATACTTTTTGCTTAAAATCCTCTTGCCTTATCTCCTTTACCACAAGATCGACCAAAATCTCGGTCTCTTGTCTGGGAATCAAAACATCAGGGGTTATTTTTAGCCTATATCCATAGAAATCGACATAACCAAAGATATAAGCTAAAGGTCTCCCCTCCCCCCTTTTTTTTAGCAGCTCTCTTACCTTTTGCAGCTCCTCTTCTTGCAGCGGCATCAGAGACCTAAGATACAGATCTAATCGCTTGCAGCCAAGGACATAAGCTAGTATTTCCTCTGAAGAACGTCTGGCCCCTTGTACCTGCCTTTTTTCTAAATAGTGGGTCGACCGGGAGAGAATTTCCTGAACCGTTTTCATGAGGCGAGCTGTTTTTGATAGAAGCGGGCGACTAAAGGGCCGGTAATATCGTCGAGATCCCCTTCCATCACCCGATCCAGTTTGTATACCGAAAGGTCGATCCTATGATCGGTGATCCTATTTTGTGGAAAATTGTAGGTCCGAATCCTTTCAGACCTATCGCCGGAGCCGATCTGTGAGGAGCGCAAGCTAGAGATCTCTTTATGCTGCTCTTCTCTCATTTTTTCGGCGATTTTTGCCTTGAGTAGCCGCATCGCCTTTTCTTTATTTTTATGTTGCGATCTCTCCTCTTGGCAAGCCGAAACCACTCCGGTGGGGATGTGGGTGATCCTAACTGCAGAATCGGTGACGTTGACATGTTGCCCGCCGGCCCCGGAAGCTCTATAAGTCTCAATCCTTAAATCCCCTTCATGGATGATAACCTTCTCCTCTTCCTCCGGCTCGAGTAAAATGGCTACAGTGATCGCCGAGGTGTGGATTCGCCCTTGCGCTTCGGTAGCGGGAACCCTTTGTACCCGGTGTGTCCCCGCTTCATATTGCATCAGCCTAAAGACATTTTTTCCGGAAAGGACCATGATATATTCTTTGAAGCCCCCTTTCTCCGACTCGGTATAGGAAAGGGTCTCCAAGTGCCACCCTTTAGCTGCGGCATAATTCTTATACATCCTGACGCAGTCTCCTACAAAAAGGGCCGCTTCATCGCCCCCGGTCCCTGCCCGAATTTCGACGATAATATTGCGGCTATCTCTAGGGTCGGGTGGGATGAGGAGGAGCTCCAATTCGGCAGCTGCCATAGGGATCTTTTTTTGTAACTTAGCGATCTCGTCTTGCAACATTTTTAACAGTTCGGGATCGCTTTCTTCTGCAAGAAGTCGCCCGTCTTCTTCGATCTGTTTTTGCAAAGAGGAGTACTTATTCCAAGCCTCTTTGATTTGAGAGAGGTAGGCATGCTCTTGGGTAAGTTTTTTATATAATTTTTGGTCAGAGAGAGTTTGGGGCTGCCCCAGCTGATTTTCTACTTCCTGCAGCCTTTGCAAAAGAAGAAGGATCTTCTTTTCCATTATTTTTTCTTTTTCGTCTTTTTAGCCGACTTTAACTCTTCTTGCGCTTTTTGAATTTTTTCTTGCTGAAGCTTTTGCTCTTCTTGTTTCTTCTGATATTTCCTTGCAAATTTTTTGACCCTACCTTCGGAATCTACCAACTGCTGACTACCGGTAAAGAAGGGGTGAGAGGCAGAAGAGACAGGGGTTTTATAGACAGGGTATTCTTTCCCCTCATGGACTTGTTTTTCTTTAGGAGTAAGGGTACTGCCGATGATAAAGGTAGCCCCGGTTGAAGAGTCGACAAAAAGAATTTCTTGATAAGGAGGGTGAGTATTTTTTTTCATAGCAACATAATCCTTTAAATAAATTATTTATAAGAGGACATCATACCAGGATAGGATCAAAAATCACAAGAATGAAAAAATAAGTAGGTGTAAGTAAAAGTCTTAGATTGCCTGAGGAGAACTGTTGCAATCTTCACTTTGCCGTTAAAATTTGAGCCTTGCTTTAGCCGGTTTGATTTTTTTGAAAATTACATATCCTGCTAAGTTATAGGCACTTTTAAAAAGATAAAGTCCGAGGAAGCAAGGGTACAATTTTAACCAAATGGGAGATCCAGGCAGTCCCTTAAATAGGAGATCGAAATAGTCCCAATAAGCAAGGTGTATCAGACGAAGTAGTTTCTACGATTTTTTTGATCTCAACCACCACCAACGCGAAACACCCGGATTCTGCGGCAATCTTTTGTTCGGACTAGGAGGCCCTGCTACAAGCTGACTCATAAGCTCATCACTAGTTATACCTACTAGAGCAAATTCGCTTGGGGTTAGCCTATTACACCCTATTCGAAGCCCGCTATATTCCCCCTTCTGTACTTGCTTTTGACTCAACGGAAGTAGTACACCTTGTCTTACTAATCTTACTAAATATTCGGCAACCGGAATGTTTCCCATGAATATAGCTATCTGCAATGCAGAGAGGAATTTTTGTGTTGAGGAGCCATCAGCACGATCAATACTATACCAAACCATACTATCGACTTCACCTATGTGATTCTCTACTAATCGTTGAATTATGTCAAAATTTCCACTTGTAATAGCCCAATGAAAAGCGTAATTATCAACAATAGGTGGTTTTTTTTGTTCAAGTTTATCAATTAAGAGATGCACAAT
>DAHXLK010000038.1 GCA_027366035.1 Chlamydiota bacterium
TGATCTCTTTAGCTTCCCTTCTCAAAAAGGGGGTAAGAGGCCTATCCGACTTTCAAGGACTGTTGAAAGTCTCCCATTTGGTTAAAATTTTACCATTGCTTCCTCGGATTTGATCTTTTTAAAAGTGCCTATACCTTAGTAGGATATGTCATTTTCAAAAAAATCAAATCGACTTTGCAAGGGTAAATTTTTAACGGCAAAGCTAAAGATTTCAACAGTCCCTGAAATGATTTCAAAGAGGCCTCATGAAAATCAGACTTTGAAAATTACCCCTTTTTCCTCTACTGTAACACTCATGCCGGGTATAGTAAGCATTCTCAATTTTTGCACCAATGACGTAAGGTATTTGGGAAAGTGTATTCAAGAGTGTTCTCTTTTTTCTAAAGAGATCGTAATCCCTGTCTGCGATCATTTTTTTTGATGGAACTAAAGAAAATAAAGAGTTATTACAAGATCTCTACCTTCGGTATAGGGAGTGTCGGTTTATTGAATACGCCTATTCGGATACCTTGCTCTACAACCCTTTTGTCTCGCCTAGTCCTTATGATTTTCAAATGTACTGGTATACTACTTCCCGCTATATCGGTTATCTCTATAGTGACGCCGATTATCTCTTATTTTTGGATGCCGATGAGATCGTAGAGGGACAGCGTTTTATAGATTGGATGCAAGCATTTGACTATGAAGATTATGAGGCAATCCGGTTCCTTTCCTATTATTATTTTCGAGATCCTTCTTACAGAGCAACTACTTATCCTACAAACGCCCTTTTAGCCAAGCGCTCCGCCCTCTCTTTAACGATTCTTATGAATGACTGGGATAGGTATGGTGCTTTTTCTAGGATAGAAGGAAAAAAGAAGGGGAGGGGAGTCGGGCTAGATGGCGAGCCCCTTATCCACCATTATAGCTGGGTCAAGCCAAAAGAGGAGTGTTTGAAGAAAGGAGCGACCTCCGGGCACAGCTGGGAATATGATTTTCCTCTAGAGATTGAAAAAGAGTTTGCCCACCCCTTTCAGGGTTCTGATTTTCTTTTTTCCTATACCTATCAAAAAGTGCCCCCTTTTTTTGACCCCCTTTCTTATGTGCCATTAGAGCCCTTGCTACAGGGAGATACCTCTTTTGTCCTCCGTGTCAATCATCGGGAAGTGATGGCTAAAGAACTTTTGGGAAATCGAAACAGTCCCGGTTGGGTGGTATCATCGGCGGGAGAAGGGGACTGTTGAAATCTTTAGCTTTGTCGTTAAAATTTGAACCTTGCAAAGTCGGTTTGATTTTTTTGAAAGCGACATATCCTACTAAGGTATAGTCACTTTTAAAAAGATCAAATCCGGAGAAGCAAAGGGTAAAATTTTAACCAAATGGGAGGTTTCAACAGTCCCAGAAGGGAAGCCGACAGATACGAAAGTAAGAAGAGGGATAGTTCTATGTATACTTCCTATTTCTATAATTTTTTTAGTTTGATTATCATCACCGGGATAGTTACCCGTATCTTAAATTATTTCTTAAAAAAGAAGTTACCTGATAGAGAGGCGGTCAATCTCTCTGTCTTTTTGGCCCTTATTTTGATGGGGCCTTTTGTCGCCTACTTATTAGGTTTTGATGTAGCGATTGCCGAGTTTGCGGCTGCCCTATTTATTTGGACGATTATCGATAATCTCTGGATAGAATTTAAAAAGAAATAGTAGAATCATGTTCCATGAAAGTACGTATCTGTTTACTTCAGTTAACCTTATCCTCTGATCCTTTGAAAAATTTTAGTCAGGCCGAGGAGAAGATCCGAAACGCAGCTATTGCCGGTGCTCAGATCATTTGTTTGCCTGAGCTTTTTCGAACCTTATATTTTTGTAATAAAGAGGAGCATAAAAATTTTCAACTGGCCGAGTCGGTTCCCGGGCCGTCTACAGAGCAGTTGTCAAAGCTTGCGAAAGAGCTACAGGTAGTCCTGATCTCCCCCCTTTTTGAAAAGAGGGGAGAGGGCCTTTATCACAATACGGCAGCTGTTATTGATGCCGATGGGAAATACCTGGGCAAGTACCGTAAAATGCATATTCCCGATGATCCCGGTTATCACGAAAAGTTTTATTTTACCCCAGGGGATTTGGGCTATCAGGTTTTCCCTACAAGATATGGGAAGATAGGGGTATTGATCTGTTGGGACCAATGGTATCCCGAGGCTTCACGGATAACTGCCCTTAAGGGGGCCCAGATTATCTTTTACCCTACCGCTATTGGCTGGGCAACCTCCGGTGAAGAGGGTAAAGATAGTAATGACGAGCAGTTTCAAGCGTGGCAACTCATCCAGCGCTCTCATGCAATTGCCAATGGCATCTATGTTGCCAGCGTAAACCGAGTAGGAAAAGAAGGGGGGATCCATTTTTGGGGGGGCTCTTTTATCGCCAATCCTTTCGGCCGTATTTTACAAGAGGCTAAACGGGATATTCCTGCAACCCTATTACAAGAGATAGATTTAACCGATTCTAATTATTATAGGACCTATTGGCCTTTTTTAAGAGATCGGAGGATAGACAGTTATGAACCGATCAATCAACGCTACCTTGAACACCCCTAAGGCTTTAGACTACCGTTTTCCTGCCGAGTGGGAACCCCATGCGGCTACTTGGCTAAGTTGGCCCCATAATGAAGATACGTGGCCGGGGGTATTCGACCGCATTTTTGCCCCTTATACCGAGTTTGTTAAAGCTATTTCGCAAGGAGAGAAGGTTTGTGTCTGCGTAGAAGGCAGAAAGAAAGCTGAGGAAATCTTAGAAAAATATGGCGCCGATCTATCCCGTATCGAACTATTTCCATTTCCTACCAATGATGCGTGGTGTAGAGACCATGGACCCGCTTTTCTTATCTCTGAGAACCATCCTAAAGCGGTAGTCAACTGGGTATTTAATTCTTGGGGAAGTAAATATCCTTATGAGCTTGACGCTAAAATTCCAAGCCTTATTGCTAATCACTACCGGATGCCGATCTTTCGACCGGGAATAGTTCTGGAAGGTGGGTCGATAGAGGTTAATGGCAAAGGGGCCCTGTTGACAACGAAAGCCTGCCTTTTAAATCGCAATCGAAACCCGAACCTCCTCCCCCATGAGATCGAAGAGTATCTGATCGACTATTACGCTATTGACCAAGTCCTTTGGCTAGAGAGGGGGATCGAAGGAGATGATACCGATGGACATATCGACGATATCGCCAGGTTTGTGAGCGAGGATACGGTGGTAGCTCCTCTTGCCTATAGTGCCTCCCATCCCGACTATCAAGTCTTAAAGGAAAACTTTCATGCTTTAGAAAAGATGAAATTAAAAACCGGAAAAGAGATTCGAGCAATCGCTCTCCCTGTCCCATCTCCTTATATCGAGGATGGCAAATTGCTCCCCTGCAGCTATGCCAACTTTTATATCTGTAATGCTGCCGTTATTGTCCCTACTTTTCAAGATCCTCAAGATGAGGTGGCGCTAGAGGTTTTATCTCGCTATTTTCCCGATAGGAAGGTTGTGGGGATCCCTTCTAAGGATATTATCTTGGGGCTGGGTAGCTTTCACTGTTTAAGCCAACAAGAGCCCATCGGGTGATTGGGGAAATTATTGGGGCTTTTGTCTTTATAGGACTCCTTAACTTTACTATTTTTTTTCTCCTCGAGCGGAAAGAAAATCCGATCACCTCGTGTGTGTTTACCTTTATGCTCACAGGCTTTATTGTTTTTCTGATCGCCTGGCATTTTATTAGAACTACAAATCCTGCTTTTATCTATCTTCCTATCCTGATTTTCTACCTGATCCTCAACCTTTTGATTTTTAATCGCCGGATGAGGTAATGGGACTGTTTCGATCTTCGCTTTTTTGTTAAAATTTGAGCCTTGCAAAGCCGGTTTGATTTTTTTGAAAATGACATATCCTGCTAAGGTTTAGGTTCTTTTAAAAAGAGCAAATTCGAAGAAGCAAGGATAAAATTTTAATCAAATGGGAGATTTTAACAGTCCCTAAAAGAGATCTTCCCAAACTTTTCGTGAAGGGGTAGTGTTACCCCCCCCTTCTTTTCTATAGTTAAATTCTTCACAAAAGTTTCTCTTCTCTTTATCTTTTACTTGCTCGATATCTGCTATGGCACACTCGTTTCTTTTATTGGGTGTATAATGTTTACAGTTTTTGCAGACATGTAAATCAGATTGGCATTTTTCACATGTAGCTCGAAAAGAAACTTGGTTGCCTAAGAGGTCTACTTTGTTATTACAGTAAAAACAATACATAGGATTATGATAAAGAATCATGCGTTTTTTGACATTCTTCCTTTTCCTGCCGCTCATCGGATTTGCCCAAGTGGCAAAACCCCCACTTTTGGAGCTTTCTGGCGGAGTATTTGAAATTGTCAGACATAATAGACATATGACGGGGGAATTTGTCATCGAGTATAAATTCTCTTGTGAATGGTATACGATAAGGCCCATTGTAGGTTTTATGGTTACCTGTAAAAACTCGACCTATCTCTACACAGGGCTTGCCTTCGATTGGATCTTAGGGGGCCATCTACTCCTCTCTCCCGATTTTGCCGCCGGATGGTATTCCCCCAACGGAGGGAAAAACCTAGGCTTCCCCCTCGAATTTCGATCGGGAATCAATTTAGGATGGGTCTTTAACAGTGGCTATAGGGTTGGATCCCACTTCTATCATATCTCTAATGCTAGTCTAGGCCATAAAAATCCGGGTGAAGAATCTTTAGACTTATTTTTAGCTATTCCGTTTTAATTAACTATTGAATTTAAAATAATTAATTAATAAAAATAAAAATAGGCGATAATTATCAATTAATAACTTCATTTATATGGACTTTGAGCTCCCGTTTGACCCTTTTCCTTTCCTTTCCGGGTCGCACCAGCAAACTATTTTAGGTTCCTTTCTCAACTTTCAAAGAGAACCTAAATCAAAAACAGTCTTAGTCCCTCTATCTGATGGGGATAAGATTTCCTTGGAAGTTACCACACCGGAAAATTGGGATGTTAATGGACTTACCGTGATCATGGTCCACGGACTTTGCGGCTCCCACAGATCTCCTTACCTGATTAGAATGAGTAATAGGCTATCTACCAAGGGGATACGATGTGTCCGTTTCAATATGCGTGGGTGTGGGTCGGGAAAGGGTCATGCAAAACAGATCTACCATAGTGGGAGGAGTGGGGATTTATGGGAAGTTATCCGGTTCCTCTCAAAAGAGACCCCACATACCCAGTTTGCCGTTATGGGATTTTCTTTAGGGGGGCACATTGTATTAAAGATGATTGGAGAGTTAGGAGAGGCGGCAAAGGGGATTATTAGACAGGCGATTGCGATCAGCCCTCCTGTCGATCTCTATCAAAGTGTACAGATCCTCTCTTCTCCCTCTAACATCATCTATGAGAAGTATTTTTTACATCTTTTAAAAGAGAATGTCCGCTATCGGCATAGACATTTTACCGACTTACCACCGGTTACTTTACCTAGAAAGATCTCTATGTACCATTTTGATGAGCTGTATACAGCCCCCCAGTGTGGGTTTAAAAATGCGATGGATTACTATGAGAAATCTAGATCAGACAAACTGGTAGGAGAAATTAAGGTCCCTTGCAGAATCCTATTTTCTGAAGATGACCCTTTAGTTTGTTCTACCAGCTTAGACGCTATCCGGCTGCCCGAGATGGTTGAGCTTTATAAGACACGAAAGGGGGGGCATATGGGGTTTTTGACCAGGCCGGGAAAGCATCAAGAATTCCACTGGATGGATCAAATATTAGAAAGCTGGATTCTCCGGTAGTCCTTCCGTTTTTTTCATAAACCTTTTTTGTAAAGAAAAGACCGAATAGATCCAAAATAGTAATGTCGCTGTTAAAAAAGGGATAAGATAAGGGGTGACCGATAATAAGGAGCCTGTCCCTCCGATTTCAATAAATGCCAGCTGGACCCAGGCAGCCCCCGATTTTCCAAACCTCGCCGCTATCACGTCGACAGCGGCTTTTCCTTTGATTTTTGATTCTTGATCTAAGGGAATGAAGGCCATCTCTTTAGTCGGATCGAAAAAGCAGTATTTTACCACTTTACTAAGTACATTTTGGAAAGCTCCATAAAAGACTATGATAAGTAGAGGGGAAACGCCAAGTAGGGCTGTTATTGGGGTTAAAAAATCTTTGGCGATAAGGAGGAGGAGGAAAATAAGACCGGAGCTTCCCACGACGATAGGGGCGATCTGGGCACTAAAATGCCATCCCAGCCAGCGGATAATCCCCCCACTGAAAAAAAACGAGACAAGTAGGGAAAAAAAGCCTACGGCAGAGAGGACATTGCTATAAAAGGCATTATATTCTGCTGAGTTGGGATAGAGGAGTTTCAAATTTGCTTTCCAGCTAACCTCGATGAGATTGATGGTAAATCCATAGCTAACTACCATGATTGCTAAATATCTAAGATATTTCGAAGAGGCAATAAATTTTAAACTATCGATTAATGATAATTTGGTCGTCTCTTCCGTGGCATTAATTTTAGAGGGGTCATAAAATTTTTTGTCTTTTAAGACATAGTGGTGGAGCCACCAGTGCAGCCCCATAATCAAAAAGCTAAAGACAAAGATGTAGTTCGAAAGGGTCTGAATCGATAGTACAAAATTGGTAGATTGCAAGGAATGATAACTGATAACGGGGCCTATTGCGAGCAGTGCAATATCCCCTACTGCTATAAATAGGGTATAAAATCTTTTTGCTTCATCGAGCAAGGTGATTTGGTTGACAAAACCCCAAAAGAGGATAAAGATCCCAACCCCTCCCCAGAGTTCTGTAAAAACAAAAAATAAAGATTGCATCCAGTTGCGATAGAGGGAGATCCAATGGGAATATTTTTGCCCAATTACCGATAAGAGCCAATCAGCACTTTGGTTGGGGCTAAAAAGTTCTTTATTGGGATACAGGATATAGGCATAAAAGAGGACAAAGGTGAGGAAGGACAAGACGATTCCGTAAAAGAGAGTTTCCCTTCTAAATCGATTAACGAGTTTGGAGTAGATCAAAGTGACGATCACGGCAAACGGGAGGACGAGCCCCCCTTTTAAAACGGGGATTACTTCGGCTCCCGACCCTTTTTCGGTAATGATCAGCGTATCTTTCAAAGTGGTGAGGATGGTGTAATTACAATTAATAAAAAATTTTAGAAAGAGGAGGGGAATGAGCTTTTTTAGCTCAAATAGTTGTACCGGCCATAGCCTTTGCCGCCATTTTCCGAAAATTTTTTTCTCAACCACGGACTTATGTTTTAACAAAAATGGGTATATACAACAAGGTTATTAAAAATTATTGACAACATTGACATAGGGGAATCTAATAAAGCTATCCTTTGATAGGAACTTTCATGGCAAAACGTCGAAGTAAAAAGTTGATAGGGAAAAAAACCAAGACAAAGCCGGGTGGACGGCAATCCAAGCTACTTTTGCTCTTAAAAAATATCGATAAGCTAATTCATGCTATTAAGAAAAAAAATCAAGAGACTGAAAATAAAATTAGCAAGGAACAGGCAAAGCTTATTCATGAAAAAGATCCCAATATGAGGCTATACCTCTACTTTCAGATCGAAGGATATAAGATCAACCACTTCCCTTACGTAGAGCCCGAATATCAGAAAATGTCCACCCTCCTCGATAAAGCTTTTGTCCTTGCAGCTCATGTTGGGGGAGTGATAAAAGATGATTTTTTAAATATTTGTCAAGATCTCTCTAAGGGAATCAACTTGGAGGATTTGCAAAGAGATTGTGGCAAGATGATCCAACATCTCCATGCCAAAAAATAAACTTACTACTTATCAAAAGAAAAGGAATTTTAAAAAGACCTGTGAGCCTAAAAGGGGCTTGATAAAGGGACCACGTAAAGCTCTTTTCATTGTCCAGAAACACTATGCTTCCCACCTTCATTACGACTTTCGCCTCTCTATCGGAGGCGTATTAAAATCTTGGGTAGTACCAAAGGGGATGCCTAGAGCCTTCGGGATCAAACGTTTAGCGATACAGACAGAAGACCACCCCCTTTCCTATGCCTATTTTGAAGGGACTATCCCCGAAGGGGAATATGGGGCAGGCAAGGTAAAAATATGGGACAGGGGAGAGTTTTACAATCTTAAAAACACCTCTTTAAAGAGCTCTCTTAAACAGGGGAAAGTCGAGGTTTTTTTAAAAGGAGAGAAGATGAAGGGGGCCTATGCTCTGATCCGTTTTCAAGACAAAAATTGGTTGGTATTCAAAGTGGAGGCCGCTCGCATAACTCGCATAGAGGGGAAATTGTGAGATTCGCGAAGTCGGTTTGATTTTTTTCTGTGATATATCCTGCTAAGGTATAGGCACTTTTAAAAAGATTAAATCCGGGGAAGCAAGGCTCAAATTTTAACTAAATGGGAGATTTTAACAGTCCCCGAATAGACAACAGATGGAAAGCTCCGACATCCCAAATTTTTAGGATTGCGGGTAGATAAGAAGGCAAAAGAGGTAGTAAAGGAGATCGCAAAGTGAAAGCCAAACTTACCAATACCGGCAAAATACTATTTCCCGAGTCGAAGATTACCAAGGGAGATTTGATCGAATACTATCAGAAGATCGCCCCTTATATGATCCCTAAAATCAAAAATCGCCCCATTTCGATGCTCCGCTATCCGAATGGGATTCATAAAGGGGGATTTTTTCAAAAGAATATCTCTGACTTTTTCCCCACAAGGATCCAGAGAAAACGGATAGTCAAAAAAGGAGGAGAGAGTATTTCGATGATAATCTGTAACGATAGTTCTACTTTAGCCTATCTTGCCAATCTTGCCTGCATTACTCCCCATATTTGGCTTAGCCGTATCGATAAGATCCGCTATCCTGATAGGATGATCTTTGACCTAGATCCACCTCCATTGACGGGTCTTTTTAGTAAGGTGGTAGATGCGGCCAAGACCTTAAGGAAGCTTTTAGAAAAAGAGTTAAGGCTAACCGCCTTTGTAATGACTACCGGTTCTAAGGGATTGCATGTAGTTGTCCCTATCAAAAGAGAATTAAAATTTAGCAAGGTTAGAGCTTTTGCGAGAAGTGTAGCCGAGGTAATGGTACAACGCGAGCCTTCCAAATATACGACCAATCCTAGGTTAGGAAAAAGGGGGGAGAGGATTTTTATCGATTACTTAAGAAATGGCTATGCCCAGACAGGTGTCGCCCCTTATGCGGTCAGACCCTTAGAAGGGGCTCCGGTGGCTGCCCCTATCTCCTGGGAAGAGCTTACTCCCTCCTTTACCGTCCAAAAATATACTCTGAAAAATATGCTCAAGCGGGCTAAACGAAAAGATCCGTGGCGAGGGATCGACCGATCTGCCAGATCTCTTATGGCGCCATTGCGACAAATGCACGCCATAAAGACCAAATCTCCTTAAGACCCCTGAAATAGATATCCGAAACCGATTGCATAAAAACTTGGCCGGGTCCGGGAAAGGAGGTGAGGAGGTTGGAGAAGAAGATGACCGGGGTTATAGCCGTATAAAATAAGGGGACTACGATGGATGCATAATGTTTGTGCTGCATAAAATATTGCCAAGCGGGCGGATAAGAATAAATGGCGACTAAAGCTACCGTAGTAATTACGCTAGCGGTAATGATCCAATGTTTTTTTGCCGGTTCTACTACTTTTTGTGCAACATCATATAGAAAGATACTTGTCATAAACTTCTCCTTTGGGACTGTTTTGATCTCTCTTTTAGGTTAAAATTTTATCCTTAGCGTCACCGATCTTACCTGAATAGGAGGTGTCCTTTTCAAAAAGATCAGACCGATTTTGTAAGTTTAAAGTTTTAACAACAAAGCAGGGATCGAAACAGTCTGTGTTTATACTAATACTTTTTTCTCCCCTTCAGATTTCGCGACAAGTACTGCACAGCAGCTGTCGCTAAAGACATTTACCGTAGTTCTTACCATATCGCATAGCCTATCAACGGTAAGAAGGAGGCCGATCCCTTCCGGTGGAAGGCCTAGAGAGTGGAGGATCACGGTGATAGCAACTAAGCTAGCAGAGGGTATTCCTGCTACGCCAATTGAGGTAAAGAGGGATAGGAGAAACACTGACAGCTGCGTGGTGAAAGTGATAGATACTCCATAAGCTTGGGCGATAAACAGGGTAGCGACACATTCATATAGGGCTGATCCTGATAGATTTATAGATGTTCCTAAGGGGACGACAAGGCTGGCGATTCGGTTGGAGACACCGGCTTTTTTTTCTACACAATCAAGGGTGATGGGAAGCGTTGCCGAAGAAGAAGAGGTAGAAAAAGCGGTGATAAGGGCCGGCCCCATCGCTTTAAAATGGCGCCATGGATTTATCTTCCCTACAAATTTTAAAAGGAGAGGGAGAAGGACACACATAAAAAGGGTACTGCTAACGACGACTGTCAGTAAAAATTTAAATATGGAGAAAAATGAAGAGGTTCCCGAAGAGGCAAGCTCTCTGGCTACTAAGCAAAAGACTGCGAGAGGTAAGGTGGTGAGGATGATTTCGGTTACTTTAATCATCGTTTGAAACACTGCTTGCCAGAAGTTAAAAAGTTGGTTTCTTAAACGGGTCTCTATTTTAGAAAGGGCAAACCCAAACAGCATACTAAAAAAGATAAGGCCTAAAAGGCGTTTATAGGAGAGGATATCGGTGAGGGTGGAGGGGATGATTTTAAAGAGAAATTGTTTAAAAGTTGTCTCTTCAGAAGTAGGGAAGGAAAGGGCGAGCCCTTTATTTTCCATAAGGGGTTGTCCTAAGTAGCCAAGGCCCGGTTTAAATATATTGACAAAGAGCATTCCTATAAAAATAGCCAGAATAATGGTAACGGCGTAAAAGCCTAGCGTCTTTAAAGCGATCTTACGGAAATTGGGTTCACTACCCAGCCGTGCGATCCCCGAAATAATGGAGGAGGCTACTAAAGGTACGACGATGAGGGTTAGAGCGTTTAGAAAAAGGGTGCTGATGCCATCATAGATCGAGTAGAAGGTAATCCCAAATACTCCGGCAGTTGTCCCCGTAATAGGGCCAATAATAATGGCTAAAAGGATAGCTGCAAAGACTGCCCACGGTAATTTTTTCTTAGCTTTCATTAATATAACTTATTTTTCGATAGCTTTCTCCCTTGGAGCCTAATTTTGCTATTCTTATATCCAAAGAGAAAATAGATAATAAGACCTAAAATAATCCAAGAAATGAGCTGTATCCAAGTAATTAGTGGCATAAAGAGCATCTGTCCGAAGCAGGCGATAATGCCGAATAGTGGGATAAAAGGGACAAAAGGGACTGTAAAAGGTCTTTTAATTTCGGCATGGGTATATCTCAAGATGAGGACTCCCAAACAGACAATAGCAAAGAGGAACAGGGTATTTATCGAAACTACCTGTCCTAAAAAATCGACGGGGAAAAACCCGGAGATTATCATGACTAAAAGGGAGGTAATGATAGACCCAAATACCGGAGTTTTGGATTTGGGGTGTACTTGGCTAAATCTTTTAGGGAGCAGGCCATCTTTGCTAATGGCAAAAAAGACCCTTGTTTGTCCTAGGATCTGGACTAAAACGACCGAGGCAAGGCCAGCTAGGATCGCCGCTTTTATAATAAAAATGAGCCAGAAAAATTTGGGTCCCATGGCGTTTAGAGCAACTGCTAAAGGATCAGGGACATTTAAAAGGGTATAGCTGACCACACCGGTTAGGATAAGAGACATAATAATATAAGCAATAGTGCAGATAAATAAAGAGCCTAAAATCCCTTTAGGCAGATCTTTCTGGGGATTGATCGCATCTTGAGCAAGAGTCGCTACCGTATCAAATCCAATATAGGCAAAGAAGAGGAGGCCTGCAGCTCTTAGGATACCACTGAGACCGAAATTACCGAAGACCCCTGTATTTTCAGGGATGAAAGGGGTCCAGTTATCAGGGCGGATAAACCATATTCCAAGGAAAATAAAGACGGCGATAGTAGTGAGTTTGACAAAGACCATGATGTTATTGAAATTGGCGGCTGCCTTAATGCCAATGATAATGAGGACAGCTAAAAAGGCGACAAGGAGCATAGCCGGCAAGTTGATAATAGCCCCGGTAACTTCCCATCCTGTTGCCAGGTATTGTAGCGGTGCCTTGGAAAAAATGGCGGGAATATGGAGACCAAAATCATCTAAAAGGCTTATGAAATATCCGGACCAACCTACGGCGACGGTTGATGAGGAAGCGATATATTGTATGGATAGCGCCCAACCGACAATCCAAGCGGGAAGCTCTCCCATCGCGACATAAGAATAAGAATACGATCCTCCGGAGACAGGGATGAGAGAGGAGAGTTCGGCATAGCAAAGGCCCGTAAAGATGCAGACTAATGAGGAGAGGAGAAAAGAAAGGACAATAGCAGGGCCTGCATATTGTGCGGCGGCTTGCCCGGTAATTACAAAAATCCCTGCTCCAATGATAGCTCCAATTCCAATTAAAGTGAGCTGTCCGGCGCCTAGATGTCTTTTTAGTTCATGGATCCCTTCCGTTTCATCGATATGGTGGTAGTGTATCGGCTTTCGTAAAAAAAATTTCACTTTCGCTCCTTACTGGGACTGTTTCAATCTCCCATTTGGTTAAAATTTTACCCTTGCTTTCCGGGATTGGATCTTTTTAAAAGTGCTTATACATTGGTAGGATATGTCACTTTCAAAAAAATCAAACCGGCTTTGCAAAGCTCAAGTTTTTACTGCAAAGCTAAAAATTTCAATAGTCCCTTACTTATTGCCCAGGATAGGACTCGAACCTACATACCTTGCGGCACCAGATCCTAAGTCTGGCGTGTCTACCAATTTCACCACCTGGGCATTATACCTCGGTTGGCTCTCTATCCGCCTCGGGCGATTGTCTGTAACAAAGGCCCGTCGTTCATCTCGCATGCGGATAGAGAGCCAACCGGGTTTATAGTTTATGATCATATCTGTAAAGAGAATGTTTCGTCAAGGAATAGACCTCTTGCACAGCAGCTCCCGTTAAAAAGGATTTTTAAATGACAGAGATAGGTCGCTGAAGAATGAGCTTTTTTGGAACAAGCCCATCCCTGCTAATTCGGGCCTCTCAGCTCTCCCAAGGTCGCGTGAATTACACCCCCTCGAACCAAA
>DAHXLK010000040.1 GCA_027366035.1 Chlamydiota bacterium
TTCATAGACAGTGGAATATCCCTTCGACCCGATTTTATCGTCTGCAGCCGGACACCTAAGCCTATAAAAATACCAACTAAAGAGCTCTAAGAGGGTGTTTGCAAACCTAAATAAAAAGAAAATGATAAAATTTTTTCAGAAGCTGAACAAGGAGGCTTTAGATGAAAAAGTTTTATCCTTCAGATCTTACAGACGCCGAATGGGAGCTTGTGAAAGACGAGTTTGCCACTGATTTCTCAAGAGGAGGCCGTCCTCCTATCCACTCAAAAAGGGCTCTTCTAAATGGTATTTTCTATTTTTTAAGAACAGGATGCCAATGGAGATTCTTGCCTAAGGAATATCCCCCTTGGCAAGCTGTGTATGTCCAGATGCGGAGGTGGGAGAAAAAAGGGTGTGTGCAAAAGGTCTATGAAAAAGTATATATCCTAGCTAGAAAAGCAGCAGGAAAAAATGAAAAGGCTACAGTAGGTATAGTCGATAGCCAGTCGGCAAAAACTACTGAAAAGGGGGTATCAAGGGCTTTGATGCACATAAGAAAGTGAAAGGAAGGAAAAGGCATATTGTCGTGGATACTTTAGGATTTCTTCTTGGAATCGTTACATCAGCGGCTAACACACATGATAAATATGGCCTTTCTTCTCTAATAAACACGAGAACTGCCTTATGGAGTCAGCTAAAAATCCTTTTTGCTGACTCTGCTTATCAGAGCCCTGAACTCATAGAGGAGTGTCAACGACAAGGAGTAGAACTTAGAATTGTAAAGCGCCTGCAAGGATGGGATAGTGCGAAGGGTCAGTTAAAGACCCTTCGCAATTTCAAAATAACTCCAAAGAGATGGATCGTGGAAAGGACGTTCGCATGGCTAGGACGGTTTAGAAGGTTCTCTAAAGACTACGAATTCTATCCGTACATTGGAAGCACGTTCCTAATCCTGGCTATGACTAGGCTCATCTTAAATCGACTGGTAACAGGAGGTTAGGTTTGCAAACACCCTCTAAAATCTATTTTTTCGGCCATGTGTTCACACATTGTCCTTAAAAATAGATTTTAGAGATGTCAAAAAGGGCGATTTTAGCACGCAAATGGAATTACGAAAGAAGTCTAATGTTGGATAGAATGTCTTTTTTGGATACCTTAAGAATAATGACAATTATTGAGGAGCACCGATGAAGCGGACACGACTTGTGATTATCGGAGGTGGCTTTGGCGGACTGAATGTCGCAAAGGCTCTAAAAAAAACGGATCTAGATATTATTCTGATCGATAAAACCAACCATCACCTCTTTCAACCTCTTCTCTACCAAGTCGCAACAGCCGCTCTTTCTCCTGGAGAAATTGGGATCCCTATTCGGGAAATCCTACGTAAGCAAGAAAATACAAGTGTCATCATGGGAGATGTTGTTGCTGTCGATAAAAATAAAAAATGTGTAGCACTTGCCAATGGAGATCAAATCCGCTATGACTATTTAGTTCTCGCTGTCGGCGCACGCCACTCCTATTTCGGACATGATGAATGGGAACCTTTTGCCCCTGGTCTTAAGACGCTGAGCGATGCCTTGAAAATTCGGGAACACATCTTGCTCTCTTTTGAAAAAGCCGAGAGAATCGAAGATCCCAAAGAAGCAGCTAAATTCCTCAATTTCGTCGTCATCGGGGGAGGGCCAACAGGTGTAGAAATGGCGGGAGCCATTGCCGAAATCGCTTACAAAACCATGTTCAAAAATTTCCGACGGATCAACCCCGAAGAATCCAAAATCTATCTCATTGAAGCT
>DAHXLK010000017.1 GCA_027366035.1 Chlamydiota bacterium
AGTGATATTAAGGGGAACGCTTACCGACTGTTCGCAGCGATTGGTGCACCCATTCCACCAAAGCTACTGAATTGTGCCATAAATTGATGAGAGGCATAAATCTCTGCAAAAATGTAGTGGCACACGGCATTTTATTTTTTGCAACTATCTCATGTACAGGATCTTAAAAAAATCAGGTGTCAAACTCGGGAGGGACAAAAACTGCCTCAGAAAGTGATAGCTGATCCAGGTTATTGTGGGGAGAAAAGATGAAGATCAGAGCAAAGAGGTATCGGATTGAGATGGAGACCATAAAGAGACGAGAGGCCAAGAGGGATTTGTCGTCAAGCCAAAGAGGTGGATAGTAGAAAAAACTTTTATTTGGTTCGGTAAATTTAGACGATTGAGCAGTTATATGGTTTCATTCAGAGATTGTCTCTTAGAATAAGCATTGCCCCATGAGACCGTAAACTTATTTTTAAGAGATCCAAATGGTTTCATATTATAATTTAAATATAAAAAATGTTTTAGTTTAAAAGAAAATAAATATTCATTAGAATTAAATTCCAATGAAAATAACAACAAATATTACAACTTTTTTTTCTCAATCTTATAGTTGGTTTCGTGCTTTTTTAAATCCATTTTCTCTTACATGTTATCGGGTTTGCGCATGCGCTTTTCGTATCTTAAAAGATGGCGTAGTTTCTTGCTGTACACTACCACTTTCCCTTTTAAGAACCAGAGTGGACCCTATTCTTCATACAGAAGAGGGAGGAGAAGATCTAACCATAAATGCCGAAGGTGCTCATATAGGGGGCCTTACCGAACATTCGTCAATCGATAGTATTGAATTGCCGACGAATTTCTCTATTTTAAGCCACAGAGTGGGCCCTATTTGTCGTAAAGAGGTACAAGGAAATGTAACCATCAATACCCAAGAGGACTTTGATAAGTTTTTTCAGTTATATCAAGGATATCCCCTTCATATTGAAGGGAACCTTACCATCGCTCCGTCGATCAATCGTATTGAATTGCCGCCGAATTTATCTATAGGAGGAAATTTTATTCTTGACGATTGTGTTAACCTTGTTATGTTACCTGAGAAATTATCTGTAAAAGGGTATCTCAGTCTTAAAGACTGTAAAAACTTTACCCTATTTCCTAAAGAACTATCCGTAGAGGGAGACCTTTCTTTCGAAGGCTGTACTAACCTTGTAGAACTGCCGGAGAATTTATCTGTAAAAGCATATCTCGGTCTCGCAGGCTGCTCTAAACTTACTAAACTACCGGAAAGGCTATTCGTAGAAGGAGATCTCAATCTTGATGGATGCATTCATCTTACCCAGTTACCAGAAGGGCTATTCGTAGGAGGGTATCTCCAGCTCAGAGGCTGTACTCAACTTACTTGTTTGCCTACAAAGTTACATGTAGGGATAACCCTCGACCTCACCGACTGCGTTCAATTTACTTCTTTACCTGAAGGTTCTTCTATACCTGAAGGTTTTTCAGTAGGAGGAGATTTCATTTTTAAAGGATGCACTAAACTTACTTCTTTGCCCAAGTGGATTACTAGTCTGGGATATTCTGAAAACGGTTTGATACGTAAGATACAATTAATAAATACCGCCTTGCCAAGAGCGACCATCAACGAATTAAAATCCACTGAAGTTCTTGGCATGCAGTTTGATCTTTCTTATATAGGGAAACAACATATATTTGCAGATATTTCACAGGCCTTTTGCCATTTTCAAAGACTTGCCCAAGAAGAGGCTACAATGCCTTTGCCCCGATTGATGTTAAGCAATGAAGAATCCTCTGACGTACTGGATTTTTTAGAAATGGTGACCAAAACAGCAGATTATAAAAATGCAGCATCTCGTCACGTACTAGCTCAAAGACTTCTTACTATCTTCCGACTTATGGAAAAAGATCCGTCCATTCGCAAAGAAGGGCTTATGGCTATCGAAAACGGGATAGCCAGCTGTTTTGACAGGACAACTTCAGCGGTAGATACTCTCGATCTGATGATTCACCTTCATCATGCTAAGGATCCTGGGATAACTGAAAACAAGCTGCGTCAGTTAGCTAGAGGGTTCTATCGCCTTCAAAAAGTCGACCAGGCTGCCGCTGAATATATTAGAACCCAATCTTGGATTGACGCAACCGAAGTGTATCTTACTTTCCGCCTGGAGTTGAAAAATGAATTACTGCTTCCTCTTTCAATACAAGCCATGCAATCTAGGGGATGCGCACGGATTAGTCGGCTTGAAGTTCAAGCAATTGGGCACAGAATTCTCAGTGAGGAGCGGCGGGAAGATTTTGAAGATTATCTCAATCAATGGGAACCTTGGCAGATCTTTCAACGAAGAAAACAGGTTAAAGTTTATGAAGAATTAGCATTCACTGATCAAATAAAAGTACCCGAAGAGGGTTTTTTTACCTGTTGCTTAACAGAAGAAAAAACCAACCAGCCCGTTATATATAACTCCCAAGTTTATGATTACGAAAATTGGAAAAAAGTGTTTATCAACACCGGTCGAGATCCATTTACAAGGGAAAAAATGCAATGGGAAAATCTTTACAGATTAAATCTTGTCTAATACCCTAATGAAGAGTTGGGTATTCTACTTTGGCTAAAAATAGCCCCTGAGCAGGGGCCGTCATCCCCATCCGTCTCCTATCTTTCGATTGGAGGATAGCGGGTATTTTTTCCCCGTCGATTTTCCCAAGGCCGATGTATACAAGGGTCCCTACGATATTTCGGACCATCTTATAGAGAAAACTATTACCGGTGATTTTAAAAAAAACTCTACGAGGCCTTAAGATTACTATTTCGATTTCTCGTACCTTTCGAATGGGGTTAATTACCTTGTCATTAGTCAGACTGGTAAAATCTTTTTCTCCAATAAAATGACAAAAGCTTTTTTCCATCTTTTGAAGATCTAAAGGATAAGGATAGTGCCATAGGAAATTTCTTTCGTGGGGAAGGAGGACTTCTTCGAAGGAGAGGTGGTAGTGATATTCTTTATAGGTGGCGTCAAGGGTGGGATGGAAGGTATCGGGGACTATTTCGATAGCGGTTAAAGCTATATCTTTAGGGAGAAGACCATGTAATGCCCGCTTCAGACGAAAGAGGTTAGGGGAAGTGGGAGTATGAAAACCTACTACTTGATAGAGGGCATGGACCCCCCTATCTGTTCGACTGGCGGCTTGTAAAGTGATCGGATGTTGTAGAAGGCGAGTAAGTACTTTTTCCAGCTCTCCTTCAATAGATAGCCCTTCTTTTGTCTTTTGCCAACCGAGATAGTGGGTACCTTCGTAGGCAAGGATAAGTTTGATCTGGGTCATGGCTCGAATTTAATCCCTGACATAAACATCTGGACGGCGATCAAAGTTAAGATCAGCCCCATTAGTTTTTCACAGGCAGTAATTCCACGCGAGCCTAAAATTTTTTTTAAAAAAGGAGAGGTGAGGAGGATAAGAAGTGAGATACTCCAAGCAAAGACAATAGCTGTGACCATAATAGTTTTCCTTTGTTCCTGGCGGCTGTAAATCATTACCGCTGCAAGGACTGAAGGTCCTGCGACAAGGGGTATTGCTAAAGGGACAATGAATGGTTCGCTCCCTTTGGCAATGTCGAGGTTGGCATTTTTCCCATTTGGAAAGACCATTCGGATGGCGATTATAAAAAGGATGATCCCTCCGGCTATTTGCACTGTAGATTCAGCGATGGATAAAAAGCGCATGAGCCCCTCTCCAATAAAGTTAAAGAGGATAATCACCCCAAGGGCAATGATCATCTCACGGAAAATAATCACCCTCTGCCTTTTTACCGGGATCTCCTTCAAAAAGGCGATATATAGGGGGATATTGCCAATGGGATCCATCAAGATAAATAACGAGAAGGCAATATTAAAGAGCATGACCCAAGAATCTCTATTCATAATTTCATACATACCATAAAAATGAATTATTTTTCTTGAGAAGTCCACCAAAGGCTATCCCAAAGGTGTTTCATAAATTTTTTTTGATCTTGCGTCACGTTATGCAGGATGATAAAAGAGTCGTGGTTTTGATGAAACGCCGCCTTCGTCCAATTGGCTGAGCCGCATAGAAGCGTTTGATCGTCGATATAAAGAAACTTGTGATGGAGGAGCTGCGGACCTGTTCCATAGAGGATTTTTACTTTTTCCTTTTGTAAGGCCTCTAAAGCACTTTTACTCGAGTAGCTGGCATTTTTATCGAGGAGTAAAGTGACATCGACCCCCCTTTTTGCAGCTTGTGCTATCCCTTCTATAAGTAAAGGATGGGTGAGGGTAAACATCGCTATTTTTATCGTTTTACCGGCATGAAAGAAAAGATTGAGTATCGCATGTAGCGCATAGTTATGTTTGTCAGGGAGGAGCCACACCTCTACCTGTTGGCCTCCGATGGTAGTTTTTAGATATCCCGATGAGAGGGGCCCTTTTTCTATGAGGAAGTGGGCCAGTTTAGGGCTGTAGATCCCTACCAGGAGGTTATCGTGCATGTTTAAAGAAGGGGTAGTCATATTAGCCGAACCTAAAAAAACTCTCTCTTCATCGACAATTAAAATTTTTTGGTGCATAAGCCCTTTTCCTGTAATAGGAAATGCCTCTAGCATCGCAAGATCTTGTGTTGCTGAGGCAGAGGGGTCATAGAAAATTTTTGTAGGGATATGGCTATCCGATTTTTTTTTAAGCTGATAGAGGATTTTCGGGTCGGTAAGGCCAAACATGACGAGATGGATCGATGTTTTAGCCCCATGAATAGCTTCAATGAAGGTCTTGGTCAACTCTCCTCTAGAATATAAAAGCGGGGGGGCTCCAGGTTCAGGGAGCCTGGGAGCAAGGGACTTATAAATAAAGGTGCTATAAAGGGCTAGAAGGAAGAGGAGGGATAGGTAAAAGAGCCTTTTATTAGACTTTTTGCCCACTTGCTCTCATATCTTGGATGACAGCAGCTAACCCCCTTTTATCGATAGTTCGAAGGGCTTTGGTAGAAAGCCTAAGAGTAATAAATCTGTTTTCCTCCGGAAACCATAGCTTGCGGGTGAAAAGGTTGGGTGCAAATTTTCTTTTACTTATTCCGGTGATTTTAAGACCTATCCCCTTCTTTTTCTTGGCGATACCCCTAAGAGAGTAGCTTCGCCCCATAGCCGATTTTTTTCCGGTGACTTGGCATTTTCTAGGCATAAAATTTCCTTAAAAAAGGCTAGTATAGCTTCAAGTGATTTTTAGGACAATGGAGAAACGCCCTGCCGCCTCTTTTTTTCTAGAGAGACTTACCTTTGATTTTGGAGCGATTTTCCCTTCAAGAAGAGCGGTTGAAAGAGGGTTTACCACCTCTTGTTGGATCCACCGTTTTAAAGGGCGAGCTCCATAGATAGGATCATAGCCGGTTTCGGCTAAGAATTTGATCACTTCCGGATCATATTGCAAGGTGATCTGTTTTTCGGCTAGTCGGGTAGATACCTTGGCGAGTTGCAG
The DNA here is from genome assembly GCA_027366035.1 of Chlamydiota bacterium. Lineage (GTDB taxonomy): Bacteria > Chlamydiota > Chlamydiia > Chlamydiales > SM23-39 > DAHXLK01. The sequence continues at coordinate 5,487 of DAHXLK010000017.1, forward strand.
AGAGACGATTTTTTCCATGTCTTTTAAAGTAAGTGGGATAAAGGGGAGAATCTCATCTATACGGTTCATAAATTCGGGGCGGAAGTGGGCTTTGAGGGTAGGTTCTACTATTTTTAAGATCGCCTCTTTTGTCCACCCCTCTTTTTTCTTTTCTAGCTCCTCTAAGAGCTGTTGAGATCCGAGGTTCGATGTCATAATAAAAATAGCGTTTTTGCAGTTGACTATTCTCCCTTTGCTGTCGGTAAGCCTGCCGTCATCGAAGATCTGTAGCAGGAGGTTAAAAACATCGGGATGCGCTTTTTCGATTTCATCGAAAAGGACGACAGAATAGGGTTTACGGCGAAGGGCCTCTGTCAGCTGCCCCCCTTCCTCATGGCCAATATAGCCGGGAGGGGAACCGATTAATTTAGCTACGCTATGTTTTTCCATATATTCCGACATGTCGAGACGGATAATCGCCTCCTCCCGATTAAAGAGAAAGGCGGCAAGGGATTTGACAAGTTCTGTTTTCCCTACGCCGGTAGGTCCTAGAAAGAGAAAAACTCCTATCGGACGATTGGGATCAGAAAGTCCAGCTCTAGATCTTCTTATAGCTTCACTGATTGCAGCAATAGCAAGGGGCTGGCCGATCACAGTATCTCCTAATACTTTTTCCATATGTAACAATTTTTCTGTTTCGGTTTGTAGCATTTTTTCTATCGGTATCCCGGTCCATTTGCTGACGATTTGGGCGATGAGCTCTTCATCCACTTCTTCATGAAGGAACCGGCTTTTTAAACTTGCGAGGGCTTTTTCTGCTACTTGCAAATCTTTTTCCATTTTGGGGAGGAGGCTATAGCGGATTTCGGCAACTTTATTATAGTCGAGATTTCTCTCCGCTTCCTCTTCTGATCTGCGCAAATCTTCTAGCTGCTTTTTCTTGTCTTTTAGAATCTGGATGAGTTTTTTCTCCTCTTCCCATTTGGCTTTCAAGGTAGTCAGCTCTTCCTTTACCTTAGCAATCTCTGCCTCTAAGTTGGTTTCGTGTTTGAAAGCTTCTAGCTTGACGATAAGTGAAGAGAGCTCCTTTTCTTTTTTTTCGATAGGTAGCGGTAAGCTTCCCAGCTGCATCCGAACAAGGCTGGCCCCTTCATCGATGAGGTCGATAGCTTTATCGGGAAGTTTTCGATCAGAAATATACTTTGCCGAAAGAAAGACGGCGGCATGTAGTGCTTTTTCGGTGATCCTAACGCCATGGAAGATTTCATAGCGCTCCTTTAACCCTCTTAAAATGTTGATCGCCTCTTCTAGCGAAGGTTCGGAAACGGTGACCGGCTGAAACCGCCTTTCTAAGGCAGCGTCTTTTTCGATATATTTTTTGTATTCACCGATGGTAGTAGCACCAATACAGTGAAGACTCCCCCTGGCCAGAGAGGGTTTTAGGAGATTGGCTGCATCTATACCCCCCTCGGCCGATCCGGCGCCAATTAAGGTATGGACCTCATCGATGAAAAGGAGGATGTTTCCCTCACTTTTTTCAATCTCTTCCAAGATCCCTTTTAGCCTCTCTTCAAATTCTCCGCGAAATTTGGTTCCGGCGACCAAACTTCCCATGTCGAGAGCGACTAATGTTTTATCTCGAAGGGAGTCGGGGACATCTCCTTGAATGATACGGTAGGCTAGCCCTTCGGCAATGGCGGTTTTTCCCACTCCAGGATCTCCCAAAAGAAGGGGATTGTTTTTAGTTCTGCGAGAGAGGACCTGAATCGTCCTTCTGATCTCCTCATCTCTTCCAATAACAGGGTCGAGCTTCCCCTTTTTGGCAAGGTCAGTTAGGTTTTTACAGTATTTCTCTAAAGCGTTGATAGTGTTTTCTGCTGTGGGAGAATCCATATGCTTTGTCCCTCGAATTTTTTGAATCGTTTGCTCTATTTCTTGCAAAGGCTTTTTTATGTAAGAAGAGATAGGAAAAGTAGGATATTGCGAGTAGCTTAAAAAAAGATGGTCGCTTCCAATATAGATATCCGATAGTTTTTTCATCCACCCTTCTGCTGTAAGTAGAATCTTTTGCAAATGGTTACTTACTTTCGGAGGTTGTGAAGTACCGGTATAGACAGGGGTTTTTTTTACAGCTTCTTCTACTTGGTTGAGGAGCTGCTTTCGGTCGATCGAAAGCTCTTGACAAATGGAGGCAAAATAACCGTCCGGGTCATTCAATAACTTTTTTAAAAGGTGATTTTCGGTTATCTCTATTTGGCTATTTTTTTGAGCTTCTTGGAATGCCCCTTCTAAAGCAGAAGTGACCGTATCGGTAAATGACTGGCTCATAGGTTAGGATTTTTTTTGCTTGGCTTTTGCTTCATTAGGGGGAAGGGTTGGTGGAGAAGGAGGCGGCATGATAATCTCAGGGGGGTGTAGCAGATACGGGGGGAGCTCTTTTACCGACTGGGCTCGGACAGCAGAGCCGGTAAGAGTATTAGTGAGCTGATAGGGGTACTCCCCTGTCCCTTTATTTTCTACGATGATCTCTACCGGCGTAATCCAGCTCTGTGTGATAGGGGTATCATGAGGGTCGATTTTCCAAAGGGAATCATCGCTGAGACGGATATAAGTGCCGTTTCCAAAGATTTCGGAAATGGAGGGGTAGCCGCCACCGATATTGCCTACATTTTCTGCGCAGTAGCTGTTGATCCACTTCTGCAACTCCATTTTCTCCTCTTGAGAGAGCTTTTCTACCCCTGTCCGCTTTTGGTCAGAAGGGCTCATAAAATTATCAAAGGAGCTATCGGGGTCCATTTTATAAGCAAATAATAAAAAAGCGATGAGGAAGGGATATGTCATATGCATGTATTATAAAAAAACAGGTTAGTTATGGCAAGGGCAAACACTTATAAGCTGTCGTTTGAGCTCTTTTAGGGCATAAGGATGGTGGTCTTGTTGCAAAGATAGCCTTTCTGCCGCCCGGTAATAACGCCAGGCGGCGGTATAGTCAAAACGTTGCAAAGAAAGGGTGGAGAGGTAGTAGTTGATTAATGGATCATTGGGATCAATGTCTTCATATTTTTGTAAGAAAATAAGGGCCTCTTTTTCTCGGCCCTGCAGAATCCAGCAACTAGCCAGGGCGAGGAGTCCCGAACGAAACTTGGGATATTTTTGTAAGACCTCCTCTAATTTTTTTTGTTTTGCAAGGATCGATTCTCTCCTTCCGTTCATTTCCATAAAAATCGCTTTAATTCCTTCTATATCTACCTTTTGATCTAAATAGTCGATGATAAGGGTGTCTGGGCCAAGGGCATAGTCAGGTATTTTATTTTGAATCTTTTGCAAGAGCTCTTTGCCTTTTGCCGGGTTACCGTTTAAAAGATAATTGAATCCAAGGAGCTGCTGTAACAGGATATCATCGGGTAAAAATAAAAGGGCTTTTTCATACTGCGCTATCGCTTTGCCATACTCTTCATTTTTAAAGCTCACAGAAGCTTGGTTCATAAAAGCCAGTCCTACGACCTCTTTTAGCGTTCGGATTTGAAGCGTTTTTACTTGCATGCCTAGATATCTCTCACTAGGGACATGGATCCCTCGAGCCGTCGTTTCGATATTGAGCTCCTCTTTTCCTTCTTCGAGATAGCGGACATAAATGTGTCCCGGAGGTGTAACAGCTTGTAAATTTAGGCCGAGGCGCTGAGCTAAGCATAAGTAAAGGATCGATACTCCTAAGCAAACCCCACGTCTTTTATCGATGACGGAGGGGAGAAAGGTGTAGACATCGATATCTTTAATACTTACTGCTTGAGGGGGAAAGCGAAAACGCATCTCATGGAAAATAAAATGGCTAATTGCTCGAATTTTTTCATAAGGAGTTGCTTGTGGAGAAAGATGGGCTTGGATTTGAAGGGCCATAAGATCTAGTGATGCTTCATAGACCCTCGCTATCTCTAAAGAAGATTCGGCAAGGAGAAGGGCCCTAGCAACATCGATCTCATTAGGGGGGAGGAGGAGGATCTCTTCTAATTTGAAGGTTTGATGGCCTTTTAGCATTCGGTTGTGAAGGTGGGAAGAGAGGCGTTCGATCAGCTCCAGCTCGTTTTCAGAGATCGAAGGGAGGGTGGCCTCCCTTCGATTGACCAAAGCGATGATTGGCTCTAGCGCAATTTCCGGGAGCTCTTGCATCTTATAAGAAGGGCCTAAAAGTTTTATAATACGCTCTAAGGCTAATTGCCCTTCTTTTGTTTCCGGATAAAGCCGGTAGAAAGCGAGATTGTGGGAGATCGATTGGGGATCTAAGGAGGCATATTTGGCTTTGATACGTGGGTTGGAGGGGAAAAAAATTTCGGCAAAGAGGAGGAAAAGGGAGAAGTATTTCATGGGACTGTTGAAATCTCCGCTTTGTAGTTAAAATTTGAGCCTTGCAAAGCCGGTTTGATTTTTTTGAAAGTGACATATCCTGCTAAGGTATAGGCGCTTTTAAAAAGATCAAATCCGGGGAAGCAAGGCTCAAATTTTAACCAAATGGGAGATCGAAACAGTCCCTTCATAGCAAACTTCTCATAAAATTGGTGAGTTCATTATGGGAGATGATGGCCTCTACTTTCGGCAAAAATCGGTAGGTCCAGTTGGTATCTAAGTTGAGGCCGGGGACGTTGATCCTTTCTTGTAGCGGATCTTTATGAGTTAGCTCTTCAAAAAGGGCTAGGTATTCTTGCAGGAGGTTGATATGAAAAAGAGAAGGGGTCTTATGAGCATCTTGCAAAAGCTTTTCTCGGATATTGCTAGTACATTTAGTTTCGTAGCGCCAACTACGGGTGGCGGCAAACTCTTTAGCTTCCAACGGATTATTTTCCCACCACTGGCGAAGGGTTTCACTGTCATGGGTGGAAACGGAGGTGAGGCTCACCGGATCGTAGTCCCGGGGCTTTATCAAGCTACCATCTTCTTGTTCATAGCGGGACCATCTTGGAATTTTAGTTCCCGGTATTCCCAAATCTTTTAAGGTGGCGTAGACCTCTCCGGGGATAGTTCCAAGATCTTCTGCAATAGGGAGCATGTAACTGGATTGTAACAGCATATTGAGCTTCTCTCTTCCATGTTCAGGCCATAAATAACGATTATTACAGACAAAAGCCCCATCCATTGCTTTTTTCCCCGGAGGTATCCCCCAGATGCGAAAATAGCCTACGACATGGTCCATCCGGTAAAGGTGAAACAGTTTTTCCGCTTCCTGCAAACGTCGGGTCCACCAGAAATAATTCCTGTTTTTATGCTCTGTCCAATTGTATAAGGGGGATCCCCACAACTGTCCTTGGGCATTGTACATATCGGGAGGGGCTCCGGCGATAAGGTTTACATTGAAAAGATCTCCATGAAACCAGACGTCGGCACTTTCGAGGCTGACGGAAAGGGGGATATCTCCTTTTAAAAAAACCCTTTTTTCCGTGGCGTACCGTTTTACCTCTTGCATCTGTTCGTAGCAAAGGTATTGGACAAAGGATTGGAATTGAAGTTCGTCAGCATGGATTTTCATCAGATGAAAGAGCTCTTTTTCTGGTGGTTTTGGGAAGATAGGGTCTTTTTGGATTGCTTGAAAAAGGCCATATTCGGTAAGCCACGGATTTTTATGGAAAAAAGCTTGGAAAGCATGGGCATGGTGTAAATTTTTTTGGTGGCGGCGAAAATAATCTTTTAGTAGGGAAAGCTTTCGCCTTTTTACTTCAGCAAAAGGGACATGAGAAGAGCGGTTGCAGTCTTGCAGCGCTTTTAGCTTAGATTGTATTCCGTCTAACTCATAAAGATCGGGAAGTTTGGTGAGGCGCAGGTAGACGGGGTTGAGGGCGCAAGAAGAGGTGGGGTTAAAAGGGCTGGGGTCGAAGCCGGTATCGTGGATGGGGAGGAGTTGGATTACATCTAGTCCTATGTGGCGGGCCCAGTCGATGAGAGGTAAAAGGTCGAAAAACTCTCCTATTCCCAGACTTTCTTCACTTAAAAGGGAGGCGAGGTGGAGGCAAAAGCCGTGATGGGGATAAACTCCGATCCGGTGCCAGTGGGGGGCGGAGACCTTAGAAGAGAGGAGGGTGGGTAAATAGCTCATGGTGTCGGCAGGTGGCCCGATTCTATCCCCTTTTTATAAGAGATGGCCTTAGGAACTATCTCAAAGAGAAAGTCGGCTAGTTTTCTTCCATTTATAGTATCTATATCAAAAGTTTCAAAGAGGAGAAGCTCATTTGCAAAGATATTGTAACCAAAGGTCCCGATCCGGGGATAGAGATGGTTTGCTTGTAGGGTATGTGTCAGGACATTTTCCCGAAATTTCCCGGGGGGGATAGTGCCGATAAAGGCTCCTACGATAAGTCTTTGCTCCATCTTTTCTAATTCGATTTGTATCCGGAGGGTCCCTTCTATCATGAGGGTACAGCTATTTTCGCTATCGACATAAAGTGGAATGTCGATCATTTTTCCAAGTTCTATAAGTATCTCTTGTAGCCTTTCTGTCATGACTCGCTATCTAACTCATCTTCTAATTCTTCTAAAGCCTCTAAAAAAATATCCAACACATCTTGTTTGTGTTTATTGTTTCTATAAAGTTTTGGGGCTACCTGTCTAATGGCATCCCTCATTTGGGTAAAAAGGATGATTTTTCCAATCGTTGTAGAGCTGACCCCTAAAAGGGAAGATATTTGTAAGATTTTATCTATGGAAACATATTTTTCTTGCAATAGTTTGAGAAACTGCTTTGCTAAAAGCTCAAAGGTTACGTCAGCAGGGGCTACTTGATGAAAACTTAAAAACTGATTGTGAATCATCTTCATCCGAGATTCAAAAAAAGTGTAGACGCCTAGTATAGCTTGTAAAGTTCTGGTATCGCCTACTAATTTCTGTAACTCGGGGCGTGAGATCGACGGCCCTTTTGATTTGATATCGCTGCCGAGCGAATGCAAAAAAAAGTCGACAACTGTCTTTAATTTTTCGAAAGGAAACTGGGAAAAGAGCTCTTGAAAGAGCTGCTGGGGATCTCTAGGAGAGCCGGTAATATCTCGGTACATATCGCGAAGGGCTGTCGGAGAACCAAGTCCTTTTGAGGAGAAGTCTAGCGCTTCTTGCTTAATGTTTCTTCCGGCCCGTATTTCCCTTCCATAAGATCGGTTGAAGGCATCTCTTGCTATCTGCAAGTTTTCTTGCAACCTTCCTCCTGTCGTTTCAATTAAAAACTCTAGAGCTTCGTCAGCAAGAGAGTAGTCGGGGTAGATTTCTAGGACCTTAGCTAAAAGTGATTCGGGGGTATCATTTTGAGATACCCTAGAAAGGAGGAGTTGTAAAGTTTTCGATTGAAACTCGGGATTACGGTCGGAAAATTTGGCAGCGGCATCTTCGGCTTGTTTTTTCTCTTCTACGATAACTTTGCCCTCTTCGCCATCGTCTTTTTTAGCTACTTTTGGTACCGGTTTTTCTTTTTGGAGCTCTTCTAAAGTTCTTTTAAGCATTCCTGCCGGAAGGATCACCCCTTTATTTTCTACCCAATCCTCTAATTTCTCTCGGGAAGGAATTTGATTTGCGTTATGAGAATTTAGGGATTGTTTGGGAGCGATTTTTGTCGTTTTTATCATGGAATGGGGGATGGGGGTGGGCTGATCGACCATATTTTTTTTAAGTTAACTGTATCCTGCCTAGGGGTTGGATGCGTATTTCAGGGACGATTTCTTGATAGGAGACGACGGGAAGATCGGGAAATTCTCCTTCGATCAATTTTCTTACAAACCGTCGGATTTCGATAGCAGTGATTACAACCGGAGGTTGTCCTCCCGAAGGGGTGGGGACGATAGTATTTCTTATCGAGTTTAAAATGAGCTGGGTAGCATCGGGATCGAGTGCTAAATACGAGCCTGCCGATGTCTGTTTAATCGATCCCCGGACCATATCTTCGATTTCGGGGTCTAACACATAGACCGAAAGGACCGATTGTCCTTGTGAATATTTGTAGGAGATATAGCGTTTTAAAGTGGAGCGGACGTATTCGGTAAGTAAGACGACATCTTTTTCAGCTTGGGCCCATTCAGATAAAGATTCTAAGATCGTTCGAAGGTCTTTAATCGATATCTGCTCTTGTACTAGCCTTCGTAAGATATCGGTCAATTTCTGCAAAGGGACGAGGCGGGTTACCTCTTTGACCAGATCGGGGAACGATTTTTCTATGAACTCTAAGATGGCCCTTACCTCTTGAATCCCGATAAATTCGGCAGCATGTTGCCGGTAAAATCTAGAGAGATGGAGGATGATTACTTCTATTGCCGTCCAAAATTTCATCCCTCCTTTAGTAAGGACCTCTTGATACTGGATGGGGACCCAGAGGGTGGGCATGCCAAGGGAGCTTTTAGAGGGGATAAAGGGGACATTATATCTTTTCAGAGCTTCTTCCGCTTCATTGGTAAGAAGATGATTTAAAAGGATTTTTCCTCTGGTAATGGGGACTTCATTTAGGTGGATAGCATATTCATCAGGCTCTAAAGAGGGCGATTCAGTCCTCACATGGACACCCGGAAATCGTACCCCCAGTTCGAAGTAAAGCGAGTGGCGCATTTTTGGGATCATCTGGTCGATAAAGGAAAGTCCCCCTTTTTCTTTTCGTATAAGGGCAGATAAAGCGTTACCCACCTCTAAGACGATCGGTAGGGTGAGAGTATATTCATCGGTGCCCCCTGTTACAATGGCATGACCCTCGACATCGGTCTCTACTGCTGTCATGCCGGCAACTGCCTTTGCTGCCGCTTTTTTCATATTAGCTTGGACGACAAAACCTAAAGCGGCAGTACCTGTTGCTAGGATAAAAAAGGGGGTGGCCGGAAAGCCGGGGATAAAAGCCATGAGGAATAAGACCCCTCCGGAGATGAGGAGGGCTTTTGGTTGTTTTAGGATCTGATCCGAAATCTCTTTTCCAAGGTGGGCGTCTTTTCGGTCACTAGAGACCCGTGTCGTTACAATGCCCGCGGTGATGGCAATCATCAAAGCGGGGATTTGGGAGACAAGGCCATCGCCAATGGAGAGGAGGGAGTAGATCTTCACTGCTTGCCCTAGAGTCATCCCCTGCATGGCGACTCCGATGATTAGCCCTCCGACTATGTTGATAATAGCGATGACGATACTTGCGATAACATCTCCTTTAACGAATTTCATGGCACCGTCCATCGCGCCATAGAGCTGACTTTCTTTGGTAAGGCCGAGCCTTAGTTCTCTAGCTTGATGGGTATCGATGACTCCCGAGCGGAGATCGGCGTCGATAGACATCTGTTTTCCAGGCATGGCGTCTAAGGTAAATCTGGCGGCCACTTCGGCGACCCTTTCGGCCCCTTTGGTGACCACGATGAATTGGACGATGGTGATGATTAAGAAGATGATACCGCCGACTACATAGTTGCCCCCTACAACGAAGTGGCCGAACGAGAAGATGATCTTTCCGGCGTTGTGGTGGAGTAAGATTTGCCGTGTCGAGGAGATGTTGACACCTAAACGGTAGAGGGTAGTGATAAGTAGAAGGCTTGGAAAGATCGACAATTGGATAGCTTTTTGGATATATAGAGCTACAAAAATGAGGCAAACGGAAACCATGAGGTTGATCGAAATGAGGATGTCAATGACGTGTGGGGAGACGGGGAAGATCAGCATCATAATGATGCAGATGATGACAAATGCTAAGACGAGGTCGCTGGAGCCTGAGACGGTACGTAAGGCCCTGTCTCCTCCTAAAAATTTAGCTAAGCTTTCTAAAAACTTATTCACTTAAAGAGCTCCATATTGACATCGGTAGCCTCTTCCAGAGATTTGACCCATTTCAAGATTTCCGCAATCGCCTGATAGGTGTCTTCAGGGATATAGTCGGATATTTTCCCTTTATAGAAAAGGGCCTGAGCTAACTCTGGATTTCTCATAATAGGGATTTTCAACTCCAGCCCAATCCGGATAATTTCTGATGCGATCTCTCCTTGTCCCATAGTTAAGATCATAGGAGCCGGATCTTTTTCCTCATAGCCTAAAGCGACAGCGATATGGGTAGGGTTGGTTATGATGGCCCTTGCCCTCCTTGCGGCGGAGGGCCCTTCTTGGTAGGCGATCTCTCGGAAGGCCTCCCTCCTCCTCCCTTTGGTCAAAGGGTCTCCTTCGGTATCTCGATATTCTTGTTTGACCTCAAACTTTTCCATCATCATCTCTTTACCAAAGACCCGTTTTTGGAAGGCTAGGTCGAAAAGACCGATGATGATAAAGAGGATCCCCACCCTAATCGTTACTTTGATAAGAAAATCGTTAAGGACATAAGCCCCTCCGATAACCGGCATGGTGACGGTGGTAAGCACTTCGGGTACCATATTCCATATCACAAAGTAGATAATAATAGCCGCTGCGGTAATCTTGACGATCGACTTTATCAGCTCTATTAGTGTCCGAATTTTGAATTTTTGCTTGATCCCTTCGATCGGATTTAACCTTTTAAATTCAAACTTTATCGCTTCAAAAGAAAATACAGGACCTACGACGATGAAGCTGGCAAGAATGCCGATGAAAGTAACGACGACGACAAGTGGTAGCGACACTTCTAATATGATTTGTAGGGTGTAGAGCATATAGCCGGCGGCTTTGGTAGCAAAATCTCCTTTAGTGCCGGCTTCTTTAAACATCAAGATAATGAAATTGCCGAGCTCGCGAAAAAAGTATCCCGATAAGAAAAGGGTGCCTACAATCGCTACTACGAAGGTAAACGCAGAAGGAAAATCTTGCGATTTGGCGACCTGCCCCTTTTTCCTCGCATCGCGAAGCTTCTTCGGTGTCGCCTTCTCCGTTTTTTCTGCCATACCAACTACAGCCTATCGAAAGTGGGGTAAAAAGCAAATCGATTTTGCTCGTAATGTTTTCCTTGTACGCAAATTTTCTTTTTGAGATAGTCACCTCTTTTTTCGAAAAAAAGTATGCAAGAAGTATATGATGTCCCGTATAAGCCTTATGATTTGGTGCAGTCGGGCTATCTTCATGGGATTTCCAAACATCCGGACCTTCCACTTGTCGATCTCTTTCATCTGATGCATGCTATCTATAAAAAAGAAGTGGGGGCATACATAAGAAAAAAACTTCCCAACTATAAACTTCTAGCTATAGATAGACCTAAGCCTCGTGGAATTAAGGGGTGTATCGAAGGAGGCTGGAAGATGATTTTAGTTAGAAATAACATAACTAGCGAGTGTATTGCCGTCTGGTCCGGTGTGGATAATTGGGAGACCGATATTATAAAAACAATCGTGTATTCATTTGCTGCCCCCGAGGCGTTAATTCAAGAGATGGGGAAATGTTTAGAGCATTGGCAAGAGAAGTTTGGATATATTGGAGTGTTTTTAGGGCATTCATTTGGAGGATATTTTGTCTCAAGGGTAAAGCCGGAGAGTGAGTGGCCCGGAAGGTGGAGGATTACTGTCAACGCCCAAGAGCCTTTGTACGAGGGAAAAAGTCTCCACTTCCGATGTCAAGGAGACCTCCTTTCCTGGGTACTTAACAGTAGAAAAAAATATTGGACCCTGGAAGATGGTTCAAAAGGCCACAGTATCAAAGATCTATACCATGTGATCCGAGATGAGGGGATTACTTGGGAGACTATTATACTTCGCCACTCTTAAAAAGAGGGTGGACGATCGAACAGATTGTCTGATAGAGGACAGAAAGAGCCATAGGATCTTTACAAGATCCAACAATACCTCCAATCACAACTCCACAGGTGGTTCCTATAACTGTGATAAAAGGATCATGAATAGCTCCACCGATTAAGCGAGAAAAGAGGTAGCTACCGCCTACTGTGGGGATTAAGATCGATGCGAGGATTGTTGCCGATGTTAAAATTTTTCTTACGGTAGAGAAGCTATCATATTTTTCCCAGTCGATATCTTCCTCTGGCTTTTGAGGGTAAAGCTTATCTATTAATTTATCTGCTAATGTATTAGTTAAATAAATGCTGGTAGCGTTAATACCCGTGATAATAAACGGTGTAAAAATTCGTACTGCGAATAATCCTATAGTTGCCATAATGTTTTTAAGTTTATCATAGATTGCTATTTTTTAAAAATAGAATTAAAAATTTACTATTGGGTTTTATGAAAAGTCAGTAAAGGGACTGTTGCAATCTTTAGCTTTGCCGTTAAAATTTGAGCCTTGCAAAGTCGGTTTGATTTTTTTGAAAGCGACATATCCTACTAAGGTATAGGAACTTTTAAAAAAATCAAATTCGAAGAAGCAAGGGTAAAATTTTAACTAACCGGGAGATTTCAACAGTCCCGTAAATAGTAAAATTTTTATTCCGGTAGCATGGGGCTATTTTGATCTTCGCATAGCTTTTAAAATTTGAGCTTTGCAAGGCCGGTTTGATTTTTTTTTGAAAATGACATATCCTACCAAGGTATAGGCACTTTTAAAAAGATCAAATTCGGGAAAGCAAGGGTAAAATTTTAACCAAATGGGAGATTTCAACAGTCCCGTCATGCATGATAAAACAAAATAACATCTCCATCTTGGACGATATATTCTTTTCCTTCTGACCTAGCTTTACCTGCTTCTCTAGCTTGAACCCTTCCTTTATAGGTGATCATATCCGAATAGGAGATGACCTCTGCACGAATAAACCCTTTTTCGATATCGCTATGGATACAGCCGGCAGCTTGGCTAGCTGTCATTCCTTTTTGGATCGTCCACGCACGGGTCTCCATCTCTCCTGCAGTGATGAAGGTAACAAGTCCAAGGAGCTCAAAGGCTGCTTTGATAAGTCTATTCAGCCCAGTCTCTTCGAGGCCGATGCTGTGTAAAAATTCTTTGGCATCTGCCTCATGTAACTGGGCTATCTCTTCTTCTAATTTGGCTGAGAGGGGAATTATCTTATTCCCTTCTACGTTTGCATACTCTTGGACACGCCGCGTAAGAGGATTTTCCATGGAGGGAAGGTCGTTTTCGCTGACATTGGTCACATAGAGAATTTTTTTTAAGGTGAGAAAAGGATATTTTTTTGCGATTTTGGCTTCTTCCTCAGTGAACGAGAATTTTCGAAGGGAAAGATTTTGGTTGAGATGGGAGAGGATTTTAGTAAAAAGGGCATGTTCTGCCTCTAACTCTTTTTTCCCTTTCATCTGCTTGGCAAGGCGGAAGGTGATGTTTTCGGCCATCTGCAGATCAGCTAAGATGAGCTCAAGATTGATAACTTCGATATCTTGGATTGGGTCGATCTCTTGCATGATATGTATGACTTTCTCATCTTCAAAACATCGGACTACTTGGATAATGGCATCAGTTTCGCGGATATTGGCGAGAAACTGGTTTCCGAGCCCCTCTCCTTTCGACGCCCCTTTGACAAGCCCTGCGATATCGACAAAGGTGACCGTAGCATAGACAATTTTTTTGCTCTTATGGAGGAGGGCCAACTGTTCTAGCCTAGGGTCGATGAGGTTGACAATGCCCAGGTTCGGGTCGATGGTGCAAAAAGGATAGTTTTCGGCAGCGACCTGTTTTTTGGTGAGGGCATTAAAGAGGGTCGACTTGCCCACGTTGGGAAGCCCTACGATACCACAAGAGAGCTCTTTCATAAGGACCTTCCTAACATCGCCTCTGTTTCAAGAGTGTCTCCTTTATTTAGAGCCTCACGAATACGAGAGCTGGAAATGATTTTGCCTTTATAGGTGACCTTAGGAATGTAGGTCACTTCAAATTCAAGGTTTTTACTAAAAGCACGGACGGAAGCTGCATCGCCTTTGCGATCTTTTCCAAACGTAGCCCCTTCTCCAAGCAAGAGGTGGGAGAAATGGAGTTTTTTATGAAGACAGGTGAGAAATTTGTCATAGGGAACTTCGGGGGTAAATGGGAGGATTACGACTAAATCTAGGCCAAATTGGTCTAGTAATGTCAATTTTTCTTTCTCGGTCAATAGGGGGGTGAAAGGCGTTTCAGGATGGAGGATAGCTTGGGGATGGGAAGAAAAGGTAATGAGGGCCGAAAAGGTATTTGGGATATTTTTTAAAGCTGCAATGAGAGCTTGATGGCCGAGATGAAGACCGTCGAAAGCACCTAAAGTGATGGCGTAAGAGGGTATTTTATTAAGATTACGGGATATGTGCATAGAGATGCTCGTGTAAAAGAAAGTGGGGGTTTAAGAGTTCTTTTTCATCGATACAATCTTTTAGGTGAAAGGGGCCCAATCTATTTCGAATGAGGGAAAAAAGATGAGCGCCGCAACCAAGGTTTCTTCCTAAATCATAAGCGACAGAGCGGATATAGGTCCCTTTACTACATTGGATGTGGAGTTCTAGGTAGGGATACTTATAGGATAATAGGTGGGTCGAAAGGGTTATTTTGCAAGGAGGTCTCTCTACCACTTTGCCTTGCCTAGCGAGCTCATAGAGCTTTTTTCCCCGATGTTTTTTGGCAGAAAACATCGGGGGTATTTGATCGATATCTCCTTGAAAATGGGTCAGGGCTTTTTCTAGATCGGCTAAGGTGGGCTCTTTAGAAGAAGTAGCCACTATTTTCCCTTCTTTATCATAAGTGTCAGTATCCATGCCTAACTGAATCTTCACTAGATACTCTTTATCTTGCGTAAGAAAGTAGGGGGCTTGTTTTGTATAGGTTTTACCAAGGAGCATCACCATCACCCCGGAAGCAATAGGGTCTAATGTCCCTGAATGGCCAATTTTTTTGATTTTAGCAATTTTACGAAGCTGTCGTACAAGGGAAAAAGAAAAAGTCCCCGAAGTTTTATTGACCGGAAGGATCCCCTCATTTCTCGTTTTCATGACGAGAGGACTGCTCTTGATGGATTTCATTTAAAATTTTCTCAATCTTCAGATGCTCTTCCACAGAGGTATCGAGCTTGAAAGTAAGAGAGGGAAAATAACGGATAACGATTTTTTTAGAAGCAGAGACTGCAATGAAGCCCGCTGCCGATTGCAGTGCTTCGATCGTCTTTTTCTTCTCTTGTTCATCCCCAATGATGCTGACATAGACTTTGGCATGGTGTAGATCAGCAGATATCTCCACACGAGTTACTGATATAAACTGGGCTATGTTAGGATTGCGGACCTCTTTTCGGATTACTTCCGATATTACTTCGGTTAATAAGGAGCCTAATCGCTGTAATCGCTTTTGTTTCATAACTCTTGTTTTAGGTAGGTGATTTCATAGGCTTGCAGGATATCTCCCTCTTTGAGGTTGGTAAAGTTTTCAAGGAGGATTCCACATTCTAAACCTTTAGTAACCTCTTTAACATCCTCTTTCACCCTTTTTAAAGAGGCTATCTTTCCCTGCCAGATAACTTCTTTGCTACGAATAACACGGATCAAATTGCTACGGGAAACTGTCCCTTCTGTCACCTGGCAGCCGGCGATAATACCCAGTTGAGAAGATTTGAAAGTTGCTTTGACAACGGCAGTGCCGGTATTGGTCTCTTGCGGGATACGATCGAGTAGTTCTGTCATTATATCGCGGACATCATCTACCGCATGGTAGATGATGTTGTGAAGGCGGACTGTCACCTCCTTTAATTTAATAAGACTGTCAGAGTGGGCTTCGATTTTCGTATGAAAGCCAATAATAGTCGCTTTTGAAGCAGCAGCAAGTTCGATGTCCGATTCGGAGACTTCTCCAATGCTTGTTTGGACGATTTCTAGACGCACTTTATCCGAAGGAAGCTTTAAAAGCGAGGTGAGAAGAGCTTCCAGAGAGCCCTGTACGTCGGCTTTTAAAATAAGGGGAAGGACCTTCTTTTCTCCAAATTCTTTTTGCTGCTGTAAAATTTTGTCGAGACCGGGTTTTTTCTGTTGCAGGAGTTTTTGCTCCTGTCCTTCCAGGCGGCCCTGGGCGAGCTCTTTGGCCTCTTTTTCGCTTTTGACCACGATAAATTCTGATCCCGCTTCGACAAGGTCGGAAAGACCGGTAATTTTTACAGGAGTAGAAGGGCCGGCTATTTCCAAGTGGTTCCCATGTTCATCTTGCATTGTTTTTACGGAACCCCAGTGGAAACCTAAGACGATTGCGTCTCCTTTTTTTAAGGTTCCATTTTGTATGAGGACCGTAGCTACCGCTCCCATCCCTTTATGCATCTGCGATTCGAGGATGGCCCCACGTGCTCTCGTGCGGGGGTTGGCTCGCAGTTCTAATACCTCTGATTGGAGAGCGATCATTTCCAATAGTTCAGGGATCCCCTTTCCTGTAGTAGCAGAGCAGTTGACGGTGATAGTAGTTCCTCCCCAAGATTCAGGGAGAAGGTCGTGGTCGGCAAGTTCTCGGTAAATTTTTTGGGGATCAAAACTTGTTTTATCCGATTTATTGAGGGCGACGATGATAGGTACTTTTGCCTCTTTGGCCTGATTCATCGCCTCTATTGTCTGCTCTTTCATCCCTTCATCCCCCGCAATGACTAAGACGACAACATCGGTTACATTAGCACCCCTTCCCCGCATTTCAGAAAATGCTTCGTGGCCGGGGGTATCTAAAATAGTGATCTCTCCGGAATTGGTTTTTGTTTTAAAAGCACCGATATGCTGGGTGATGGCCCCGGCTTCTTCGGAGGTGATATTACTCTTGCGGATAGCATCGATAAGGCTCGTCTTGCCGTGATCGACATGTCCCATGAAGGTGACTACGGGAGCACGGGGCATTAGCTTTTCTTTTGGTGTTTGGACGATTTCTTCAGCGATGGTTTTGTCGGTGATTTTGAGCCTTTCTTCTTGAGAAGTATCGATTGCGATTTCACAGTCAAAATCATGTCCTAGGAGCTGTACTGTCGTCTCATCTTCGAGAAAATCGTTTAAGGTAAGGGTGAGCCCTTTCATAAAGAGCTTGGCGATAAGCTGCGAAGCTTTTAACTTCATATCTTGGGCAAGATCTTTGATCGAAATGGGAAGACGGACAGTAAGCGCTTTAGGGCGGAGGACAAGTTCTTCTATATTCGTCTGTTTGCGAGCGAATCTCCGTTTTTTTCTCCAAGCCTCTTCTTCTCGTTGATCTCGGAGCCCCAGTCTATCTCTTGCATCAAAACGGGTGGTTTCTTTGCGACGGGGTGGCTTAAAATCTTTGAAATCTCTAAAACCACCACCTTTACGGCTAGCATCTTCTTCGAGATAGGCTTCTAACCCCTTTTTAGGAGGAGATTTTGGCTCTTCCTTTATCTCTTCCTTTTTTTCTCCCTCTTTTGAAGGAGGGGCTTTTTCCATAGACTCAACAGGAGGTTTTGCTTCTTCAATAGAAAGGACCTCTTCAGCAGTAGGTAAGATACGGGCCCGAGGTTTTTGAACCTCTTCTTCCAAAATAGCTTCTTTAATCCTCACTTTTTTCTTGGGAGGGCCATCTTCCGATATTTTTTTCTTAGGCGCCTGAATATGAAGAGCTTCGGCAAGCTGAGTGTTTTTAATATTGAGTTTAAGGTTTTTAGCCAACGCTTATACCTTTTTATGCTTCATTTGTTCTAAAATTTTGTCCGCGACATCAAAGTAGTTGAAGCCGGGGACCTTGGAAGTAAGCTCATGTGGACTGGCGCTGACTACTTTATATAAGGAGTCAAAACCGGCCGAATTTAGACTCTCGCTGATAAGGGTGCTCACCCCTTCGATGCGAAGAGGGCTTATGTGTATCGATGGGTCTTCACTTTTAGAAAGCTCTTCCATCTGTAGAGCGACATGTTTTTGGTATTCGCTTAATTTTTGCACTTCAAACTCACAGCCGATTAGCTGTGAAATAAGTCTAGCATTCATCCCCCTCTTTCCAATGACGGCCGGGTAGTCTTCGTCTCCTACAATGATAGAAACAAGATTTTCATTGATCTTCAACTTACGAATTTCAATGGGCGATAGAGCATTTTGTAATAGTTGAAGCATGTCGTCAGAATAAGGGATGACATCGATCTTTTCATTGTTAAGTTCGCGTATGATATTTTTGATCCTTGTCCCCCGCACACCAACACAAGTCCCTACAGGGTCGACTTTAGGGTCATAGGAACGGACGGCTAATTTTGTCCGGTAGCCGGCATCTCGGACAATCTTTTCAATAGAAACCGTATTGTCGTTAATCTCAGGAACCTCTTGTTTAAAGAGCTCTGCTACAAACCCCGGATGGCTCCGAGTTAGGACTACTTCCGCTCCACCACCTTCCGTATCGTGAACTTCTAAGAGGAGGGCTTGAACTTTTTCTCCAACTTGATAACGTTCGGTTTTGGGATAAAACCGCTCGGGAAGGAGGGCCTCTACTTTACCGAGATCTACGATGATATTTTTTCCGCGGACAAAACGTTTGATCGTTCCCGATATAATTTCACCTACACGGTGGCGGTACTCTTGATAGATCACATCTCTTTCGGCTCCACGGAGCTTTTGGCTGATAATCTGTCTAGCCGTTTGTGCAGCGATCCTCCCAAAATCTTGGGGGGTAATGATAATTTCTAACCATTGACCTAACTGGCAGTTTGGCTCTAATTCCATCGCCTCTGTTAGAGAAATCTCCTCTTCGGGAAGCCGAACTACTTCGACAATTTTCTTTTGGGTTACGACCTCAATATCTCCCGTTTTAGGGTGAATTTGGATATGAACTTTTCCTATGCCGGAGATACTTTTTCTGGCAGCGGCAAGGAGTGATTCGCGGATCGCTTCGATAACGATCTCACGCTTGATACCTTTTTCCCGTTCTAGGTATTCGAAAATAGCTACTAAATCTTTGTTCATAATTTTTTTAAAATTATAGAAAGTGGAGGCTTAGAGATTATTCTTCTTCCCTTTCTTCTTTTTTCTTCTTCTTGACGATCTTTTTCTTTTCTACCACTATATCATCTCGATTGACCTGATTTTTCTCGATAAGATATTCTTTGATCGATAAAGCAATTTTTTTATGTTCCGGATCTAATTTTATCACCTTGGAGGTTACCTGATCTCCTTTTTTGACGACCTCTTCGACTTTTCCAAAAGGTTGGTCGGAAAGTTCGGTCACGTGGATGAGGGCTTCGATCCCATTTTCCAGTTCGACAAAAGCTCCAAAGGCAGTGGTTTTGGTAACCACCCCTTTTACCAAAGAGCCGATAGGTAGCGCCTTTTCGATATTTTCCCAAGGGTTGCTTCCGAGCTGTTTCACTCCTAAGGTAATCTTTTTGCTCTCTTTATCTACAGAAAGGACGACTGCTTCTACTTTATCCCCTTTCTTAAAGATTTCAGAGGGATGGGAGACTTTTTTGATCCAACTAAGGTCGGAGATATGGATCAGCCCGTCTACTCCCGGCTCTAACTCGACAAAGGCTCCGTAATTGGTGAGGTTTCTAATTTCGGCAGTTACACTGCTGCCGATAGGATATTTCTCCTCTACATTCTGCCAAGGATTGTGTTCCATTTGCTTGATTCCAAGGGAAATTTTCCCATCCTCTTTTTGACAAGATAAGACGATAGCTTCGAGCTCATCGCCAATACGGACAGCTTCGCTAGGGTCGGTGATATTCTTAGTCCAAGACATTTCCGAAACATGTATAAGCCCTTCAATCCCCGGTTCTAGTTCGATAAAAGCACCGTAAGAGACTAAATTGACAATTTTGCCACGAACTTTTGTCCCGGGTGGATATTTTTGTTCAATCACTTCCCAGGGATTGGTCTCTTTTTGTTTTAATCCTAGGGCTACCCTCCCCTTTTCTTTATCGATATTAAGGATGACCACTTCGATTTCTTCACCCATATGTACCATCTCGGAAGGGTGCTTGATCCTTTTCCAAGTCATGTCAGTGATGTGTAAAAGTCCGTCGATTCCATCGAGATCTAAGAAGACACCAAAGTCGGTAATATTCTTTACTACCCCTTTTCTTAAGTCCCCAACATGGGTGTTTTCTAAAAGCTCTGCCTTTTTACAGATTCTCTCTTCTTCTAAAAGCTCCCTTCTTGAAACGACGATATTTTTTCTTTCGATATTGATTTTTAAGATTTTAAAATCATAAGTATTGCCGACGAATTCCTCTAAATTTTTAATCCGCTTATTGTCGATTTGAGAGCCCGGAAGGAAGGCTTCCAGTCCAATATCAACCATAAGGCCCCCTTTGACTTTTCTTAGGACCTTTCCTTTGACAATCGATCCCTCTTTGCAGTTGCTGACGATATGTTCCCACTGCCTTTGTCTCCTTGCTTTATCCTTAGAAAGGACGATTTGCCCATCCGAGCCTTCCGTTTGGTCTAAGAAGACCTCTACTTTAGCTCCTAAAGAGATTTCGGTAGGGTCCCAGAATTCCGCGATAGGTACTAGCCCCTCGGATTTGAGCCCTACATCGATCACGACGAAATCTTTGATTATTTCGACGATTTTTCCGGTGAGGATTTCTCCTGCAGTCATTAGGGCGACAGAGCCCTCTTCAGCAGTGGCCTCTTTTTTATGGAGCAGGTCACGAAATTGTTTTGCATCAGCATCGGTATAATCGACATCATCTAAAATATTGGAAGTATTCCAATCGTGGGTAGTGCTTTTAGGCATTTATAAGGGGGCTCCTGCTAAAGTGTTAAAGGAAAAAGTCTAGCAAATGCTCAAGAATTTATGCAATAATTTCCCTGGAAGAGTAAAAAAAATTTGGACTTTTAAATACTTTCTTCATAAATAATTTATAATGTATGAGCACTTTGGTTATGAAATTTGGGGGGAGTAGTGTCACGGCCCCCGAAAACTTTCTCTCTATTGCCAATATCATTGTCGAAAGGTCGAAGGTATTTTCTAAAATAGCCGTGGTGATAAGTGCTATGGGAAATACGACGGATCAGCTTATCGAGCTTGCTAAAAAAGTCCACCCCGACCCTCCAAAAAGGGAGCAGGATATGCTCATTTCAGTAGGGGAAAGGATTAGCAGTGCCCTTTTGGCTATGGCTTTGGCTCGAAAAGGGAAGGAGGCGATCAGCTTTACCGGAAGTCAGTCGGGTATTATTACTTCTTCTAATCATGCCGATGCTGTGATTATTGACGTCAAACCGGGGCGTCTTGTTTCCCATCTAAGCCTTGGAAAGATTGTCATTGTCGCCGGGTTTCAAGGAGTTGGGTTAAACGGAGAGATTACTACTTTAGGCAGAGGGGGGTCGGATACGACAGCTGTAGCTTTAGCGACTGCTCTTGGCGGGTGTAAAGTAGAATTTTATAAAGACGTATCCGGTATGTATGCCCAGGATCCTAAAATAAATCCTTTAGCCCATTTTTATCACAAACTAAATTATGATGAGGCTATTGCTATTGCAAAGAAGGGGGGTATTGTCCATCCCCGCGCACTCATTCTCGCTAAAAAAAACGGCCTTTCCCTCCGGATCTTATCCTTTTTAGAATATAAGACAGGATCGGTAGAGGAATTGGGGACCCATATTGTGCCTGATATAGATAGACCTTCCCCTACTTATGAAGAGGTTCCTTAAGTGAACGAGACCCAAATTGAGATCTTTGATAACCCTGCCCTTTCTTCCAAAGAGGCCGAAGATTATAAAAAAACGATTCGAACTCTGCTCACTCGCCTCCTTCCGCAAGACAGGTTTTTTTTAGCCACATCGGAAGGGGCTAAGCTCACCTGCCTCAAAGAAGCTCAGCCTATCCTCCTTTGGTCAGAGCTAGCTTTAGCTCCTTGTAACCTCTCTATTAGCTTTCTCTGTCAGCACCGGCTAAATGCCGGCTTTTTTTTCTATGATATGCTCCATCGCTGGCTGATTCCGCAAAAGAGGATCAATATCGATCTCTTCTTTGCTGCTGATTTTGTCTTTACCGATCTATCTCCCATTCCTTATACGGTCGGAGAAATCATTATCCGTTTAAAGACCGAGCAAGAAGTCGAAGAGGTCAAAAGGAGTATGAAGGGGATGGATACCGAGCTCCGCTTGGGTCTTGTTTCTACCTATCATGCTAACCGTATTTTGGAATTTAAGGGGTTGCCTCCTGATGGTAAAGTGGCGATGATTCAGGAGAAAATTGGTTCCCTCATCCAAAGTAGGTCGAAAGATTTCGATAAGAGCATCTTTACCCAGATGCAAAAATTTCTTGTCACCTGTGTCGATGAATTTAAAAGTACTAGAGACTACCACCATATCAGTAGGATCATCTCGCTCTTTTATCTCATGAGAAAGCTCCTCAAACAAAAAATGGAAGCCTTTCCTCATGAAAGGCACCAGATCTTAAAATTTTTAAAGACCAAATTATCGGGAGAAAAGCCGGTATTAGGGATTCTCGTTGGTCTCAACCTACTAAAAGATAATGAGGTTTTCGAAAAAAATCATCTGATGAATGCCATCTTACACTCCATTTCCCATGTTCAAGCGGTAGAAAATTCCCTCATTTTAGATAGGAATAAGGAAAATAACATCCAGACCCTCTATCTAGAAATTGAGAAAAAAGATGGGGCTGATTTTTTTTATGAAGAGATTCAAAAACTAAAAACTTCCCTCCCGGATCGTCTGCATACCCATATTGAATATATGATGCATCCGATCTTTATGCCGAGGAATGAAGAAGAGATTCTCCGAAATATTATGGCCTTAGCCCGTCAACTTAAGTATGTACAAGACCTACCGCAGGTGATTATCTCTTTTGATGAGCAGCAAGGAGAAGGGTTAATCTTTACCGCCATCATCCTCCGAATACTGAAGCCAAAAGGGGAAAAGTTGGAAGATGTCCTTAAAAAGAGCAAAGCTTCCATCCAAGTAGATAGGATTCGAAAGGTAGGGCTGTTAAGGCGTTACTATGCCAAAGAAGCGGCCGTCCTCCGGATGCAGGTGCCCATTAAAAATTATTTTCGATCTGACCATTCAGTAGATTTGTATAAGGCTCGCAAAGATGTTTTTGCCAAATTAGAAGAGATTTTTGGACAACTTCGCGACTACAATGGGGGGATGATTTATCATCAAAATCAACACTTCTTAGCTTTTAAAGAATCGCTTGGGATTTCCGCGGAGACTCAAGAACTTCTCATCCAAAAATTCTTCTTCTCTTTAACTCCCGACCATATGAGAAGTGTGGTAGATGTACAGGTTTTAAAGACCCTCTTCACCCTCCTTCTGCAAACCAAGAAAAAAGATGACTGGATCTTCAAAGAAGAGGAAAAACACCTCTTTACAATCATTCCATTTCAAGATTCTTTTTTGAAGAAGCGGATAGCGCTAGCCATTGAAAAACTGCAAATCCCATCTAGAGAACTCCTCTCTTTTTCTGTCGACAACCACGAGTATGCAGCCTTTGGCTACCTTTTCTTAACCGATGATCAGGAAAGAAAGAGATTATTTATCCAGACCTTGCAACAAGTATTGTAAACTCGTCTTAGCAAAATGTACAAAGTCGAGTGACCTTGCCCTCAAAAACTAGTCCGGTTGAGATTGGAGGTTTGTGATCTTTTTAGGGACTGTTTCGATTTCCCATTTGGTTAAAATTTTACCCCTGCTTCTTCGGATTTGACTTTTTTAAAAGTGCCTATACCTTAGTAGGATATGTCACTTTCAAAAAAATCAAACCGACTTTGCAAGGCTCAAATTTTAACGGCAAAGCTAAAGATTTCAACAGTCCCTTTTTGGGGGCAAGGTCAACATGCCGGGCGCACCTTTGAGAGCTTGTGTGAACACAGACTCTCAAATTTTGCTGCAAAGCTATCAAAAAGGACAATTTTAGCAAGTAAATGGAGTTTCAAAAAAAGTCTAATGCTTCCATCGCTGAACGATCGGGAATATCCTCCCTTTGCTAAAAGCCCGTTTGGTTACCCGGATTCCGGGAGGAGCTTGCCGCCTTTTGTATTCGGCGTTATGGATTTTGTTTATGAGTCCTTGTACAAGATCTAACGAAAGTCCCCTTTTCTTGCTGATATCCGTAGCGCTTAAAAGCTCTTCGACATAATCTTCTTGCACCGCATCAACAGTGGTATATTCGGGAAGGGTATCGATATCTCTTTGTCCGGGTTTTAGCTCTGCAGTTGGCTCTTTATCTAAAATAGTTTGGGGAATCACCTTCCGGCGGCGATTGATAAATCTAGCCAGCTGATAGACCTGAGCTTTAGAGACATCATTTAAGACTCCAAGGCCGCCACACATATCGCCATAAAGAGTGGTGTAACCCATCGCCATCTCCGATTTATTGCCGGTACTCAAGACAATCGATCCAAATTTATTGGAAAAGGCCATTAAGATTATCCCCCTGATGCGAGACTGGAGGTTTTCTTCGGTAATATCCGGTTTATTTTTAGAAAAATGGGGGGCCAAAGTATCCAGAAAAGATTGAAACAGAGTATCTATAGAGAGATAAAGGAGTTTTATCTCCAAATTTTTTACAAGAAGGAGCGAATCTTCATAGCTCTCTTTAGAAGAGTAACGGGTAGGGAGAAAAAGGCAGGTGATGTTTTCTTTACCCAAGGCTTTTTCAGCAATGCAAGCAACCAGGGCTGAATCGATACCTCCGGATAAACCAAGTAGGGCTTTTTTAAAGCCTTGCTTGGAAAAATAATCCTTCACTCCTAAAACTAGGGCAGAAAAGAGATCTTCGTAGATATCTTGTTCAAAGGCGATGGGAGATAGCCCCTGTTCCGTATCGATAATAAGATAGTCTTCTACAAACCCTTTGGCAACTTGGAGAAGCTCTCCTTTACTGCTCATATAAAGGCTGTAGCCATCAAAGATAAGCTGGTCATTCGCCCCTACTTGGTTGCAATAAACGATCGGACATTTCAAAGTTTTTGCCGTAGCCGCAAAAGTAATGACCCTAGTATCTCGCTTTTGAAAATAGTAAGGGGAGGCGGAGAGGTTGAGGAGGAGGTCGGGGGGATTTTCTGCCAACTCTTTAACAGGGTCTCTCCTATAGTGGGTAAATAAAAGGTCCCCTCCATGTTGCCACATATCTTCACAGATAAGGATGGCGATTTTTTTTCCTTTATACTCGAAGATTTTCTGCTCTTTACCCGGTTCAAAATACCTCCTTTCATCAAAGACATCATAAGTAGGGAGGAGCGTCTTGTCCTTATAACCTACCAGCCTGCCGTCGATAATAACTGCCGCTGAGTTAAAGGCCCCTTTTTCTTTCCCCTCCGGATTTTTCCTCGCCAGCCCTATCACAACCATAAGATCGCTAGATGCTTTACAAATTTTTGGCATAACTTCTTCCATCTTTTCTAAAAAGCTCGGGTAGAAAAGGAGATCTTCAGGAGGGTAGCCGCAAAGGGTAAGTTCTGAGAAAAGGACAATATCGGCTTTTTGTTTTTTCCCTTTAGCGATGGCCTGAAAAATTTTTTTGACATTGTAGGTAAAGTCGCCGATGATTAAATTAAGTTGGGCTACAAAAATACGCATAATTAATGTAATATATACCTAATATGGATAAAGAAAGTAAATATTATGGGGTCCATGCCTGCCTGGCGGTATGGAAAGAAAGGCCTAAAGATATTATCCGCGTCTATGCCCACCCCGGAAAAATAAAGGCTGTCTCTTCCCTTTTAAAATGGTGTGCCAAAGAAAAAAAAGCCTACCACATCCTTGAAGATAACGAACTCGAAAAGCTTACCGATTCGGTCCACCATGAAGGGATCTGCCTCCTTGCTAAGGATCCTCCCCATCCTACTTTACAAAAATGTTTTTCAGAAGATCTCCTCCTCTTTTTAGCAGGGGTCGGAAATCCTCATAATGTCGGCTCTATCTTGAGAACGTGCGCCCATTTTGGCATCCATTACCTACTTGGAGATATCCGGCTTACCCCCTCGGCCAAACGGGTTGCGATCGGCGGGGCCGAAAAGGTCGGGGTAATTACCACCCATTCTCCCATAGACACCCTACAAAAGTTAAAAGCAAAGGGATTTTCTTTGATCGCCGCCTCTTCCGATACAGGGACCTCTCTGTACTCTTTTTCCTTTCCTAAACAATCGGTCCTTCTTTTAGGTTCGGAAAGTGATGGTCTCACCCCAGACATCCTCTCTTTAACTACACATAGAATCACCATACCCGGCACCAAAAAAGTAGAAAGTTTAAACGTCTCGGTCGCTGCCGCCCTCTTTTTGGGCGAGCACTTCCGACAAAAAGGAGGCATATGACAACAGGAACCCTTTCGATCCATAGTGAAAATATTTTGCCCATCATCAAAAAATGGCTCTATTCTGACAAAGATATTTTCGTTCGTGAACTAGTCAGCAACAGCTCTGATGCTATTCGAAAACTTAAAGTGTTAGGGGTTAGCGATACCTTTCGAATAACTATTGCTATCGACAAGGAGGAAAAGACCCTTACCTTCTCCGACAATGGGATCGGGATGACAAAAGAGGAAATAGAAAAATATATCACCCAGATCGCCTTTTCCGGAGCCGAGGAGTTTATCGAAAAATATCAGCTCAAAGAAGAGATCATAGGCCATTTCGGTTTAGGATTTTACTCTTCTTATATGGTTAGCAAAAAGGTTGCTATCGACACTCTCTCCTATCAAAAAGGGGCCGAGCCGGCTTTTTGGTCCTGTGATGGTTCTTCTACTTATACAATGGAAAAAGGGACTCGGAGCCAAAGGGGAACTACCATTACCCTCTATATCGATGAAGAGAGTAGCGAATATTTGCAAGAGGGTAAAATTGGAGAAATTTTAAGAAAGTATTGTCTTTTCTTCCCCTATCCCATCTTTTTTCATGGCAAAGAGATCAATAATAAAGAGCCTCTGTGGCTAAAAAACCCATCCGAGGTCTCTGATAAGGAATATATCGATTTTTACCACCAGCTTTATCCTTTAGATCCTGCCCCTATCTTTTGGGTCCATCTCAATATCGATTACCCCTTTCACATGAAAGGGATACTCTATTTCCCTAAAATCCACTCCCGTTTCGACTATCAACAAAGTACGATCAAACTCTTCTGTAACAGGGTCTTTGTATCGGATAACTGTAAAGACCTCCTTCCCGATTACCTGATGGTCTTACGCGGCGCTATCGACAGCCCCGATATTCCATTAAACGTCTCTCGCTCCTATTTACAGATGGATACCACCGTTCGCCAGTTAGGAAGCCATGTGAGCAAAAAGATTTCTGATAGGCTCTCCTCTCTTTATAAAACGGAAAAAGAGAGATTTATCGAACACTGGCAAGATGTAGAGATGATCATCAAATTGGGCATCTTGCAAGACGAGAAGTTCTATGAACGGGTAAAAGAGTTTCTCATTTGGAAGACAAATGGTGGAAATTGGGTCTCTTTAGAAGAATATATCGCCTCTCACCCGGATAAAAAAATTTATTATACCGGTGAAGAAAAAGATGAGCCCCACCTTCTTGCTGTGTATAAAGAGAAAAAGATCGAGGTCCTCTACACCCATCCGTTTATCGACACGCCACTTATCAATTTCTTGGAACGTAAGAAGGAAGGGATTAGTTTTCATCGGA
This sequence comes from Chlamydiota bacterium, assembly GCA_027366035.1. GTDB lineage: Bacteria > Chlamydiota > Chlamydiia > Chlamydiales > SM23-39 > DAHXLK01. The sequence goes on from DAHXLK010000017.1 coordinate 32,818, forward strand.
TCGATTCTCATGTAGACGAGCTCTTAGATCCGGCTCGTGAAAAAACCCTCCTCGATAGTGAAGGAAAAACCGAAGCGGGACGGATAGCTGATTTTGTCAGAACTTCTCTGAATATCAAAGACCTAGAGATAGAGGCGAAAAGTCTAGCCAGCGATTCGCTTCCTGCATTTTTGGTTATCGACGAGGGGATGCGGCGGCTTCGCGATTATATGCAAATGACAAAGGAGGCCAGCCCCACATTTCCTGATAAGAAAAAATTTGTTATCAATACGAATAATAGCTTTGTCTTAGCCACCTTCCGTTTACAAAAGGACCATCCGGATATCGCCAAAGCAATAATGAGACAGATCTATGATCTAACCCTTTTTTCACAAAAAGAGTTAGATATAAAAGAAGTCCCTAAGATGATTGCTAGGAATATGGAGGTTATGGAAAAGCTCATACAATTGAAGAAAGGTTGATACGGCCTCAACTGCCCCTACTTAGTCGCCCCTGAAGTATTCCCAACTGCCCCATGAAAAATTGGCGTAAATTCAATACTTTTTTTGTTGGTTTTTGTAACATGGGACTGTTGAAATCTCCCATTTGGTTAAAATTTTACCCTTGCTTCTCCGAATTTGATGCTTTTAAAAGTGCTTATACCTTGGTAGGATATGTCGCTTTCAAAAAAATCACACCGGCTTTGAAAGGTTCAAATTTTAACGGAAAAGCGAAGATCGAAACAGTCTCAGAATTGCGAAACAAATTAATGGCATGATATACATCCAGTCGATGAAAGCAAAAATTCAGGTCTTCCCCTCGATTCTTGCGGCCGATTTTTCCAAACTTGGAGAAGAGGCAAAAAGGGTGGAAGAGGCAGGTGCGGATGGGATCCATATCGATATTATGGATGGCCACTTCGTCCCCAATCTGACACTGGGACCCAAGGCGGTAGCTGCTATCAACCGGAGTACCAATCTCTTTTTAGATGTCCACTTAATGGTTTATAACCCTTTCGACTACATTGAAAGATTTGTAGAGGCGGGAGCTAACCGGATCACTTTTCATGCAGAAGCTACGGAAAGCATTGAAGATACTATTAACTTTATCCGTAAATGCGGGGCGAAAGTAGGTCTTGCATTCAATCCTGAGACTTCCTTTTCGATGGTTCCTGAATTTTTTCATCAAATCGACCTGATCCTTTTGATGACGGTTCATCCTGGATTCGGAGGGCAAAAGTTTATGCCGGAAGTGCTTGAAAAGATTCAGCTAACCAAGGAGATGATAGATAAGTTAAAACTCAAAGTAGATATCGAGGTGGATGGTGGTATTGATGAAGTGACTGGGAAGCAGGCTTTTCAAGCAGGGGCTAATATATTAGTGGCAGGGACCTATATTTTTCAGGATAGTGATTTATCTAAAAGAATTGCGAGCTTGCGATAATAGACTTCTTTCGAAACTCCATTTGCTCGCTAAAATTGTCCTTTTTGACAGCTTTGCCGCAAAATTTTTCAACCATGTGTTCAAACATGCTCTCAAAATTTTGCTGCAAAGTTGTACAAAAATTGCTAATTTTATCAAACAAAGCGAGTTTCGAAAGAAGTCTAATGAAAAAAATCGTTGTATTAGGTGGTGGAACGGGGAATTTTGTCGTCTTAAGAGGTCTTAAGCAGTACGAGGTGGATCTGACGGCGATTGTTTCGATGGCAGACGACGGAGGAAGCACCGGCATTTTGCGCGATGAACTGGGTGTGTTGCCCCCCGGCGATGTGAGGCAGTGTTTAGTTGCTCTGTCCAATTCCTCAAGACTATTGCGCAGTTTGATGAATTACCGTTTTGAAAATGGTAATCTTGGAGGGCATAGTTTTGGTAATTTGCTCCTCTCGGCTCTGGAGAAGGTGACGGGGAGTTTTGAAAAGGCGGTCGAAGAAGCGGGAAAAATCTTATATATTCGAGGTAAGGTATTGCCGGTTACGACTCACCAGGTACGGCTTAAGATGATTTTGAGCAACCGAAAGGTTTTGGAAGGTGAGAGGGAGATCTATTTGTCACAAGAGATCGATAAAGGCTATAAAAGTATCTTTTTAGAGCCCTATCCTCGAGTCAATCCTAGAGTGTTAGATGAGATCAAAAATGCCGATCTTATGGTACTGGGGCCCGGCGGACTTCATACATCCATCATCCCCAACTTTTTAGTTGAAGGGGTCACAGAGGCGATTTGTAAAACGCAGGCAACCAAAGTGTACGTAACTAATCTAATGAATCGAAAAGGACAGACCACCGGATATAAGGTAAGCGATTATCTAAAAGAAATGGTAACTTATCTAGGAAAAGACTGTATCGATTATATTTTGGTAAATAATAAAAAACCTGTCGAAGAGCTGATCGCCAGGTATTCCGAAGAAGGGCAGATTGTTGCAAACGATATGGTCAATGATCCTAGGGTGATCCATGCCGATATGCTAGGAAATTTTGCGGAAGAAAATAAAAGGGATCTCATCAAGCGCTCTTTGATCAGACATGATAGTAAAAAATTGGCTCAGGAGTTAATGCGTATTGTTAATCATCTTTGATCTCGATGACACTTTAATCGATACTTCAGGGTCTCTTACCCCGCACCTCTTGGAAAGGGCATTGAAAAAAATGGTTGATGGGGGCCTTCAAGTAAAAAATTTTTCTACGGCTCTATATATTTTGAAAACCCTCGATAAAAAAACTGCTAGTAGCGAGGAGACGTTAAAACTTTTTTTAGCTTATACGCGGGCAGATGTAAAGCTTTTAGAAATAGGGCTAAAAGAGATGAATGAGCTCCCTCCTCAGATACAAGTAAAGCCTATCATGGGGGCTATAGCTCTTTTGCAAGAGCTTAGAAAAAGTCATCAGCTTGTATTAGTGACGGCCGGCTCGGTAATCTTCCAAAAAGCCAAATGGGAAAATGCTGGTATTGATAGCAAGGTTTTTAGTAAAATAGCTATTGCAACTAATGGGGTAAAAAAAATTTATTACGAGCAAATTTTACGAGAATTTCATGCTAAGCCTGCTGAAACTATTGTCATAGGAGATAGGGTCAAAAAAGATCTTAAACCGGCAAAGGATTTAGGATGTTTAACCATTCATATGAAATGGGGAAGGGGGAGGCTAGCGGAAGGAACAAGTGGAGTCATCGACTATGCCATTTCTAACCTGAATGAGATTCAAGAAATTTTGATGAGGAAATTATGACGACAAGCAATCAACTTTCTCCCGGAATGACAATCCAGATCGATGGGAAGATCTACCGGGTCGAGACGGTAGTAAAAGTAGCGGCTCCTAAAGGTAGCCCTTTCATCAAGACGAAGCTCCGCAATATGATCACCGACGAGGTGGTTGAAAAGAGTTTTAAGTTGCAGCAAGAGATTAAAGAGGTCTCTTTAGTGGAGCATACGCTGGAGTTTCTCTATCCGGAAGGAAAACAATATCTTTTTTTAGATATTGCGAATTTAGAACAAGTTTCGGTTGCCTCAGGTATTTTAGGGGAGAAGATCCACTATCTGAAAGAGGGGATACAGCTGAAGGCTATGTTTTATGGATCTACGATTTTCTCTGCCGAACTCCCCCAGTTTTTAGAGCTTATGGTAGTGAAGACAGAAGGAGGGAGCGAAGAGGGGGCTGTTTCCAATACGACAAAGAAAGCGATATTAGAGACAGGTGCAAAAGTCTTGGTCCCCCTATTTATAGAATCGGGCGATATTGTAAAAGTCGATACGCACGCAGGGGAATACATACAAAGGGTATAAGAGTATGAAGCCGGAAGAAATTAAAGAACTCATCTCTCTTTTAGAAAAAGGGTCATTAAAAAAGATAGTTATCAAAAAAGGGGATTTTGAAATCCAGTTAGAAAAGGATGGGTCTAGCAACTCCTGTGTAGAGAAGACACGTCACGATACTCTTCATGAAAAGGTAAAATACCCTCCTGAAAGCCCTCCTCCCAAAGCCGGCAACTATGTCTCTTCTCCTATGGTGGGGACTTTTTATGCGGCCCCTTCTGCCAATCAACCTACCTTTGTAAAGCTGGGAGATAAGGTATCGGAGGATACGGTTGTCTGTATCATCGAAGCGATGAAAGTAATGAATGAGGTCAAAGCAGGACAAAAAGGAGAAGTGGCCGAAATCCTTGTCGATAACACACAACCTGTGGAGTTTGGAACGAAACTGTTCCGCATTATATGAAGAAAATTTTAATAGCCAATAGGGGAGAGATTGCCGTCCGCATTATCCGGGCCTGTCACGATTTGGGCCTACAGACAGTTGCTGTCTATTCGGAGTCTGATGCCGAAGCTCTCCATGTCCTTTTGGCTGATGAGGCGATCTGTATCGGAGAGGCTCCGTCATCTAAGTCCTATCTTAAAATTTCCAATATCATCTCCGCTTGTGAAATCACCGGTGCCGACGCTATTCACCCGGGATATGGATTTTTAAGTGAAAATGCTAACTTTGCTAAAATCTGCGAAAGCTGCGGCCTTATTTTTATCGGTCCCCCTTCTTCTGCTATCGGGAAATTAGGAAATAAGGCTGAGGCGAAAGCGATTGCTAAAAAGGTAAAGTGTCCTATTATTTCCGGTTCTGATGGGATAGTCCTTGATATGAAAGAGGGGATTGGGGTTGCTAGAAAGGTCGGCTATCCGATTTTCATCAAAGCAGTTGCCGGTGGTGGTGGTAAAGGAATACGTATCGCTTATTCAGAAGAGGAGTTTGCTAAGAAATTTATGGCGGCCAAAGCTGAAGCCGAGGCTTCTTTTAATAACGGAGATATCTATCTCGAAAAGATGATCGTAAATCCACGCCATGTCGAGGTACAGGTGGTCGGCGATACGTATGGAAACTATGCCTATTTAGGAGAAAGAGATTGTTCGATCCAGAGGAGGAGGCAAAAGCTTATCGAAGAGACCCCAAGCCCTATTCTTACCGATTCTATCCGTAAGAAAATTGGGCAAGCGGCTGTAGATATTGTAAAAGAGGTAGGCTACTACTCAGTAGGAACGGTTGAATTTCTCCTCGATGAGAAGAAGAATTTTTATTTCATGGAGGTCAATACCCGGATACAGGTAGAGCATACGGTGACCGAAGAGTTGACCGGGATCGACCTTGTCCAAGAGCAGATTAGGATTGCGCAAGGGAAGCAGCTTTCTTTCAGGCAAAAAGATCTCACCTTTCGAGGGCATGTTATTCAGTGTCGTATCAATGCCGAAAATCCTAATGCCGGCTTTTCTCCTTGCCCCGGGATCCTCGACTATTATATCTCTCCGGGAGGGCCCCATGTTCGTGTCGATAGCGCCTGCTATACCGGCTATAAGATCCCCCCCCACTACGATTCGATGATTGCCAAGCTGATTGTCCGTGGAACTAATAGAGAAGATGCGATACGCAAAGTAAGAAGGGCTTTAAAAGAATTTCATATCTCCGGAGTCCATTCTACGATCCCTTTTCATCAATATATGATGGAAGATAAGCGGTATCTTACAGGAGATTATACGCTGGAATATGTCGATTCTTTAATTGCGGCCGGTTGTAAGTTTGAGCCAATGAAATCATGAAAGGGATCATTTTAGCAGGGGGTAAGGGGACAAGGCTCTATCCGACAACTCTTGCCTTATGCAAACAGCTCCTTCCCATATTCGATAAGCCGATGATTTATTACCCCCTTTCTACGTTGATGCTAGCGGGAATTTCCGAGATCTTAATTATTTCCACCCCTGAAGATACTCCGATCTTTCAAAGGTTGTTCCAAGACGGCTCACATCTTGGGCTGAAACTTTCTTATGAGGTACAAAAAAAGCCTGAAGGGCTTGCTCAAGCGTTCCTTATCGGGAAGAATTTTATTGGCAAAGATACTGTTGCCCTTATCTTAGGAGATAATATTTTTCATGGCCACGAACTCGGCCCCCTTTTTACTAGCTGTACTTTTCTGAAAAAGGGGGCAATAATCTTTGGCTATCAGGTGAAGGATCCTCACAGATATGGAGTTATTGTCTATAAAAATAATCGTGCGATCAGCCTCGAAGAGAAGCCCGAGTCTCCACAGTCTCCTTTTGCCGTTCCGGGGCTTTATTTTTATGATAATGATGTGGTACATATCGCAGCTGCTATACAACCTTCCGCACGAGGAGAGCTAGAGATTACCGATATCAATAGAGCCTATCTTGAACGGGGGGATTTGCAGGTGAAACTTTTAGGGAGGGGATTTGCTTGGCTCGATACAGGAACTTTAGAAACCTTTCAGCAAGCATCCCATTTTGTCCAAGTATTGCAAGAAAGACAAGGTTTGAAGATCGCCTGTATCGAAGAGATCGCTTACTATAAAGGGTTTATCACAAAAGAAGAACTTTACCAAATAGCGGTAAATTATCCGACTAATGATTATGGAAACTATCTCCTACAGATAGCTAAAAATTCTCAAGCCCAAGAGATTTTAGATAATGAGTCTGTATCCCCTCTACGATTTCATCAGGGTCATCCGTTACCTTGAAAAAAGATAGCTCTTTTGAGGAAAGATTCCCCCTTTTGACTACTGTTTTTTTCAGCCATTCTAAGAGTCCTTCCCAATACTCTTTTCCTACCAAGTAAATAGGGAAAGCTTGGATTCTTTTGGTTTGAATCAGGGTGATTGCTTCGAAAAATTCGTCGAGGGTCCCATATCCTCCGGGTAAGACGACAAATCCTTTCGCATAACGGACAAACATCACTTTGCGGATGAAAAAGTAGCGGTGATTTAAATGGTATTTGGAATCAATATAACGATTAACCTGCTCCTCTTCCGGAAGGATAATACATAGGCCGCACGACTTTCCTTTGGCTTCTTGGGCTCCTCGATTAGCGGCTTCCATAATACCTGTCCCCCCACCGGTAATGATCCCAAACCCTTTTTTTGCGATTTTTATAGCAATAGTTTTGCAGAGTTCATAATAGGTATCTCCTTCTAAAATTCTCAGCGATCCGAAGAAAGCAATAGAGGGGCCAAGCTGAGTCATCGTTTCAAAACCATCGACAAGTTCGGAGACGATACGAAACACTCTCCAGGAATCTAAGGAGGGGACTTTGTGCGGGCCTTCCATCAAATCTTTTTCTGTTTCACCATTTTTTTCAGCGGTCCTTTATCTCCGCTGATCCCCTTACCATAAGCTACCTCGTGAAGATTTTCAATAGCCATAAACGAAAGGGGGTCTTCTCGTAAAACAATCTCTTTTAGCGTGGAGAGGTCTAGCCTTTCTAAAATTACCATCAAAATATCCCGGTCTTCTCCCGAATAGCCACCCCTTCCTTTAATGATAGTAAGTCCGAGGCCCATCTCATGCATAATGAGTTTGCTAAGCCTTTCAGGGTCAGAAGATACGATCATTACCGATTTGAGCTCATCGAGGCCGGAGATCATGGTGTCGATCATTTTGAAGGCAACAACATAGACAAGGAGCGATTGCAGGGCAATATGCCAGTCCATAAAGATAAGGCCATAAGCGCCAAAGATAAAGATGTTGAAAAACAAGATGATCTGTCCCACAGTATATCCCTTTTTCCTATTGAGGATAATGGCTAAGATTTCCGTTCCGTCGGTACAGCCTCCATTTCGGATGATGAGGCCGGCCCCTGCTCCTAGCATGGCGCCACCGATGACGACAATTTCAAAGAGGTCCCCTTGAAATGGAGGGGCAGACTCTAAGACTGCCAGGAATAAAGCGAAAACAACCGTAGCGAAGAACATGTGGATGACAAAGCTTCTTCGGATATGCTTATATGCCATATAAATAAACGGCAAATTAAGGAAGATGATAAAAAGAGAAAGCCATTTTCCTCCTATGAGCCTGGCTAGGATCAGGGCTATTCCTATCACTCCGCCATCGATCAAGTAATTGGGGAAGATAAAGACTCGAATGGCAAGGGCGGCCAGGAAAGCACCTATAGCGATCCAGAGGATATCGATAATTTTAGAAGGTATAGTTTTTTTCATTTACCGGCCACTAATAAGATCGCGGGAGACGGGGCTTGAACCCGCAACTTCCGCCGTGACAGGGCGGTGCTCTAACCAATTGAACTACTCCCGCAACATAGCAAGATTTGGGCGCAACAGGACTCGAACCTATGACCGCCTGTGTGTAAGACAGGAGCTCTACCAGCTGAGCTATACGCCCAAAAACTAGTCTGTAAATTTATAAGTTTTAAGAATTTTCTACAAGAAGATTTGCCCCCCTCCATTAACGGACAAGGGGGGCTTTTTAAAAACTATATTTTTCTTGATAGAGATTTGAAATTAAGGACAAAGACCACTGCCGCTATCCCAAATAGCACATCGACTAGGTCTGCTAACCAATTGGGTCCCAATAGATAATTAACCATATCGAGTTCCCAAAGGGCATAAATTCCCCAAAGTATTCCAGAAATAGTTATCAAAATAAAAGATACCCCTTCTAATTTTTTCATCATATACACACCATTTAATTAACTTTTCCTTTTATTATAGATCTAGCGTTAAGTAAAAAAAATACCCCTGCAAGGCCAAAGGCTACGTAAATCGAACTAGAAAACCAATTAGGACCAAGTAAGTAATTGATTAGATCTACTTCCCAAAGACCATAAACACCCCAAAGTACTGCAGAGACAGTTAATAATCCAAAACAGAAACTTTTAAGATTTTTTATCATATGAACACCCATATTTACATAAACTCTCTAATTTTTATTTTATATAAAACTTATTTTAATTAAAGTAAATGTTTCAAGGACACTGGGTGTTTATATCCTTAATATATTGGTGTTTAATTATTTAAACCATTTCTTCCTAGCATGCTGATAGGTGACGGCTAAAAATATCCCGGAAAACCCAAAAATGACGTAGATAATGTCTGTGAGCCATATAGGACCTAATAAACATGTTATTAGTTCGAAGTCAAACAACCCTACTATCCCCCATAAAATCCCTGAAAGAATTGAAAGGATAAAACTACCTATAAAAATCTTTTTTAGTATCATAGTTTTGTAAATATCTCCTCAAAATAAACCTTGTGTTTTTCAAGGTGTTCATGATCTGTTAATTCATTTACATGGACAGGGACGGCAGTGATGTAGCCTTTATCTAACCAAGAGACATCACTATCTGCCTCTTCCGTACATTCTTTCCACTTTCCTCCCAACCAAAAATAAGGATCTCCTTCGGGATGGATCCTCCTGTCCGGATTATCGGTCCAAAATCCTTTCCCCTGTCTAGTCATTTTGAATCCTTTGATTTTTTCGTGCTTGCTAATGGGGAAATTGACATTTATTAGGGTTCCGGTTTTAGGGGGGTGACGCATGAAATGATCGACAATAGGATGAATATATTTTACGAACCTTTCATAGCTGGGATTATTGAAATCGGAAGAGGAAAAGGCGATTCCCGGCAAGTCGTTTCTATAGACCCCTTCGATCACACCTCCGATGGTCCCGCTATAAAGCACCGTCCTTCCGCTATTTGATCCTCGGTTAATACCCGATACAATACAGTCGGGAGGGGCATCCATTAATGTGTTTAGAGCTAACTTGACACAGTCGCTGGGAGTGCCGGTGACGCTATAGGCTTTATCTCCGTTTTCCCAGGGTATCTGGAAGATTTTTAAAGGTTTGGCAAGGGTCATAGAAAGGCCGGAGCCGGATCGTTCATTGATGGGGGCGACGATGGTGATCTTTGCTTTTCCCGTTAGGGCTTTATATAGATACTTTAGCCCTTCGGCATAGATGCCGTCGTCATTCACTAGCAGTATATTTCTCATTTTTCCCTTCATAATATTTAGTAATATAGGAAACAAGATAAATTGTAAAAAGACTTAAACAAAACCCGGGGAGCATCGCCGGAATTTCACTTTTTAAAGCGGGCCAAAGGGCTCCTATCAGCCCTCCTACAATGATACCCCATAAGCCGCCATGCCGGTTGATCTTTTTAGAATACAGAGAGGTTAAAAGGAGGGGGCCAAAAGCAGATCCTAATCCGGCCCAGGCGTAGAAGACGAGTTTATAAATCGTCGATATCTTAAAAAAGGCGATCACAAAAGCGGTGATAGAGATTAATACTACGCTAATTCTGGAGACCCGGAGGAGATCGGAGCTTGTAGCATCCCTTTGAACCAATCTCTTATAGAAATCTTCTGACAAGCTAGAGGCTGCCACTAAAATTTGTGCCGCCATCACATTGGTAGTGGCGGCTAGTATTGCGCATAAGACAAGCCCTGCAAAAAAAGGAAAAAAATACTCTTTAACTATGGAGAGGATGAGGAGCTCTGGATTGGACAGTTTTTCCGGAAAATAGAAGATTCCCAAAAACCCAATCAGTGTGGCCGCAATTAAAGCGGTGATTTGCCAGCTAAGCCCTAGTATCATGGATTTAAATATATCCCGTATATTTTTAATGCCCATGAATTTAGTGATGATATGTGGTTGTCCGAAATAACCTAGTCCCCAGCCGCAGGTAAGGAAGAAGATTTGCAGCCATGTTTTAGAGGAAAAATCGGGAAATAGCGAGGTGGTTAAGTGGAGGGTTTTGGCGGCGCTAGCTGCTTTATCAAAGCTTTCTATTTTTACTAGAAGATAAATAGGGATAAAGACGATCACTCCCAGTAAAAAAAACCCTTGTACTAAATCGATCCAGGCAACGGTTTTATAGCCTCCTAAAAAAACGTAGAGCATGACAATAAAAAGGCCAAGAGAGATGCCCATCCAGTAGTGGAGGTTGAAGAGTGTTTCTACTAGTAGGCCCATCCCTATGAGTCCTGAGGAGATATAGATCGTATAGAAAAGAAGGGAGATGATGGCGGAGACAATTCTAATCTTGCCTCCCGGATCAACGATTCTATTTTCGAAATAGGCGTTTAAGGTGAGGCTGTTGGTTTGTTCGGTGATGATCCGGATACGTGGCGCTATGAATTGCCAGTTGCAATACATGAATATTGTCAGGCCTATCGCAGCCCAAGTATTGAAAAGGCCGCCGGAATAGATGAGGGCAGGGTAGGCTAAAAAAAGCCAGCTACTCATATCGCTTGCGTGTGCCGATAAAGCAGTTAGCCAAAAGTTGAGCGACCGATCTCCTAAGATGAATTCGGTATCGGTTTTTTGTTTATGGGTGGTGAGGAGACCGATTCCTAATAATAGAGCAAAATAGATGAAAAAAGTGGCGTACTGAATGATGTGCATAACAATCAAAATTATATAATTATGGTTTTAATGTTGCCAGGAAAAGGTTACCTCTAGCATGGGGGTAGAGTTTTTCCATTTCTTGAATTAATTGCTCTGTTTTTTTTCTTTGTGAGTTTTGTCCTACGGGGCAGAGGCAAGAGACCCTGTTGAACCCATACTTTTTTGAAAACTCGTACAATAGTTTTTCGGGGACATAAATAAGTGGTCTTATGATCCTAACTCCATAGTCTCGCATTTCTACTACTGGGATATTGCCTTCTGCTTCTCCTTTATGAAGTAAGTTCATGAGAAAAGTTTGGATCGAGTCGTCTCGGTGGTGGCCAAAAGCTATGATTTTAGCTCCTACTTCCTTTGCCTTTCGAAAGAGGAGACTCCTCCTTTCTCTAGAGCAGCTATAGCACTCAAGTCCTTCTTGTTTTTGTTGCGAAGTTAGTTGGATAAAGTTCACCCCCAGCTCTTTACAAATCCCTTTCAAAAAGGGGAGGCTGACACCGGAGCCGCAGGAGAATTCTCCGTCGACATGGAGGGCCTGCAAAGAAAGTTTAGGAAAGCCCCGACCCAAAATAGCTTGAAGCAAAAAAAGGAGGCTTAAAGAGTCTTTGCCGCCGCTTAAAGCGATAGCGAGTGCCTCTCCCCCCCCTTCTAGCATTTGAAAATCATATAAAGCTTTACGTATCAAGCTTTCTAACTGTTTCCCTAAAGAGGTCCAAGGAGGTCTAGCGATAGGCAGCAGTATTTTCATAGACAAATGATCTTCAGCTATGATAGCCTATATGGCAATTAAATAAATTTTTATATGAAAAAACCTGGTAGAAATGACCCTTGTCCATGTGGTTCTGGAAAAAAATTTAAAAAATGCTGTGAATCTGTGATGATTGGAAAAAAATTTATGGCTAGTAAGCTGGATCAAGTATCTTCCTTACAAGGAAAGGTTACCGGCCTTACTTCCTTTTTTAAAACTAATGTCGCTACTCCCAATTCTGAAGAATCTAAAAAAAGCTTCCAAGCTACTTCTCCCCCTTCTAAGCGAGAGAATACTTGAGGCTAAACGATTTTTTTTGTTAAAGTTTCTAGCTATAATCCTGCTGGTGTAGCTCAATTGGTAGAGCACCTGACTTGTAATCAGGCGGTTGAGGGTTCAATTCCTTTCGCCAGCAATCTGTTATCATAATGGGGGTGTCGCATAGTGGCAATTGCAAGAGACTGTAAATCTCTCGCCTTCGGGCTTCGTCAGTTCGAGTCTGACCGCCCCCATTCTTCCGGACGATTCTTAAAGTCCAGCATCGTTAAGAACGGCTCTCTCACTGAAACTGAGAGACTTCCGTCCTTCAGTTGCAAGTTCTGAAATACTAAATCTAAAAGTTGACGTTTTTCATCCACTTCAGAACTCTCGAAGATCTTGCGAGCACGGGTTGCCAGGTTCATCACCAGGTTCGCCGTGATATAAAAGTTTAGATCGGCCTTTTCATGTCGCTTCATCTGATCCATGATCTCAGTTTGGCGACCTTTGTATGTCGTCACCCTTTCAAGGTACATCCGTTCGTCGATGAGGCCGTCCAACTTGTCGTCATAGATTTGGTTGAGGCGTTTTTGAATGCGGTCTTGCTCTTTTCGTAGCGCTTGGAGGCTTTCCGAATGGAACAGAGCTTCTGATTCATGGATGCCCTTGAGATAACGCGTCACATCGGCGATCTGTTGTTCGGACAGAGAGATCCTATCAAAATAGGTTGATAAAGAAGCGATCAACGGCTCCTCGCGGACGTAGACCCTCTTGCAGTTACCCTTGGCATTCGTGCAGCTGTAGTAGATATAGCGTTCTTTTTTAATCTCTGGGGTTACGATACAGCCGCAATCGGAGCAGGTAATCAGACCGCGCAATACAAAAGGTTCGCTCACCGATTTGTGTGGTTTCTTATGATATCCATTGGCTACATCTTGCGCTCGTTGGTAGAGGTCTCGGGAAATGAGTGGTTGGTAGTGATGCTCGACGAGACCATATTTGGTTTGCATCATCCCCGAATAAAACGGTTTTTTGAGGATTTCATCAATCACCGATTTAGCGATTTTATGCCCTTTTTTACTTCTGAACCCCATCCGCTCAGCCTCTTCTTGGAGTTTTAGCAGAGAGTAGTTGCCTGTTGCGTATAGCTCGAACAGTTTCGTGATGAATGGCGCGCGCTCGGGATCTGGAACGATTGTTTTGTCGCCATTTTCCTGCGCCACGTGCATGTAACCAAGAGGGGCTAGCCCAATCCAAATTCCATTTTTTGCTGCCTGCTCCTTGCTCCGTTTCACGTTATCGCTCAATTGGAGAACGTAACTTCTTGCGAACATTACTCCCATATCCCATCTCAGGATGTCGGCGCTATTCGATTTGAGGTTCAAAACTAGTCCTTCGCGCATGAAATGGATTTCGACTTTGCCTTCTTTCCGGAGGTCCTCTAAGACGACAGACTCTTTGAAGCTCCTCTGGACGCGATCAATCGTATCTGCGACAAGCGCGACAATTTCCTTGGATTTGTGAATCCGCTCGATGATCTTTTCGAATTCCTTCCGTGTTTCCTTAGTCGAAGATTCGGTGATTTTAAAGACTTCCTCTATCTCCAACCCCCTGCGGGAGGCATACTCTCGCAAACGCCGTTCCTGGGCTGGAATAGACTGTCCTTCTTCTTGCTCTTTACTCGACACTCTGGCAAGCAGTATTGCTTTCATGGCCAAACCTTTATTACTTCTTTTCGGGTCGCTATTATATCACTTTTCCTCTGACAAGTCCTCGACTAAATTTTGCGGAACAAAGCCAATTTGTGGTTCTTGGCTCTTTCTTTCAGACTGTAGTACCCTAAGCTCAGCAAGGGATCTGAAAAGGATTTTTTCCAAAGAAATTTCATACCTTGAGAGTAACGCCAATTCGTCTCCCTGGTATCCCCCAAGGACTTCGATAATCCCGCTACTATCGAATCTGCGTGAGGCATGGTTGATCAACATCGATTCCATCTGCGTGACCCTTGATAGTCGCCAAGCGGCGGCTAAAGCCCTTTCACAGAATAACTGCTCAAGGAGTCCTTCAGGGATGAATTGTTCGTAAAATTCCGTCTTCAAAGCTTCAAATTCTTTTTTAGATTCTCCCTCCAACACTACTTGTCTGCTGAATACCCCATGTTTTAGAGGGTTCTTGGCAAGGGCTGACTTGCCTTCGATAGATTTTGGACCAGTTGATCGTTGGGCGTTCAGGCGGTTTGAATCTAACTGTTTTTGTGATGCCATATTTTGCTCCTGTTTCTCATTTCCGATTTCTGGATTTTCTATAGGAATCGGAAAATCGGAAAGGTGTGGATTGTTCATATAAGTCCTTGTTCTTTAGCCTTTTTCTTTCTTGTTTCAACTTGAGATTTGCTCAACCCTGTGCGGCTAGCCGTCTGTTCGATCGTTAACCCCTCTTTAAGGGCCTGAGCTACCTTTTCGACTTCAGAATCAGTCTTTGGCTCAGCGATCTCCCAAAGCCAAAGCCCGTCGTCCTCTTCTGTTAGGCGGACTTGGAAAGGCGCAGCATCGTCACCAGCAAAATGTCGTGTTTTTTCGAAGACGACCTCAAACGCAGCTCCTTGATCAGCGCAATGTCCAGGAGGCTGTTTTAAAGTAATGACGCAATCGAGGATATCTTCCCTTTTGCTGGTGCCGCGTTGTTGACCCGTTTTTGCCGCATGGTGGATGAAGAGTACGGATTTCCCTTTTTTCCGAAGTTCTAGCGCCCAATCTTGCACGGGTTGCCAACTTTCAGCTTCATTTTCGATCCCACTGCGAAACAGGGTAGACACGTTGTCGATGATAATGAGATCGCTGTCAGCAATCAAATCCTCCAAGATATCCCGCTCTTCTTTGATCGAAAGGTCTGGCATTGCGCCTTCTTGCAAATCGGGCGTGATCAGCCTGAGATAAGATGGATCTGGAAGTTTTAGGTCTTCTGAGAGAGAAATCCGTTGCAAGCGCTCCTGCATGGCCCCAGCGGGCATTTCCCCGTCAATGTATAAGACCTTTCTTGGCCTTGGCGCATTCCACTTTAGGAAAGACCCGCCAGTGGCAACAGCATAGGCAATCCCTAGAGCTACGTGAGTTTTTCCCACACCCCGTTTTGCGTACAAAAGGCATAACCCTTGCGATGGAAGAAAGGGGGCAAGGATCATTTCCCTTTTCGGCAATTTCATTTGTAAAAACTCTTCTAGCGTGACTGCCCTGATTTTCGCTTTTGGGGTAGATGGGGAATAATCTGTCGTGGCAGCTAAAAGTTTAAGGAGAGAGTCTGTAGTGTTGCCTTCCGCAAGCCAATCGCTAACGTCCTTGCCGTGCGATTCTTGATATTCGATCCCAGGGAGATCTATTACGCGGAGGCGTTTGACTTTGCCGTAGAGAGTTTTACATAACAAATTTTTCCGTTCGATCCCAGTTTTGTCCATATCATAAAGAACGGCGACATCACAATTTCGTAGAACGGCAGTGAAATCGTCGGGCCACTTGAGTGATTCAGGAGTAGTGGTCGCCACAAGGCCGTATTGGGCCAATTTGTCAGCATCCTTTTCTCCTTCGACCAGAAATACTGTGTTGCCCTCATGGGTCGCTTGTAAAACCTCCGGAAGTCGATAGAGGATTTTCCGGCACCCCTCAAGATTCCTCACGATTTCCCCTTTTTCGTTGAATCTTTCCCAGTAAAAGCTTTTTAGTTTTCCATTAAACCCAGGCTCGATTCGGATTTTTGAAAAGAGCGCTTTGCCTTGCTCGTCGCGATAGGGATATTCTATTCGCCTTTTGGCTGTTTCAGCCTCTTTACCGAGTTTCACGGGGAACAAGTCAGTGATTGCAATACCTAGGGAAGCGCAAATGTTTTCAGGAACGCATCCAGCAAAACACTTAACGAGGATTTTTCCGTCATCGCCCTCGTTAATGGAAAGACTCGGATTAGAGTCGTCGTGGGAAGGGCATCGCAAGCTGTATCCATGTCCCGATTTCCGTGCTTCAAATCCTGTTTTTCTTTCGACTAGGCGAATAAATTCTTCGATCATCATTATTACCTCTTTATTAATTTGTTACGTCACATTCCCGAGTACTTTTTCTGCTTTTTCGCACACGACTTTTTCAATTTCTCTGCTCAACTCTTGGGTGGTGGGATGGCAAATTGTTTGACTTCCTTCCCCGATCCTCTTTGTGGGGTAAGTGATTCTGTAGCCAGAGCCGTCCCTTTTGCGATGGACTCCAATTGAACTGACATAAAAACGTCCATCTAGCTCAACGCATGCGAACGCCATCAGCCCGTCTTGCGGGTGGATGGGAAGGATTTCCACTTTTGTGACTGCCATAAAGCTCCGGATTGTTACGTCTGTCTATTCGAAGCAGCAGGTCAAAAAACTGTCCTAATCGATCTTCCGTA
Source organism: Chlamydiota bacterium (assembly GCA_027366035.1). GTDB lineage: Bacteria > Chlamydiota > Chlamydiia > Chlamydiales > SM23-39 > DAHXLK01. Next base: position 49,408 of record DAHXLK010000017.1, read on the forward strand.
GAAGCCACGATAGGGGAAAGGGCAGACCTGTGCTTTTTCATACCCCCAAAATAATGGATCTGTTGCTCATGTGAGCGCATTTGCACGCAAGTGCGACTGGATCAGAATTTTTTGAGATAAAATGCGACTGGTGTATGCTAGAGTTAGACAGCAACCGATACTTTTTAGCCTGAGGCGCGATCTAAAAATGTAATAAGGAAGTGAAAAAATGAGTCTCGCAGTCAGTCAATCTTTGCTTTTGCTGAATTGTCTAGAACGATTCGAAAAGCAGTCTAAAGAAATCCAACATAGGAATGAGCTTGTCGAGTTATTTTGCACTCAGGTCATTCCTTTCCTCACCGAGAACGGACTCCTTGATGCTCTACGTAAGAATTGGGCGCGTCAACGGGATCAGATGAATTTAAGGGTGAGGGAAACTGAAGCCAAAGCCCTAGAAGAAATACAAGCAACGGCTGATGAAATACGATTAGCCGTCGGCGTTTGCTCAGATGAAGTTATTAAGGCAAAGCAAGAGTTGATCCAACGCCTTATATCAGGTGAAGAGAAATGGTATGGCACGCCGCTTTATCGAATCCTCTTTGGTGAACTGAAGCAGCTTCTTCAATGTTTATTAGAAGCTGGGCATGAGCACATTTGCGTCAAATATGCGAAATTAGGAGTTCGTAGGATCTATGTTCAGCGAGAGAATCCAATCAAACGATGGATGATTATTCGCAATGGAGGACAGAACGGAATTCCTCTCACTGCAAAAGAAGCTGCAAATGCCAAGAAAAAGGGCGAGAAGGGTCTTGTTTCCTTTTACTCCGATCTCGAGTTGGTTGAAGAAACTTTCATCGAGGAATTCTCATTCGCGCCAAGCGTTCTGGACGCGTATGAGGCAATGGATTCCGTACATTGGGATCGTTTTCAAGATCCAGCCGTCGTCTGGTGGTATTTTGAAACGGCCTTTTGGTATTGGAAGACAACGGAGTTTTATTTCAACGAGATCCTGCGTCCGAAAAATGGCAATGATCTTGGAAAGCACTTTCAGACAACTTGTGAACAAGCGACATGGCGTGAAATCGCTGATGCAAGGGATAGAGTTAACGACGCAAGCAGGATTCCTGTGATTTTTACAACAGGGTTTTTTAGAACAGGGCTTCGTACGTTGGCTAACGCTATTGCTGTTTATCTTTCTCAAGATCCGACAACTTTGGAAGCCTCGCCTCACAAAATAAATGATTCCCTAACGCATTTTGAGCTTGTTCTCGATGGCAATGAATTATGGGTACATGTCTCTTTTGAGAATCAAGCAATCGAAAAATTCTTTGTCCAAAAATTCAACGAAGGGCCAGATCTTACTGGATCCCGACTTCACCAATTTGCAAAAGGACTTGTAGAAGATCCCGTTGAAGGAACTAAGAAAGCAAAATTAGTTCGAAAATGGGAATCTGCGTCAAAGCATATTAATCGTTTGAAATTACCGATGCTTCTAAAGCAAAAGTTTTTTGCTAAATCGTATAGTTCTCATTTCGATTTTAAGGGGGCAAGAATATCGCTAGGGAGCGATCTGAATGAAGTTAGGCTGATCCTAAAAGATTTGAGGCAGAATCATTTAAAATCTAAGGAACGGGTTGAAAATGGGAAAGATGGATGAGAAGAGAAACACGCCGGACAAGAGAATGAAGGTCGTCGATCTTTTTTGCGGATGTGGAGGATTGTCTTTAGGATTTCAAAACGCTGGCTTTGAAATATTAGCGGCCTATGATGCATGGGATACTGCTATAGAATGCTATAAAGAGAATTTTCATCATCCTGCTTCTTGTTTAGATCTTTCAGCAGTGGATCATGCGATCGCCGAGATCAGACAGTGGAATTGTGATATTATCATAGGAGGCCCGCCATGTCAGGATTTTTCTCATGCTGGGAAACGGCAAGAAGGCGCTCGGGCTAATCTTACTACATGCTTTGCCAAGATTGTGTCTGCGATAAAGCCCGCATGGTTTGTAATGGAAAACGTTGATAGGGCGATTACAAGCGCTTCTTATGCACAAGCAAGGAATATTTTTCTGAACGCTGGATATGGGATTTCAGAATTAGTCCTTGATGCTAGCTTTTGTGGCGCTCCCCAGAAGAGGAAACGGTTATTTTGCATAGGAAGATTAGGAGAAGAAAACGAATTTATAGTAGAACGCATTCAAAAAAGAATGAGCAAGAAACCGATGACAGTTCGTGAACATTTAGGGAGTGAGCTTGGAATAGAGCATTACTATAGGCACCCGAGAAACTACAATCGGAGAGCAGTATTCTCAATTGATGAACCTTCTCCAACTATTAGAGGCGTAAATCGGCCCATACCTATGGGGTATCCAGGACATGCGCAAGATTCTGCTCCTATTGATTCTTTGATTCGTCCTTTGACTTCTCTGGAAAGGGCTAGAATTCAAACATTTCCAGTCGATTATAAATGGGTAGGATCAAAAACTGAACAGGAAACCATGATAGGCAATGCGGTTCCAGTAAAGTTGGCTGAGTTCGTTGGGCGATCCATATTAGACGAGAATTGCAATCAAGGGAACGCGAGAAGATTATCTTTTAGCTCATCTCCTGAAAACCATATCGTAACTTTTGCTAAATCAGCACGGTGCGAACAGCTATCCTTCAGGCTTTAGAGCAATATGACAGACTTTAAAGATACAGATCCTAAATTATACGGCATTAATCATTCAAATCGTGATGGAGATGATCTGTGGGGGAAAAACCAATTTAATAGCACGTTTCCTGTTGCTCTTATGTGTTTTATGCGGGATCAACAGGTTCCTGCTGCATATTTGTCTATCACAAAGAAACTGAACGTATCTGTTTCTGAAATATCATTCGACCAAGTTTTAGATACAAATATTCCGAACAAGGATCTTTATTTTCTTTTTGAGGGGAAATTTGATCCTTATCAAGATTTTGCGTACGATGACATAGGATCAATTGATCTTGTTGTAACTGAGAGCGTTCGTGATTCAGCAGCTCGATCGTACGGATCAATGCCTGGTCGTTTTTTAAGACCGCTGGAGATAAAACTCACGGTCGTACCCGATCATACTACGCATAAAGAGCTAGAGCGACTTTGGGGACCCGAACTTGTTATCCGACCTGCTACCACAATCTACTGCGCACTAGGAATCGCCCACTCTTGCAAGACAGCAAAAGTCCTAGGAAAGGTCAGAGCCATTTTTGAGCCTCTTTGCCATTCTATAAAGGATTGGGATAACGAACATGAAATTAATGCAAGGGTTGACGACATTTTAGAGTCCTTGGATCGGTTTCAATCTGAAATGTGGCAACTGCAAAAACCTATGTTGATGCAGCCTATCTGGAAAACGGAAGGGAAAAGTCCTATTTTGATGAAGAATGCGTTTGATATTTTTATCTGGAGCGATTTTGCTTTATGCCGATTATTTCTCGATTTGTCGAGAGGAGGAGCCGAACGGAAAGAGGTCAACCGATTTGTAAGAAGCGCTGCACGTCTTGCAAGATTTTTATATGAAGTTTCTACTAGGGGCAAAGTGAACGTGAAGAACATTTATACTGAAATGGCGCACAATAGGCAGACGGATAAGGAATTCGCAGTCAGCGGGAAAAAAACGCATTCTTATATGAGCTCAAAATATTTGTCGAACCCAAGAATCCAGAGAGATGCATTACGTCACATTATCCTCAATGGAGGGGAGCAAAAATTAAATCCCGAAAGGCGCTTTGACCAGACAGTCTATTTTACGACCAAACACATTTTTGAAAGCTCGTAAATGGATGTCTTTTCCAAGAAGAAAAGAAGCGAAATCATGTCAAAAGTCAGGGGGAAGGACACCGCCCCTGAGATCAAAGTACGGAAATCTCTTTTCGCCCTGGGTTTTAGATACAGGCTAAATGTTCGAAAGATCCCTGGGAAGCCGGATATCGTGCTGCGTAAATACGAAGCGTTGATATTCGTCCATGGTTGTTTCTGGCACGGCCATCATTGTCGGATTGGTAATTTACCGGTAAGTAATAGCGCCTACTGGCAACGCAAAATGGAAAGGAACAGAGCCAGAGACAAGATGAACCTTAAGCGTTTAAGGATGATGGGTTGGAGGGTCTTAACGGTTTGGGAATGCGCCTTAGCCGGTAAGGGGAGATTGCCGTCGGATCTCCTATCTAGGAAGCTGAATACATGGATCGTGGGAAGCAGACAGGTCGGTAATATTCAAGGGTTAAAGAATTGATTGGTTTGTTTGCGAGTCTGAAATATTAATTCATCTTCTTTTTAATTATGCGCGCGTTTTATTCTTTTAGCATGAAAAAAATTAGTCGTTCAAAAATTGATTTGTTTTTGTCTTGCCCTTGTTGTTTTTATTTGGATCAGCTTTGTAAGGTCTCTCGTCCTTCCATACCAAAGTTTACGATCAACGATGCTGTTGATGGGTTGCTCAAGAAAGAATTTGATGTTTATCGTAATGCAGGCAAGCCTCATCCGTTGATGAGCCAATTCGCAATCGATGCGGTTCCCTTTCAACACCCAGATATTGAAAAATGGCGTAAAAATAAAATTGGCATCCAAGTTTCACATGAAGCGACCTCGTTCTTGGTTTACGGGGCTATTGACGATGTCTGGGTTGATAAAACTGGGACGCTCTACATTGTGGATTACAAGGCCACCAGCATTAAGGATATTCCGACTCTGGATGGGCGAGATGCCTATAAAAGGCAAATAGAAGTTTACCAGTGGCTTTTTCGTCAAAATGGCTTCAAAGTGTCCAACACAGGGTATTTCGTCTACTGCAATGGGAAAAAAAATGCAGAATCCTTCAACGGACGGATTGATTTTGATATGCAGATTTTGTCTTATGAGGGCGATGTTTCGTGGGTAGAGCCGACGCTGTTTAAGATCCGTTCGGCCATGGATGCACAGGAAATACCTGTTTCTTCAGAGCATTGCGAATATTGCGCTTTCCGCGAAGAAGGTGTAGCTGTACTACGCGAGAGAACTCAATCCGTTTTTCCCGTAAGTTTGACAACCTAATATTTTAACATTTAATAATTTAGACTGTAATGCATCAAATCCTTTTGAGAAACGTTCCCAATCAAAAGTTCTGAATTCGTCCAGTCGCCCCCATTTCTGGCTTTGGGGAGAATTTCCCGTTTTTTTTCAGGTTCTTTTGAAAAACTCTCCTCGGCAAGCTTATCAAAGCTTGCCCACGTCGTAGTTTTTCAAAATTACCTGAAAAAATTCCGAGAACTTCCCCCCAAATCCCTCATGGGGGCGGTCTCGCCTCCATTTTCTAACTAGCGAAGGCAAGTTCTATAAAATATGGATCACACTTGTGACAACTCCAAGAATATGAAAATTCATCTGGCTTGAAATATCGAGTGGAGAAAAAGCATCATTTTCTGCAAGAAGTCGGATTTTATTTTTCTCGATATGCAAACGTTTTACAGTAAACTCACCATTCACTGTGGCAATGACAACTTTTCCGTGTTGAGGTTCTACTACAATTTTCCATGAACTGCAATAATAAACATTTAAAAATCCGAAGAAGACCGTGTCCTTAATATAAGGATTATCATTTTCCAATTTCTTGAGTTTTTTCTCGACTGATTTGAACGATCAAATCTTAGCAAATTTACGATAGTTGTGGTTTTCGGGTACTAAATCTTCTAACCAAATAATTTCAGCTTGTTGAATGGAACCCTTCTTAAAAAACAGAAAATTGTAAAACATCCTTGAAAAGGATTCCAGATTTCAACAGTCCCCTTTTGGAGGCAAGATCATATTGCATAATGTCTCAGATTAACTCTAAAGATTTTTGTTTTATTTTAAGGATTATTTGAGAAAGTCCGTTTGCTCGATTCATGGAGAGGCTGGAGTATATTTTTAAGTCATTTAAAAGTTTTGGTTGAAGGATAAGGATTTCCTTTAAAGGTTTTCCATTATAGATCAAGATCAAAATATATAGGAGACCCGCAGAAATAAGGGAGTTAGAAGATCCTTCGAAATAAATATTGTCTTTTTCTTTATAAGCGTGGAGGTGGACGATACTTTGACAGCCGGGGACTTGGTAGAAAGGGGTTTTGTAGATATCGGCAAGAGGGGGGAGGAGCCGGCCTAATTCGATAATTTTAGAGTAGGTCGCTTCTTTAGTGGTGCAATTTTGAAAAAGGGAATGTAATTTTTGAATCTTTTCTTCCATAGGATGATGCCTAAAAGTCTAACTTACAATGCTATTAATTGTTGACATAAATGTAGAAAATATTGTTTTATAATAGCATTTTCTAGCAAGTTTTGAGGGCATGTCGAAAGAAGAGACGATTAAAGTTGATGGGAAGGTTGAAGAGCTTTTGCCCAACATGAATTTTAAAGTCTCTTTAGCAAATGGGATGCATGTCGTTGCCCACCTTTGCGGGAAAATGAGGATGAGAAATATCCGTGTATATGCCGGAGATATGGTGACGGTAGAAATGTCTCCCTATGACTTGTCGAAGGCGAGGATCATTTACAGACACAAATAGTTTGATTTAATTTATTTATAGGAGTATCGTTTTTGTCTTTGATCCAAGCCCAGGTAGCTCAGTGGCAGAGCACTTGCATGGTAAGCAAGAGGTCGTAGGTTCAATTCCTATTCTGGGCAAGATGCGTATTGTATAAATTTTGGAGGAAAAGTAGCAATGGCAAAAGAAGCATTTCAGAGGACGAAACCTCACGTAAACATCGGAACTATCGGACATGTTGACCACGGTAAAACTACCCTGACCGCTGCGATCACCAAAGTACTCGCAGAAAAAGGGATGGCTAAGTTTCGTGACTACGCCTCTATCGATAACTCTCCCGAAGAAAAAGCAAGGGGGATTACCATCAACTCTACCCACGTAGAATACCAAACCGATAAGAGACATTATGCGCACGTCGACTGCCCCGGCCACGCCGACTATGTTAAAAATATGATCACCGGTGCAGCTCAGATGGATGGAGCTATTCTGGTAGTGGCCGCAACTGATGGTCCCATGCCTCAGACTAAAGAGCATATTCTCTTGGCAAGACAAGTAGGGGTCCCTGCCGTCGTTGTTTTCTTAAATAAGATGGATATGATTGGCAAGGGAGATGAAGAATTAGTCGACTTAGTTGAAATGGAGCTTACGGAGCTATTAGAAGCAAAAGGATATAAAAATGTCCCTATTATTCGAGGCTCAGCGTTGAAGGCACTTGAAGGCGATCCTGCTTATGTAGAGAGTATTTGGCAGTTGATGAAAACAGTCGATGAAAAGATCCCTACACCAAAACGGGAGATCGATAAACCTTTCTTGATGCCAATTGAGGATGTCTTTTCCATATCCGGGCGAGGAACTGTAGTCACTGGCCGTATCGAAAGGGGTATATTAAAACTCAATGACAAACTTCAAATTGTAGGGCTGCGAGATACGAGAGAGACGGTAGCAACGGGGCTTGAAATGTTCAATAAAATTCTTGATGAAGCTCATGCGGGAGAAAATATCGGAGTATTGATCCGAGGTATGGAAAAGCATGATGTCGAAAGGGGGATGGTGTTAGCTGCGCCCAATAGCTGTAAACCTCACACCCAGTTTCAAGGAGCCGTATACGTTCTAACTAAGGAAGAAGGGGGAAGGCATAAACCCTTCTTTAGCGGGTATCGTCCTCAATTTTTCTTTAGAACAACGGATGTGACGGGGACAGTAACCCTTCCAACGGGGACGGAGATGGTGATGCCGGGAGATAATATTGAAATTTCTGCAGAACTTCTTGCTCCGGTTGCGATGGAAGAGGGGATGCGTTTTGCCATACGTGAAGGGGGCAGAACTATTGGTGCCGGTACTGTGTCAAAAATCCTCAAGTAAAATTGCAGGGTGTGTAGCTCAGCTGGTAGAGCAGCGATCTCCAAAGTCGCCGGTCGGGGGTTCGAGTCCCTCCGCACTCGTTTATAAAGGAAAAAAAATAAACTATGACGGCAATTTTGACAACGGCACCGGCTAAAGAAAAGAAGAAAAAATATCCCTTTTTTCGAGAGGTACAGCAAGAACTATCTAAAGTTTCTTGGACGACTAAAGAGGAGATACAGTTGTGTACGAAAGTGGTAGTTTTTTCTACTTTTGCCTTTGGGCTGGCTATCTACCTAACTGACTTGGCATTGCGGGGAGTATTAAATCTGATATTTCTCATAGGGAGAGGGATCGGCGGATAGATGCATAAGTGGTATGTAATACAGGTGATGGCAGGCCAGGAAAAAAAGACAAAAAAAGCTATCGAGGATAATCGTGGAACCAAAGAGATGCTCGACCTTATTTCAGAGGTTCTTATCCCTACTGAAAATGTCTCCGAGGTGAAGAAAGGGGAGCAGAAAGTAAGCGAAAAAAAGATTTGGCCGGGATACCTTTTAATTAAAATGGCTTTAACTGATGAGTCGTGGGTCTATGTGAAACATTCCACCGGAGTTTTAGACTTTTTAGGAGGAGACAAACCTACAGCGTTATCGGACAAAGAGGTGGGGGATATTTTAAAAGATCTTGAAGAGAAGAAACAAGGGGTCGTTCAAAAACATAAATTTACTATCGGCGATAAGGTGAAGATCACGGATGGGGTATTCGTCAATTTTGTCGGAACCGTGACCGAGGTATTTCATGATAAAGGGAGGCTTAGCGTCCTTGTTTCCATTTTTGGAAGAGATACTAGAGTTGATGATTTAGAATTCTGGCAGGTAGAACAAGTAACAGGCGATTAGAAATATGGCAAAAAAATTGTTAAAAGTAGTCAAGCTGCAAATTCCTGCAGGAAAAGCGAATCCGGCTCCCCCAATAGGACCGGCCCTTGGTTCTGCCGGGGTGAATATCATGGCTTTTTGTAAAGATTTTAATGCCAAGACACAAGATAAAGCAGGAGACATCTTGCCCGTCATTATCAATGTATATCAAGATAAGAGCTTTACCTTTGAAACCAAAGAGCCTCCTGTTTCCCGGATGATTTTAAAAGAGCTTGGGTTAGAGTCGGGATCCGGAGTTCCCAACCGAGATAAAATAGGGAAATTAAAAAGATCTCAAGTACGAGGCATTGTCCAAAAAAAAGCCCCCGACTTACGAGTAGCTTCTCCTGAGGCTGCTGAAAAGTTAATCATGGGAACAGCGAGATCTATGGGTGTGGATATTATCGAGGATTAATATGAAATACGTATCGAAGAGAAAAAAAAATATAGCTGCTATTTTTGATCCTTTAAAGTTTTATAAGCTTGAAGATGCGATTGCAATTTTAAAGAAATGCCCTTCTTTGAAGTTTGATTCTTCTGTAGATGTAGCTATTAAAGTTGGTGTCGACACTTCTAAATCCGAGCAGATGGTGCGAGGTACTGTCTCTCTCCCTCATGGGACGGGAAAAAAGATAGTAATACTTGTTTTTGCCAAAGGGGAAAAAGCGAAAGAGGCTCTAGATGCCGGAGCCGATTATGCCGGAGCTGAAGATCTGTTAGAAAAGGTAAAAAATGGATGGACCGATTTTGATGCGGTCATCTCTACCCCTGATATGATGAGGGAGGTAGGCAAGCTGGGGAAAGTTTTAGGTCCAAAAGGGTTGATGCCTACACCAAAGGCAGGGACGGTTACCAACGATCTAGTTAAAGCTATCCAAGAGATGAAGGCGGGTAAGATCGAATTTAAAATGGATAAAGGCGGAGTAATTCAAAATGCGATTGGCAAGCTCTCCTTTGAGGATAAAAACTTAAAGGAAAACGCTACGGTCTATTTTCAAACGATTTTGAGATCGAGACCACCTGCTGCAAAAGGGACATTTATCCACTCCTTTATCCTCACCTCGACAATGGGACCAGGACTTAAGATTGACACAAGCGGATGGGTGGCATGAGAAAAGAAAAACAATTTTTACTGGATGATTTCGAAGAAAAGTTGCAAGGGGCAAAGGCGATTATCGTTGCGAAATATAGTAGTATTGAGCCCAATCTTTCGTGGCAATTTCGAAAGGACCTTGCTCAGTGTGACAGCTCTCTTACTGTGGTAAAGAAAAGTATATTTTTAAAAGCTTTAAAGAAAATTGGCCTGACGACTACAGAGGAAGCTCTTGAAGGAAATATAGGGTTTATCACTTCCGAAGAAGATCCCCTTCCGATGACCAAAGTCGTTAGCAAATTTATAAGCGATTACGAAGGGAAACTAGAGGTTCTTTTTGGCCGAGTTGAAGGGCAAAAAATTACCGGTAAAGATGTGCAGGTGCTAGCCAAACTCCCCCCTCTCAATGAAATGAGAGCTATTTTCTTAGGTCTCTTAACAGCTCCGATGAGCGGGGTTCTGAGTGTTATGGAGAGTGTGCTAACTAGCCTAGTCTATGCGATAGAAAATAAATCAACTAAATGAGGTAAAAGCCGTGAGTACGCAAAATATTGAAGAAATTGTAGAGCTACTAAGTAAGCTCTCTGTCTTGGATTTATCCAAATTAAAGACTGCTTTAGAGGATAAATGGGGAGTAAAAGCTGCCGCTGCCGTTGCTGTAGCCCAAGCTCCTCAAGCAGCTGTCGGAGAAGCAGCCCCTGCCGCTTCCGAATCTACCGACTTTAAAGTAACTTTGGAGGAAGCTGCCAATGATAAAAAAATTGGGGTGATTAAAGTTGTCAGAGAGGTGACGGGCCTTGGGCTCAAAGAGGCGAAAGATATCGTTGAAGGAGCCCCAAAAGTTTTGAAAGAGTCTGCTCCTAAAGCAGAGGCAGAAGAGATTTCAAAAAAGATCTCGGCCGCTGGCGGAAAAGTCTCTCTTAAAGGTCTATAAAGAATTTACTTTAAAGGAGGGATAGTAGATGCAGAAAAAACTGCCTAAGCGTTTGAGCTTCAAGAAAAAAGAGGAGATTATCGATCTCCCTAACCTTATAGAAATACAGGTCAAATCTTATACCCAGTTCTTGCAAGCCAATCTCTTGCCTCATGAAAGAGAATCTATCGGGTTACAGGAAGTCTTTAACGAGATTTTTCCGATCAAATCTTATGATGAAAAGACTTCTTTGGAGTTTCTTTCTTATAATTTGGGAGTTCCCAAATATACTCCTGATGAGAGTATTCGTAGAGGCATCACTTATAACGTCACTTTAAAGGTAAAGTTTCGCCTTACCGACGAAACGGGTATTAAAGAAGAAGAGGTCTATATGGGGACAATCCCGGTAATGACCGAAGAGGGGACTTTTATTATAAATGGAGCAGAAAGGGTCATTGTCTCTCAACTACACCGATCTCCCGGTATATCTTTTGAGCAAGAGAGGCACTCCAAGGGAAACATCCTCTACTCTTTTAGAATTATCCCTTATCGAGGGAGCTGGTTAGAAGCATCCTTTGATATCAACGACATGATCTATGTCTATATGGATAGAAAAAAGAGGAGGAGGAAGATTTTGGGAACATCTTTTATCCGTACCCTTGGTTATTCTAGTGATGCCGATATTATCGAAGAATTTTTTGACACGCAGAAGGTAAAGATCAAAAATGAGAAAGATTTTATCAAGCTCGTTGGAAAAATTTTAGCCGAAGATGTGATCGATGAGACCTCTGGGCTCGTTTATGGAAAGGCAAAAGAGAAACTGACGACCGCAATGCTCAAACGAATGTTGGATAGTGGTATTCAAGCGATTCGGATTGCCGAAAATGCTGATGAGACACATCCGATTATCCGAATGCTTGCTAAAGATACGACAGATTCTTATGAGTCTGCCTTGAAAGATTTTTATAGAAAAATCCGTCCCGGTGAGCCGGCAACCCTTGCAAATGCTAGATCGACGATCATGCGCCTTTTCTTCGATTCTAAACGGTATAATTTGGGAAAAGTCGGTCGTTACAAACTTAACCGAAAATTAGATTTAGGTGTTTCGGATGAAGAGCTAAACAACATTACTTTAAGAAAAGAAGACATCATCCATGCGATTAAATACCTCATTCGTTTACGAATGGGGGATGAGAAAGCGTTGATTGATGATATTGACCATTTGGGCAACCGTAGGGTTCGCTCGGTTGGAGAGCTCATACAAAATCAATGTCGTATTGGACTGGCCCGTATGGAAAAGATTATTAAAGAGAGGATGAATCTTTTTGATTTTTCTTCCGACACCATGACACCGGGGAAAATTATTTCTGCCAAAGGATTAGTAGGAGTATTGAAAGATTTTTTTGGAAGATCTCAGCTCTCTCAATTTATGGATCAGACCAATCCGATTTCAGAACTTACCCATAAAAGGAGGCTTTCTTGTCTAGGACCCGGAGGGTTGAATCGCGAGCGTGCAGGCTTTGAAGTTCGTGACGTGCATGCCTCTCACTATGGGAGAATTTGTCCTATTGAAACCCCTGAAGGGCCAAATATCGGTCTTATTACCTCCCTTTCTACTTTTGCTAAAATCAACGAATTTGGTTTTATCGAAACTCCTTATAGGATAGTCCGTGAAGGGGTGGTTACCGATGAGATCGAATACATGACGGCAGATCAGGAAGAAAATTATGTTATTGCCCAAGCTTCTGTAGAATTAGATGAGCACAACTGTTTTGTCAATAAAATTTGCTGGGGAAGATCAAAAGGGGAACCGAATGAAGTAGATACCTCTTTAGTGACCCATATGGATGTATCTCCCAAGCAGATTGTCTCGATTGTGGCAGGTCTTATCCCTTTTTTAGAACACGACGACGCTAACCGGGCACTTATGGGCTCGAACATGCAAAGGCAAGCGGTCCCTCTCATGAAGACTGAAGCGCCTATTGTAGGGACCGGTTTAGAAGCTAGGACGGCGAAAGACTCCGGAGCTGTTGTCATTGCAGAGGAAGATGGAATTATCGATTATGTGGATGGGTTTAAAATTGTCATCGCTCCTAAAGATAATCCGATGAACAAGCGGACCTATCCATTAAAAAAGTTTATGCGTTCTAATGCAGGAACCTGTATCAACCAAACTCCCCTTTGTCACGTAGGAGAAAAGATACGAGCGGGGGATGTGATTGCGGATGGCCCTGCTACCGAAAATGGGGAGATGGCTTTGGGGAAAAACGTCCTGGTCGCTTTTATGCCGTGGTGTGGCTATAACTATGAAGACGCTATCATCATCTCTGAAAAACTGATTAAAGAAGATACCTATACTTCGATCTATTTAGAAGAATTTGAACTCACAGCCAGAGATACCAAGCTAGGGAAAGAGGAGATCACCCGTGATATCCCTAATGTCTCAGAAGAGGCCCTTGCTAATCTAGGGGAAGATGGGATTATTCGCATTGGGGCCGAAGTGAAGCCCGGCGATATCCTAGTTGGAAAAATCACCCCAAAATCGGAAACCGAACTTTCTCCTGAAGAGAGGCTACTTCGAGCGATTTTTGGTGAAAAAGCAGCCGATGTCCGTGATGCTTCTTTAACGGCTCCTCCGGGGACAGAAGGGGTGGTCATGGATGTCAAAGTTTTTTCCAGAAAAGACCGTCTTTCCAAAACTGATGACGAACTTGTCGAAGAAACGAGCCGGATCAAAGATATCCATATCGATTACAAGACAAAAGAGGCCGAACTCCAAATGGAATTTCATGAAAAGTTAGGAGCGTTGTTATTAGGAGAAAAGCTCCTTCATCCGATCCTTCATCGAAAAACAGCCGAGGTGATTATCGCAGAAGGGGCGGAGATCACCCAAGAGATGTTAGAGGTCCTAGAAAGTGAAAAGGCCGAAGATCTCATCATGCCGGAGCAAGAGCTGTATACGGAACTAAGGAAGATCCTCCGTCAATATGACCACGACTTGCAAGTGCTGCAAACAGCTCATAAGGCAGAAATTGAATTTACTCGAAAAGGGGATACCGATTTAGACCCGGGAGTTATTCGTCAAGTGAAAGTTTATATCGCTACCAAGAGAAAGTTGCAGGTAGGAGATAAAATGGCCGGACGCCATGGCAATAAAGGGGTTATCGCTAAACTAGTCCCAGAAGCCGACATGCCTTACCTTGAAAATGGAGATACAATAGAGATCATCTTAAATCCACTTGGCGTACCTTCTCGTATGAATATGGGGCAGCTTTTAGAGACTCATCTTGGCTACGCGGCTAAAAAGGCAGGGATCTATGTGAAGAGTTCTGTCTTCGAAGGATTCCCTGAGTCCCGCATCTGGGAAATGATGAAAGAGCAAAAGATCTCAGAAGATGGAAAAATGTATCTTTACGATGGTAGGTCGGGAGAGAGATTTGATAGCCGTGTCGTTGTAGGCTATATCTACATGTTAAAGCTAAGCCATCTGGTTGCCGATAAGATTCACGCCAGGTCCATTGGTCCCTACTCTCTTGTCACTCAACAGCCTCTTGGAGGTAAAGCACAAATGGGGGGACAGCGATTTGGAGAAATGGAGGTATGGGCATTAGAGGCTTATGGCGCCGCCCATCTATTACAGGAGATGCTCACCGTTAAATCGGACGATGTAGCCGGAAGAACCCGTATCTATGAATCCATTGTCAAAGGAGAGAATACTTTGAACGCCGGGACGCCGGAATCGTTCAATGTACTTGTGAAGGAGATGCAAGGATTATGCCTAGATATTCGAACAGAATATGTTGAAGAAGGAGCTGTAAATGTTTGATGAGGATTTCAAAGGTTCTCAATTTGATAAGTTGACCATCAAGATCGCCTCTGAAGATGTCATCCGAACCGGTTGGTCTCGTGGAGAGATTAAAAAACCGGAGACCATCAACTATAGGACGTTTAAACCTGAAAAAGGGGGCCTTTTTTGTGAAAAGATTTTTGGTCCTACCAGAGATTGGGAGTGTGCTTGCGGTAAATATAAAAAGATCAAGCACAAAGGAATTGTTTGCGATCGTTGCGGCGTCGAGGTGACCCTTTCGAAAGTAAGAAGGGAGAGGATGGCTCATATCGATCTTGCCGTTCCTGTCGTCCATATCTGGTTTTTTAAAACGATGCCTTCTAGGATCGGCAATATTCTAGGTCTTTCCACTTCTGATTTGGAGCGTGTTATCTATTATGAAGAGTTTATCGTCACCGATCCCGGCAGGACCGATCTTACCAAAAAACAGCTTCTTAATGACAACGAATTCCGCGAAGCGCAAGATAAATGGGGAACCGACTCTTTTACAGTTAAAATGGGGGGAGAGGCGATTGCCGAGCTCCTCAAAACCGAAGATCTATCCCTTTTAATCCTTGATCTCAAAGAAAAGCTCAAGAAAACAAAATCGATGCAAGCAAGGGTAAAGCTTGCTAAACGGTTAAAGATTATCGAAGGTTTTCAATCCTCCCCTAACAAATCCGACTGGATGGTCCTTTCCTGCGTTCCTGTCATCCCTCCCGACCTTAGACCTTTGGTCCCTCTCGATGGAGGAAGATTTGCTACTTCAGATCTCAACGATCTTTATCGAAGAGTTATCAACCGGAACAATCGTTTGAAATCGATTCTCAAGCTCAAAACTCCCGATGTGATCATCCGCAATGAAAAGAGGATGCTCCAAGAGGCAGTCGATGCACTTTTCGATAACGGAAGGCATGGGCATCCTGTGATGGGAGCAGGGAATAGGCCGCTAAAAGCCCTGTCTGAGATGTTGAAAGGTAAGCAAGGGAGGTTTCGACAAAACTTGCTAGGAAAAAGGGTCGATTATTCCGGAAGGTCGGTCATCGTGGTAGGTCCTGAGCTTAGGTTTAACCAGTGTGGATTGCCAAAGCAGATGGCTCTAGAGCTTTTTGAACCCTTCATCGTAAAAAGGCTCAAAGATTTAAACTATGTCTATACCATCCGTAGTGCTAAAAAGATGATCCAAAAACAATCGACAGAAGTTTGGGATGTGTTGGAGGAGATCATCAAAGGGCATCCCGTACTCCTCAACCGGGCCCCTACCCTTCACCGTTTAGGGATCCAGGCATTTGAACCTGTCCTTATCGAAGGGAAAGCGATCCGTATCCATCCTTTAGTAACACCGGCTTTTAATGCCGATTTTGATGGAGATCAGATGGCGGTCCATGTCCCTCTATCGATTGAAGCCCAGTTGGAGACCAAGCTCCTTATGATGGCGCCGGATAATATTTTCCTCCCTTCTTCAGGGAAGCCGGTAGCTGTTCCTAGTCAAGATATGATTTTAGGCCTCTATTATTTGATGCATGATCCTATCGTGATTGCTGAGGAACATGGGCGTAAGACCAAAATCTTCTCTTCTCCGGCGGAGGTTCTAGTCGCTATGGATGCTTCCGGAAGCTATAACTGGTTTAACGGAAAGGATAATCTGACAAGGCGTGATGATTTAGGCTTTGGGATCCATATCCATGAGAAAATCAAAGTGCTTATCGATGGTGGCATTATTGAGACTACCCCCGGAAGGGTTCTTTTCAATACGATTGTCCCTAAAGAGTTGGGCTTTCAAAACTATGCTCTGCGTAAGAAAAGACTTTCCGAGCTAGTTTTAGAATGTAATAAGAAGGTAGGACTAGAGGCAACGGTCCAATTTCTCGATAATATGAAGGCTCTTGGTTTTGCGAAGGCAACCAAAGCGGCCCTTTCCATGGGCGTCTGCGATGTCCGTATCCCTGCGAACAAACAAAAAATAATTGATGAAGCCAACAAACGGGTGGCCAAAGTAAAAAAACAATATGATGATGGGATTATTACTGAAAAAGAGCGAAAATCCAAAATTATCAGTATTTGGACCGAAGTTACCGACTACCTCTCTGAAGAGTTATTCAAACTCTTAAAAGAGGTCTCAGCAGATGGGCTTAATCCCCTTTATTTGATGATGGATTCGGGAGCACGTGGTAACCGTTCGCAGGTACAACAGCTGGGTGCCCTTCGTGGATTGATGGCAAAACCTTCTAGAGAGATCATCGAATCTCCTATTACGGCAAATTTCCGTGAAGGGTTAACGGTATTGGAATATTGGATTTCTACTCACGGTGCCCGTAAAGGTCTTGCCGATACGGCCCTAAAGACTGCCGACTCCGGATATCTTACCCGAAGACTTGTCGACGTATCGCAAGATGTGATCATCACCGAAGAAGATTGTGGTACCTTAAATGGGATAGAAGTTTCTGCGATCAAACAAGGACAAGAGGAGCTCCTCCCTTTAAAAGACCGTATTTTTGGAAGGGCTACTTGCGATCCTATCTTCCTTCCGGGGGATAGTACCAAACAGCTTGCTAAAACTAACGAAGTCCTTACTATGCTCCAATCCGAAGCTATTGATGATGCAGGTATTGAAACCATCCGTATCCGTTCTGTCCTTACTTGTGAGAGTAGGAGGGGTGCCTGTGCAAAATGTTACGGCCTGAATCTGGCAACAGGGAATTTGGTAGGCTTTGGCGAAGCGGTGGGGATTATCGCTGCCCAATCGATTGGGGAACCCGGCACACAGCTTACGATGAGGACCTTCCACTCCGGAGGTATTGCCTCTACTTTGTTAAGTCCCGAACTTCTCTCTGATTTTGATGGTATTTTAGTCTATATCGATTTGAGAACGGTACAAGATGAAGAAGGGCATTGGTTAGCTCTTAATAAAAATGGCTCTATCCATATCGTCCGGGATGAAAATAGGACATTAGAAGAGTATAAAAAACTTCTCAATATGAAATCGATCGAACCGCTACAAACTTTTAACCTCGAACTAGGTACAAAGATTTTTCTCTCAGACGGAGCTAAAGTTTCTAAGGGGCAGAAATTGGGAGAATGGGAGCAGCACTCTAGTCCTATCATTTGCGAACGTCCCGGTTATGTCAGATATGATGACCTTGTCGAAGGGATCTCTACTCAAAAAGAGATCAATAAGCAGACAGGGCAGGTCGAATTGATTGTCAAACAACACCGAGGAGAGCTCCATCCTCAAATTGCTATCTATGCCGACTCCCATTATTCGGAGTTGATCGGTACCTACGCGATCCCTTCCGGAGCATCGATTTCAGTGAAGGAGGGACAGCATGTGAAAGTAGGTATGATCCTTGCCAAACTTTCTAGAGGAGCTATTAAGACAAGAGATATTACCGGAGGTCTTCCCCGTGTCGCCGAGCTTTTCGAAGCTAGGCGACCTAAAGAGGCTGCTGAAATTGCTAAAATCGACGGTATTGTCGATTTCAAAGGGGTCCAAAAGAACAAGAGGATTTTAGTGGTTAAAGATGAGGTTTCCGGAATGGAAGAAGAACACCTCATCCCACTTACAAAACATTTGATCATTCAGCGTGGCGATCATGTCGTCAAAGGGCAGCAGCTCACCGAGGGGCTTATCGTCCCGCAGGAGATTCTCGAAGTCTGCGGCGTTCGCGAATTACAGAAATATATGGTCAACCAGGTTCAAGAAGTCTATCGTCTCCAAGGTGTTGACATCAACGATAAACACATCGAAATTATCGTCCGTCAGATGTTGCAGAAGGTGAAGGTTATTGACCCCGGTGACACCACTTTTCTCTATGGGGAAAATGTCGATAAGAAACGGTTTCATCAATTGAATACTAAGACATTAGGAGAAGGAGGCAAGCCTGCCCAGGCAGCGCCTGTCCTATTAGGTATCACTAAAGCTTCTTTGGGTACCGAGTCGTTTGTCTCTGCGGCCTCTTTTCAAGAGACAACCCGTGTCCTTACCGATGCGGCTAGTGAAGGAAAGACCGATTATCTCCTTGATTTTAAGGCCAACCTTATTATGGGGCATATGATTCCCGGTGGTACTGGCTATGAATACCATAAGAAGGTGAAGAAGTTTGTCGACCGTGAGCTGGAAGAAGAGCTCATCTTTGATTTTGGCGAAAAGCATGAGGAATCCTTAGTTTAAGGGATTGTTGAAATCTCCGCTTTGCCGTTAAAATTTGAGTCTTGCAAAGCCGGTTTAATTTTTTTGAAAGTGACATATCCTACTAAGGTATAGGCTCTTTTAAAAAGATCAAATCCGAGGAAGCAAGAGTAAAATTTTAATCAAACGGAAGATCGAAACAATCTTAGTATAGCTATTTTCCAAAAAATCAAATCTGGTGAAACTTGGATCTCACAAGGAATCCTGTTAAAAAAAAGGACTCTGTAGATACAAAGTCCTTTAACATAATAATTTCCAAAAAAAGAAATTAGCAAATGCAAGACTTGGATCGTTTCCTAGATTTTCGAGTAGTTTTTCTTGCCGTTTTCCTTTTGACGGAACGTCTTTTTCCTTTTCCTTTTTTTTTAGCCATAGGTTCCTCCTTTTAACATGAATTATTGGCTCTAATTTAACCAATAATGATGATGTCATTTTAATGCAACAAATTCATAAAAATTTTTTTCTGTTTTATTAGAAATAGGTATTTATAAAAGGCTTAAAAATTAAGGGTAACCAAAAACTCTGTGTGCTTTTCATACAGGGACTGTTGAAATCTCCGCTTTGCCGTTAAAATTTGGGCCTTGCTTCCCCGGATTTTATCTTTTTAAAAGTGCCTATACCTTAGTAGAGGATATGTCACTTTCAAAAAAATCAAACCGACTTTGCAAGGCTCAAATTTTAACCAAATGGGAGGTCGAAACAGTCCCTTTATACTCGAGAGCGCCATCCGGAGATTTTTATGTTTTCGTCTTTCTTTTGTAATAGGAAAAACTTAAGAAAAAGCAAATGATTGCAACTATCCATACAACAATATTCGGTAGAGTGATCCAAGAATAGCCGGGTTCAGGTAAAGACCCCATCCGCGGAGATAAAGGCCAAAACAATAGGTTGACTCCACCACGAATGTTTCCTTGAGGGACAAAACCAAAGACGCGGCTATCTGAACTTCTGGCATGGTTATCCCCTAAAACAAGGTACATATTCTCAGGAACGTACAGACCGTTTTTCTTCAAAAGCTCTACCTGCAGCTTCCCATCCTTAATAGGGGAGCCAAGGTCGATGAAAGGGGTATCTGTTGCCTTTTCTTTTTGGATAAAGGATTGTAGTTCAGGGTCATTTTCTTGATAAATAGGATGTCCCATAGCATAAAGATCGTGATCGCGGAAGTAGATGTATCGAGAAGGTCTAGCGATATGGAGGTGAAATTCATTGCCTAAATTATAAAAGAGCTGTAAACGTTCCGGCGTACGGAGATAAAGAGGATGATTTTTTGCCAGCTCCTTTGTGATGCTAGACCAGAGAACCTTATAGGCTTTCCCATCTTGAAACTCATAGGTCCCATCAGGGACGCCTTCTAGTTTGGGAAGAAACTCTTCCGCTACATCTCGGGAACCATAGAGAGAGGCCCGCCCATTTTTCACGACGAATCTTGCTGTATAAAGGGACAAAAATAGCCGGTCGATCGCCTTGTCCGACAAGGGTAGGATAGAGGTGGTATAGCTAAGGCCCGGACGGACCCTTCCATATTCATCACGGATAATTTTTACGGGGTGCATCGAAGGGTGATGGGTAATTTCCAAAAATAGGGGGGCTTTTTCTTGAGAGGTAATCTCTTTCCCGGAAACGATTTTTCCCATCCCATAGTTTTTAAAACCCCAAAGATCACCATAGGTATTGGGTACTACACTAGCCGATCCGGCTCTCGGTATGGGGAGCATTTCTCCAGAACCTTCCCCAAAAACCGAAGCGGTTAGTTTAGCGATCGGTTCATTCATTTGGTAGAGAGTCGCAGAGGTAAAAATCCCGTGAGTGGCCATCTGCCCCGTCTTCACCTTCCCATCAAAATGGATAAAAGGGATGTGCTCCATTTCATGAAACCATGATCTTTCTTTATATTCGGTAATCTCGTTCCCGTCACGGTCTATCCCATAGAGGAGGCCGCCATAAAAATAAAGGAGGTCGCCTGGCTTGGCTATGAGCCTTTTTACAAACTGCTTTTTCCCCGGAATGAGATAAAAATACATCGTATTCACATCAGGGATATCCATATCCTCCCCTGTAAATACGACTATCTGTCCTCTTTTTATAAGGTCAGATCCAAAATAAAATTGCGAAGTACTCAGAGGGACATTCAAACCAAAATCAGTTTTGAAAACGAAGACAAAGTCTTGTTCTTTCAAAGTGGGACGCATAGAACCGGTAGGAATTACATAGGGTTCAAACCATGTCTGCCGAATAAGGATGGCAATAGCTAAGGCAAACGATAACCCTAGGATAAACTGAAAGGTCTTCTCTAAAGGGGTTCTCGGAAGAAAGAGGGCCATATCTTTTTCTATTTCGCGGCAAAGTTCTTCTGCTTTTTTCCGCTCTTTTCCCCCTATCGCCTCTTTTAAAGCTTTTAGCTTTTCTTCAAAATGTCTCCCCTTATCGGTAACTTTCTTCTTTTTTCGGTAGCGTTTACTAGCTGCATGAAGGATTTTGCGACATTTGTGTAAGGAATACATAATTAAGGATATTAGTATAGCGATTTCTCCTACCACGTCAATGTTGAAAGTTTGTCGATAAGTCGAAAGAAGAGCTCTATTTGTTTTTTTAAATCGCTGAATTGCAAATAGAAAGAGGAACAGAGGAGAAGCGTCTTAAATTATTAAAAATAAATGAGTTATTTCTGAATTTCCCGTTAGTTGTTATTTTTTTACTTCGATTAATGGCTTATTTTGAAAATTATGTTCATAACTTGTTAAGGAAAATATTAAGTTTTTGCAAAAGAGTAAGGGATTCAAGTCGTTTATTTGGAAGGCAGGTCCGGGTAAAGCGAGGATAAATTTCTTCCGGAATCGATCACTTTAGAAACGACAGTATTGCCGGTTCCTAAAACCTGGATCCAAAAAGGAAAGGGATAGTTGTCGGCAAAGTAGAATTCTACCGTCTTACCTGCAAGCTCAGAGCCGTCTTTTGGCCAATCGACATAATAGACAGAGAATTTAGGGCAAGGGAGGGCTTTCCCCTCGACAACAGCAGGTGGGGACCAAATTGTTCTACGATCGATCTCTTCAGTAGGAGGTGGTGGGGGCCCCACTCTTTTCCTCATCTTAGCCGGCTCTTCGGTGAAGGATAGGTGAAAGAGGGAAGAGATAAAATGACTTTGATCTCGCATTTCGACCCAAGAAGAGCGGGTATAAGAATAGGCCCTAATGACAGTTGCCTCTTTAATAGCTATTTCATACAGGACCCAAGAGGTATGCCCTTTAGCCCCTGCAAAAATCCATTGCTGCCATTCATTACGAATCGAAGGGGTAAGGGGGGAAGGGAAAGAGATCTCTTCTAAAAATAGCCGTTCTTTATTGAAAGAATGGATCCGAATCAAAGAGATGTTTTTGTCCTGTTCGGTGACGATATAATCTCCCGGTGCCACATGCTTTACTCGGTCTTGAAAAAAATTGGCAAAGATAAGAGGTGGAAGAAATAAAAGAAATAATAACTTTTTCATTGTAAAATACAATTACGGGACATACTGTAATCGCGCTTTTGTTTTAGCATGATACAAATTGCTAGCAAAAAAGGGTTGCTCCTTTAAAAGGTGGTAGTATTATTCTCCACAAAGTTTAGAACTTAACATTCTCATAATAACCGAGGGTAAAACCTCAAAAAACTATAAGGGGACTGTTTCGATCTTCCATTTGGTTAAAATTTTACCCTTGCTTCCCCGGAGTTGATCTTTTTCAAGCGCCTATACCTTAGTAGGATATGTCACTTTCAAAAAAATCAAACCGGCTTTGCTAGGCTCAGATTGTAACCAAATGGGAGATCGAAACAGCCCCTTTTTAGAGGGATTTATTCTTTTGTCTCGACATCTTCGACTTCCACCTCCGGTTCCTCTCCTGATTTATTGGGAGTCGGTCCCTCTGCCCCCTTTTTTTGGAGCTCTTCGCCAATCTTCTGGATACTTTGTTGTAGCTCAGAGATTTTGCTTCTCATAATAGAGGTGTCGTTGGAGGAAAGAGTCGATTTTAGCCCATCAATTTTAGATTGGATCTCACCGGAGACTTCCTGAGGAAGTTTATCCTTAAACTCGGCAAGTGATTTCTCCGCACGGAAAATGATCGAATCGGCTTCATTCTTTACCTCTATCATTTCTTTTTTTAATTTATCTTCAGCGGCATGAGCTTCGGCTTCTTGAACCTTCTTTTTGATCTCTGCTTCACTTAAGCCCGATTTCGCCTCAATTCGAATCTTTTGCTCTTTACCTGTCTGCTTATCTTTAGCAGAGACATTGAGGATCCCGTTAGCATCGATATCAAAAATTACTTCGATTTGAGGGGAGCCTCGAGGAGCGGGAGGGATGTCGGTTAGATCGAACCGCCCAATCTCCTTATTGTCTTTTGCCATCGGCCTTTCTCCTTGTAAAACGACAATCGTTACCGCCGGCTGGTTATCAGAAGCGGTGGAAAAGATTTGTTTTTTTTGCGCAGGGATGGTCGTATTTCTCTCGATAAGAGGAGTCAGCACTCCACCAAGAGTTTCGATACCTAAAGTGAGGGGAACGACATCGAGAAGGAGGACATCTTTTACCTCTCCCGTAATGATCGCCCCTTGCATCGCAGCCCCTACAGCCACCGCTTCGTCGGGATTGACACTCTTATTCGGCTCTTTTGAGAAGAGCTCTTTTACTTTTTGCTGTACGGCAGGCATACGGGTCATACCACCTACTAAGATTACCTCTTGCACTTGATCTGTGGTAAGGCCGGCATCTTTTAAAGCATTTTTGCACGGCTGGACTGTACGCTCGATGAGATCATGGCACAGACTTTCTAATTTTGCCCGCGAGAGGGTGAGGGCAAGGTGTTTGGGACCGGAGGTATCCATAGTGATAAAGGGCTGGTTGATCTCGGTAGTCTGTGTTCCTGAAAGTTCGATTTTGGCCTTTTCGGCAGCATCACGAAGTCGTTGTAGGGCCATCTTATCTTTGGAGAGGTCGATCCCATGCTCTTTTTTAAATTCTTCTAAAATCCAGTGGATGATTATATTGTCAAAGTCATCTCCTCCCAGGTGGGTATCTCCATTGGTAGCAAGCACTTCAAATACTCCATCGCCGATCTCAAGGATGGAGATATCGAAGGTTCCTCCTCCAAGATCGTAGACGGCAATTTTTTTATCCCCTTGTTTTTCCAGGCCATAAGCTAAAGCTGCTGCTGTTGGTTCAGGGATAATTCTTTTAACGTCTAATCCTGCGATCCTTCCTGCATCTTTGGTCGATTGACGTTGAGAGTCGTTAAAGTAGGCAGGGACGGTGATGACCGCTTCGGTAACAGGCTCTCCTAAATAGTGTTCCGCTGTCTCCTTCATTTTGATGAGGATTTGAGCGGCTGCCTCTTCGGGAGTAATGGTGTTGCCGTCGACTTCAAAGACGGCATCGCCATTATTATTTGCCTTCACTTTATACGGAACTGTTTTAATCTCTTGCCCTACTTCGCTGAATTTGCGACCGATAAATCGTTTGGTCGAAGAGAGGGTCTTTTCGGGATTGGTCACTGCTTGCCTTTTGGCAGGGATTCCGACTAGCCTTTCACGCCCTTTATAAGAAATGACGGAAGGGGTAGTCCTTGTCCCTTCAGCATTAGCGATAACTTTTACGGTGCCGCCTTCCATAATGGCAACGCAAGAATTTGTGGTCCCAAGGTCGATACCGATAATTTTTTTTGACTTACTCATGTTTGTCTCCTTTTTTTTGTAAATCTTCATGCGGCAGGCGCTTTACGACCTGCACACGGGCAGGACGTATGGTCCGCGAATGGCTTTTGTAGCCTTTGCTAAACTCTTTTAAGATTATCCCTTCCGGATAGTCGTTAGTCTCTATCGTCTCAATCGCTTCATGGTAGTGGGGATCAAATTGATTGCCTTCGGAGTGGAAAGAGACGATCCCATGGTTGTGAAGTGTCTCTTTAAATTGGGAAAGGAACATTTGAAATCCTGCAGCCCAACTTTGGATATCAGAAGAGAGGTTTTCAGTATGTCTAAGGGCATTTTCAAAGCTATCAATGGTAGGGAGAAATTCGGCAATCATATTTTCGATGGCTATCTGGATCGCCTCATGCTTTTCTTTTACAAGCCGCTTTCTCAAGTTTTCCTGTTCGGCAAGGAGGCGAAGGTACTTATCTTTGTAGTCTTCTTCTTGCACGTCGGAGGTTTTTATCGCTTCGGTTACTTCTTCTTCTGTCATTGTTTCCTTGCCTTTATTCTTTTATGTTCTAAAAGGAATTTCATCTTTGAAGGTTTTCCCATGAAAGGGATTTTAAATTTGCTTAAAGAGTTGCCCAGCACTTTCTGAATATGATTGCTACAGGTCATGAGAAGGGAAAAGAGCTTTTTGTAGGGGAGACGATTAGGCCCTAGAATCGCTATAGCGCCAATCGTAATGCCGCAAGCCTTATAGGGTAGGGCGATAATGGACTCTTCTCCTATTTTGCAGGTAAGGCCATTTTGCTGCATAGATTGCAATAAAATAGAGCGCATCTTCTCTTCATTTTCAAATAATGACAAAGAGCTGGCTAAAGCGGTGGCTGAGGTAAACTCGGGGTAACAAAGGAGCTTGCTAAGACCGGTTTTGTAAAGCTCTACATCGGTCGAATAACCAACGACATGCCTTACCATGATTTCGTTGTAGATCCTTTGCGCCCATTTAGCTATGACCTCATTTTGAAAAAGGGGCTTTTTTTCCCGCTTGCTTAGCCTCCAGTAAAAATACTCTTCTATAGATTGGGTCTCTTCCAGAGAGAAGAAATGGGGGATGTAGAGGGTTTCATAACGGATATAGCCAAAATCGGAGAGGAGGAGACATAAGAGCCTTTTTTCATCGATCGGAAAGAGGCGGATCTTTTGGATGAAATCGATCTCCAGCTTGGGAGGGAGCATGAAGATAGGACACTTAGTAAGATCAGAAAGAGCTTCGGCTGTTGCATAAAGATAGGTCAGAAGCTCACTTCCATCTTGCGGAAGGGCTTCTTTTAATAGTTTTTCATCTGTTTTGTCAATATATCCTTGTAGTAGACAATGATTTACATAAAACTCATACCCCTTTTTCGTTGGAATCCTCCCGCCGGAGGAGTGTTGTTGAATAAGGTAGCCCCCCTCTTCTAATTTGGAAAAGTAGTTTCGGATCGTAGAGGAGCTGATGTTTTTAAACCCATTAGCCTGTAGGGTGCTAGAACCGACCGGTTTCCCATCCTTTATATAGAGCTCTATTAACCCTATGAGAACGGTTTTTTCTCTCTCTTCCTTAAATGTCCGTTTTATAGATAATGTTTTCATAGATATAAATCATTATAGCAAAGATGGAAAATATTAGCAATCAATTGATTTGATTGCTGAAATAGCTACACATCTATTTGATTTTCAAATATTTATAATTAACGGAAAAATGTCGACAAGGGTAGGGGCCCAGTCGAGACCTCTATTATATACGAGATGAGAGGCGATATAGCAGGCAATGACACTCTTGATATGGATTTCTGGTATTTTTTCCAAAAGGACTTTATCGCGAAGTAATGGAGGGAGATATTTAAAAAACGGTTTCAGGAGGGGGTCGAATAGGTCTTTCGGTAGAGACTGTTTTTCGAGATAGCCGAGGAGTTGGAATTTATAGAGGTTGATCCTATCGGAGATATTATCGGAGATGTCGGTAAGAGACCCCCCCCTTTTTTTAAAGGTATTTAGCAAAAGATGGGCCTCATCGGAGGCAGCTTTTTTTATGAGCTGTAAGATTTCAGCAACTAGTTGATTTTTTATCTTTAAAAACTCCCCTTCGGATAGAGTCAAGGTCGCTAAAACCTCGAAAGAAGAGCAGATGACCCCCCCCTTATTGGCAGAACTATCTTTGATGATCAACGTCCCCAATTTTTCCAGCGCCTTTCGAGCCAATGGGGTTAAATAGAGGTTGGCCCCTTCAATAATTGCTTTGGAGGTCGGTTTTCCCGTATCATCGAGAAAATCTGTGTAATTTTGATCGTGCAGCGTTTTTGGCCTTCCCCCGCAGGGGATAAAGATATCGGTCTTTACTTTGTGCAGGTGTTCACGGTAAAGGTGGTGGGTCTCATTTCCCGTGAGCCAATCTTGCACCAAGCCCCCCCCTTTTTTCCGATAGCATAGGGTGACTTGGGTATAGGCGGTCTGCTCTTTTTTGGAAGAGAGGTCGAGGAGAAACCCACCTTCGGAGAGGAGCTCAGCCGGATAGGAGGCGATAGGAAGAGACCGGTTGAAGAGTTTGACCAGCTCCTGCAAGTTGAGCCCTTCAGGATCATAGATGGTTCCCGAGATATCGGTAAGGGCAAGTAGTTTGGCCGTTTTTGGATAGGTTTTGGCTAAAATGATGATCATATTCCCGGCAACATCGCCGTCCGGCCCCCCGGAAATTTTGATAGTAAAAGGATCTTGGCTTGCACAGATGCCCAAGAAGGAGAGAGCCTCGTGCATATAGATAGCCACCCCTTGCGAGGTAACCCCATATTCTTTGTGGTTGATCCCAAGAGCGGATTTACTGGTAATGAACGATTTTCCCATTTTATAGCCGTGTTTTTCGCTATGAAACGCTATCCAGTTGATAAGAGGCTCATGCATGTTTTCATCGGGACCTAGGTAAATGTATTCGGGTTTTTTCCAGTAATCGATGATTTTATCGGCTTTTAGCGTCCCATCTTCTTCACAGTTGATAATCGTTAAAAAGCTATTTACAAAAGATCTTTGCGACTGATAGAGATATTCTAATTTTTGTTCTTTTTTAAAGAGGTAGAGTTTTTCTTGGATTTGCTCCGAATCAAGGCCGGAAGCTTCTAATTCTTTTTGATAGATGAGGGCTTCATGGCGCATCCTCTCAAAGGGCTCAAGTAAAATCACGGCCTTAGCCCCCCCTTCGGGGATGTCTTTATTTTTCTTTTGCTGGGTAAAGGCAAGGGAGTAACATTCGGAAAAAATGGTGTTTCTCTCTTGCTGGAATTTTTCCAACGTCTCGGGAATTACCGTCCTAACTCCCCCTCTTGCCAGATCGACAAAGCGGATATGAAAACCTATAAAGTAGATGTTTTTGACAAAAAAAATGCCGAAAGGGAGAACCGGAAAAATTTCTTTGCGATCATAGGGGATATGGTCGAGATATTTTGGGTCGAGCCTAAAGCTAAAAGAGGTTTTCGTAGTCCGGTAAAAGTTGGTTTTTAAGGTGTGGTCGATAAAATTTACCCCTTGCCATAGGATGTGTTTTCTTCTCAAGTCATTGACCGCTTGGCCGGTATCTAGTTGTTCGATGAGAGCTAACAGCTCTTTTCGTTTCTCTTGATAGGAGAGAAAATGGTGCCTTTGCGGATGAAACTTGGCTTCAAAGATCTCGCATAACTTTACCGTAAGCTCAGGATGCCTACAGAGCCCCTCTTCGACATTGGTAATCGAATAAAAATTAGGATCATTCGGTGTAAGGACTTGATGGATAAAACTTACCATGGTTCGAAGTAGCGCCGCTAAGTTGCCGCGAAGGAGGCGAGAGGTGACGAATATCGATTCGATAGGCCCTTCATGCTCAAAATAATTTAAAGTGACCAGTTCTTGCAGAAAGTCTTCCATGTCGGCCTCTTCCCAGGCAGCCCCCCCTTTGAGCCCATGAAGACCTAAAGAGAGGATGAGGACACTTTGAGGACTATAAGGGTCGACATAACTTGCCGTCAGCCTTTTTAAATCAAGGTTATGACGAAGGATCATTTCGGCAAGGCGGGAGAGAAATTGATATTTGGGAACATTTTTCCATGCCAGTACGATCTGTACCGAAGGAGAGCCTTTTTTTTCCCAGTCCTCATTTTTTTGAATCCGAATTTGACAGTGATCCCTCGTCTTAGCTCGAAAGAAAAGTTCTAAAGAAACAGCTAGCCTCTCCAAATGCATCGATCGTAAAAACCTACTGGATAAAGAAGAGAGAAGCTCTTCAAATTCTTGGCCGGTAACAGAGGTATTTCTCTGTTTTAAAAGATCAAATAATTTTTCTTTCTCTTCGAAATTTCCTTTATCTCCCTCGGTAAAGGAGAGGATCGCTACGCAGAGCTTGCCGGAAGAGGGGGGGAGGAGTGGCGCATTGGAAATAAATGTCCGATAATTGCGAATGCAGTAGGTTTCGTAAGGTTTTAAAATTCGGAGATCAGCATCAGGGCTATCCAAACATAAAACAATAGCGCTATCTTTTAAGTTGATGGAAGAAAAATGTTCTTGAAGGCTAAAGCTCATCAGGTTATGGGTGATAAGCATCAAGTTATCCCTTCCCACCTCCTCAAAAAAAGCAGGGGGCATATGCGCCTGAAGCCAAAGGTAGTGCTTTTCAAAGCTTTTATTTTCGTCGAAAAGGGCTTGTTTTAGTTTATCATCCATCTCGCAACCACCCAAGTTCATATTAGCATAACTTTATTTTTTTAGAAGACGAAGGCTATTAAGGCCAACTAGGACGGTTCCCCCTTCATGCAAAATAACGGCAAGCCACAAAGGGACAAACCCTAAAAGGGCAGGAGTAGTTGCAAAGAGGATCACTATAAGAGCTAAGGTGATGTTTTGCTTGACAAGTCGAAGGGTTTTTTTGGCTTTGTCAAAAAGAAAATGGAGGAGAAATAGTTCATCATTTAAAAGAATTACATCGGAAGCATCTTGAGCTGTAGCGCTTGCAATTTTCCCAAGGGATATCCCAACAGTGGCTCTAGCAAGGGCCGGGGCGTCATTGATTCCATCTCCAACCATTGCAAGTCCTTTATTCTCAGATAGTTTTTCAACTAGAGCCAGTTTTTGTTCCGGCCTTAGATCGGCATGAATAGTATCGATAGATAAAAGATCTGCAATTTTTTTAGCATTGGCAAAGCTATCTCCTGTCATCATTAACGGCTCTAAGCCGGCATCTTTCAAGTTTTTGATAAGCTCCCCGGCTCCCGTTCGTAAGCTTTCCGAAAAGGAAAAGGTATAGGAGGTCTCTTGTATCCGAAGGGTGGTTGCCCCTTCTATTTTGCCAATAGTGACCTCTTTTCCTTCGCAATTACCGTGGATCCCATAACCGGGGATAGGGCGGACATCCGTGATAGGGAGAAAAGGAGCCCCTTTTTCTTCAGCAAATTTTATAATTGCTTTTGCAATGGGATGTACCACTTGCCTTTCTAAGCCGGCTGCGACTTGTAAAGCTTTTAGGTCAAAAGGTTCCATAGCTGTACAGAGGAGCTCTCCTGTGCTTAAGGTCCCTGTCTTATCAAAAGAGATAATTTTGCAAGAGGATAAGGCGTCCAAGGTTATCCCCCCTTTGAGGAGGATCCCTTTTTTTGCGCAGGCGGAGATAGCGCTCAAGTAGGCGGTAGGGGTAGCGATAATGAGGGCGCACGGAGATGCGGCGATCATAAAGGCCAGGGAGCGGTAGATAGACCCCTCCTGTCCTAGAAAAGGGAGGGAAAAGAGGAGGGGGAGGAAGAAGATGAAAGCAAAGGTCGAAACAATAACCAATAGAGCATATTTTTTCCCAAATCGATCGAAAAACCGTTCGACCTTAGGTTTAGAGGCAGCTGCTTGTAGGATAAGTTGGGTAATTCGGGCAAGGGTCGAATCGCTGCTTGTCCGGGTGATTTCTATAGTAAGCGCCCCTTCTAAGTTGCTAGAGCCGGCAGAGACTAATTCCCCGGGTTTTACCGAAACAGGCTCGCTCTCTCCGGTTAAGTGGACGAGATTGACCGAAGAGACCCCTTCGATGACTTTGCCGTCTAAAGGGACCACCTCTCCCGATTTGACAAAGATACGGGTTCCCACTTCAATCTCTTTGATCGATTTTTCATATAGAGCCCCATCGGAGGCGATAAGTATAGCGGTTTTAGGGGCAAGGACATATAGATTCTGCAAAGTCCCTTTGGCTTTTAAAGTTACCGCTTCTTCTATAGATCCGGAGAGTTCAAAGAGGACAAGTAAAAGGGCCCCTTCTAAGGGGCTTCCAATAATTATCGAAAGAAAGGCAGAAAGGGTCATGAGGACATCGATATTGATCTCAAAGTTTTTAAAATCTTCTAAGGTACTAAGTAGAGCCCTCACTCCTACCAAAAAAAAGACGATCGAGAGGAAAAAGTAGCTAAGGATTATATAGTGAAAAGAGATAATAAAGGCGGTAAGGAGGAGGATCGCTGCTACAATGGCACTTTTTAATGCCAGATTTTTCCCCCACTGTTGGGAATCGGGGGTAAGAAATGGACTGATACTCTCTTCTAGATCTGAGGCGAAGAATTCGTCAAAAGGATAGGGGGTTTTCATGTGAGTAAATGGCAAAGAAAATAACACACAAAAGCAGCAAGGGCACAAATGGAGAGGTTCCAAGTCACCGCATTAACTACTTTATTTTTCTCCATCTTTGCTGCCAGACCTCCGGATATTCCAATAGTAATGGCAATCATTAATAAAGAGCCATAGATCGGATGGAAGAAATACCCGGTAGCGGCTAAAGTAGAGGCGATACACACTCCTACCGCTGCCCCGACTCCTTGCTTTAAAGGGTGTTCAAAAAAGCCTAAAGTAAGGCCAAGCTCTTCTTCTAACATCACCTGAAGTAGCCTATTATCATCACTCATAAGGACATCGATTACCTCTTCTAACAACTTTCCTGAAAATCCTTTCGCTTCATAGAAAGCTATTAGTTCTTTTCTTTCTTGTGGTCTATGGTGTTCGATTTCCCACCTTTCTTCAGCTATTAGCCGATGCAACCGCTCTAACCTAATCCAGCCCAATAAAGAGCTCCTTCCGAACTTCCAAAGGAGAAAGGAGAAAGAAAAAATGGTCAAAAATTTCATCGGATGGGGTAAATAAAAATGAAGAAGTATTCCCAAAAGTAGAAGTAAGACGGCAGCCTCTTTAGCGGCATCAAATCCGGCAAAAAAGTGTCCGGGAAGTTCAGCGCCATGGATCTCCTCCGAAGCGCTCCTCCCTTTTTGTCTGGCTTCGATCACATGTTCTAGGGCTTTTTTTCCTTTAAAATGAGGGTGTTCCATAAAAAGAGAATATCTCTAATAAGAAAAGTTTCATGGGCTTAAAGTGAGGATCTCTTCTTGCAAATAGGGGTGAAGGATTTTTGGGATCATTATACTGCCATCTTCTTTTTGGTTATTTTCCAATAAAGCTACCATCAACCTAGAAGTAGCTAGCCCCGATCCATTTAAAGTATGGACAAAGGAGAGTTTTTCGCCATCGTGGTAACGGATGTTGGCCCTTCTGGCTTGAAAATCGGTACAGTGAGACACTGAAGAGACTTCATAATAACGATCTTGTCCGGGTAGCCATACCTCGATATCGATCGTTTTTGCTGCAGCAAAAGACATATCGCCGGTTACTAACAGCATATTTCGGTAATGCAGCTCAAGCCCTTGCAATACCTCTTCGGCACTTGCCAGCATCTCTTCAAATACCCGTTCACTTTCCTCTTTTTTGGTAAGACAAAATAGCTCTACTTTATTGAACTGGTGCATCCGTATGAGCCCCCGTTCATTAGAGCCGGCAGCACCGGCTTCTCTTCGAAAGCAGGGGGTGTAGGCGGTGTATCGAATAGGTAAGGAGGAGGTTTCTAGGACTTCAGAAAGGTGAAGACCATTTAAAACAGCTTCAGAGGTGGGAATGAGATAGAGATGAAAATCTTCATCTTTCAGTTGAAAAAGTTGTGATTCGAATTTTGGCAAATGGGCCGAACCATATAGGATCTCAGGTTTTGCCAAAAGGGGAGGAAGGATCATCTTAAACCCATTTTTTCTGTGGGTGTCTAACATGTAGTTGATGAGCGCCCACTCTAGCCTTGCCCCCAGCTGTGTGTACAAAGGCCAGTTGGATCCGGAAATTTTAGCGGCCCGTTTAAAATCAAAGATATGGAGAGCTTCATTCAGTTCAACATGATTTTTAAAAGGAAAAGAAAAATGTCTTTTTTGCCCAAATTCTTTGAGGCATACGTTATCTTTTGCATGCTCTGATACCGGTATTTCCGCGAAAGGGAGGTTGGGAAGGAGGGATAACTCTTTTTCAAAGCTCTCTTCTAACTCTCTGAGATCTTTGTCTATCTTCGCGATCTTTTCTCCCATTTCTTTTACCTCCCTAGAGGGCTTTTCTATATCCTCCCCTTTTCTTTTTCGATCTCCAATATCTTTGGAGGAGGCATTCCTTTTGGCTTTTAGTTCTTCAGAAATGGTTTTAAACTGTCTTATTTTTTCATCGAGCTGCAAAAGAGACTTAAGGTGTATATGGGGATCCTTCCGTTGCAAGAGGTTTTCCGCTTGCATAGGGTTTGTTCGCAATTCTTTGATGTCAAGCATAAGGAAAATTATAGCATCTTAAGGATTCTATTACTCGATAAAATTCTTAAAGGGACTGTTGAAATCTTCGCTTTGCCGTTAAAATTTGAGCCTTGCAAAGCCGATTTGATTTTTTTAAAAGTGCTTATTCCTTAGTAGGGACTGTTTCGATCTCCCATTTGGTTAAAATTTGAGCCTTGCTTCCCCGGATTTGATCTTTTTAAAAGTGCCTATACCTTAGCAGGATATGTCACTTTCAAAAAAATCAAACCGGCTTTGCAAGGCTCAAATTTTAACTACAA
>DAHXLK010000056.1 GCA_027366035.1 Chlamydiota bacterium
AACGGTACAGAATTTACTAGCACAGCAATTTTAAAATGGTGTCATGAAAAAGTGATACAATGGGATTACATCCAACCTGGAAAACCTTACCAGAATGGATATATCGAAAGCTTTAATGGAAAATTGCGTGATGAGTGCTTACATGAACATTGGTTTACAAGCTTAAAAGAAGCAAAAAGGCTAGTTGAAGAGTGGAGAATAGAGTACAATGAAGAACGTCCTCATAGCTCACTGGGAGGAAAAACGCCTAGTGAAATGGCTAGATATGAAGAAAAACTAACAGGAACTTCTAGTTAAAACCGGACCAAAGAATGGGGCAAGGTCAATGCGAAAACGGTCGATAAAAATGGTCGTGCGAGGTACAATGAAAACCTCTTTCGAGGAATAAGAAGAGTTGTAATATTTGCCAACCAATCCGATGACGGGATCAAAAATAAGATTGAGTCTTTATGCCGTATGTTAATTCAGCCGCTGATCACTGTAACCATGTTTGGGGATTCTACACGGATTTGCCCCCTCAGGCTATGCCGAGCGTTTTTAAGTATTTTATCAAGTATTGCGTCGAAGATGCTCTACACCCTGTGCATCCCTATCCGAAAAAGCTGGTAAAGACAACGGGAAATATAGCTTTGCTTTACTTTGGATCTAATGACATACAGTCTTATTGTAGTAGAGCATGGGAATTACACACAGGTAAGGCGGTTGATGACGAAGCTCAAGGCTTTATTTCTGCTTGCACAAAACATGCAGCCAGATTCATAAAAGCTAGAGACGCAGCTTATACCTTTGTAAGAAATAGCTGTTAAATCTATTATACCCTTTGCGAATGAAAATATTCATTCTCAAAAGCAAGGATAAAATGTTAACCAAATGGGAGATTTCAACAGTTCTTTAAAAGAAAATATCGACGGCAACGATAGGGGTGACGAAGACAGAGGTATTTTTTCCTGCTACAGTAAACCAGCAGCCTGCGATTATGCCACAGTGGACGCTAAAGTTATATTCGATAGCAGGGGCGATGCTAAATTGTTGGGAAGAAGGGCTGGCAAGGCTAAAGCTATTGACGGGCTGCCCCCCAAAGGTAAATCCCGGATTTTTTGCTGAGATAGAAGAGGGTATTCCCTCATATCCTGAAAAGGTTGTCTTGCCGGCATATTGATAGACATTGTCTATAGCAAAGGCCCAGTGTCTGGAAACGCTCGCTTCAAAGCTTAAGATGGCTTGATAGACCATTCCGGGTTTTACTATTGCATTCGCTCCATAGCCTCCGCCCCAGCTGCTAAAACCCTTTATAGGGATATGACTATAGCGCAAGGCAGTGATGTTGGCGATAATGGTCATGAAAAAATCACCGCCAAAAGAAAGGAGTTTATAAAGCCCTAGGTTTATGTTGGTAATATAAGATCCATAGCCCCCTTCATCGGTCTGCAGTTTCAAAGGGTCTAAGTCGTTATATTTTCCCGAGGGAAAGGTCTGGTTGAAGCCAAGCTTGATACCGGGGAGAAATCTAACGGCATCGATATTTAAAAGCTGAAAATCGACACCGATGGTGACATCTCCAAATTGGAAATCATTGACCCCTTCGGTAGAGTTGTAGTAGCAAGGTATTAAAAATTGAAAGTCCATAAACGAGGTGAGGCCGACCACGGCAAAGAAGGTTGGGCTAAAACTATAATAGTTGGGTAGGGGCTGTGCATGCCAATGGCTATCGTAGTTGCCGGTGGTGATATATTCATACAAAAAGGGTTCGATGTTGACCTGTCCCCAAGGAGTTACTCTAGAAGTAGGGACGATTAAAGGTCCTGTCAGCCAAGGGGCTTCTACAATAGTTGCTTTATGCCTAGCGAAAAGAAAGGAACAAGGGAGGAGAACAATAAGGAGGAGTTTTTTCATTGATATTGATGTAGTTTATTTCTCAAAGTTCGTAGGCTAATTCCTAGGGCTTTTGCTGCATGTGTCTTGTTGTTGTTATAGTTTTGAAGTGTTTTTAAGATATGTCTTTTTTCGACTTCTTGCAAGCTTGTGTGCAAAGCTCCTTTATTTTCTAAAAGGAGGGGGTCGGCATCCAAAACCACCATCCTTTCGATAACGTTAGCGAGCTCCCTTACATTGCCGGGCCAAGAATATTGTATCAGTTGATTTTGTACATTTATAGAGAGTGTTTTCAAAGGTTTATGGTTCTCCCCACAAAATTTTTTTAAAAAATAATGGGTAAGGGGCACGATATCTTCCCTCCTTTCACGAAGAGGAGGGATATGTAACGGCATTACGTTGAGTCGATAGTAGAGGTCCTCTCGGAAAACTTTATTTTCAATAGCCTCTTGCATGTTTCGGTTAGAAGTGGCGATGATCCTCACGTCGATTTGTATCGATTTTTCAGAACCCACCCTTTCCAGTTCTTGTTCCTGTATCACCCTTAAGAGTTTAGCCTGTAGCTGCAAGGGGATTTCGGTCACCTCATCTAAAAGGAGACTCCCTTTGTGGGCAAGTTCAAATTTGCCGATCCTTTTCCCTTGTGCCCCAGTAAAGGCCCCTTTCTCATGCCCAAAAAATTCTGACTCTACTAATGTCTCTGCAACAGCGGCACAGTTGACAGTAACTAAAGGGTGGCTAGATCTAAAAGACTGAAGATGTATTGCTTGAGCTAAAACCTCTTTTCCAGTCCCTGACTCCCCGCTGATGAAGACATTGGCCGAGCTTTTAGCGATCTTGCCAAGGTCTTTCCATATCTTCTGCATTGGGGGGCTTTGCAAAAGGATATTATTTTCCTTTTCTTCTCGAAGGTAGCGATTTTCCAGTTGTTGCCGGAGGTGGTCCTCCGCCCTTTGCAGTAGAGCTTCTAAGGCTTCCAAAGAGAAGGGTTTGATCAGGTAATGAAAGGCCCCCATTTTGATAGCATCTACGGCACTTTCGATGGTTCCATAAGCGGTCATGATGATGACCGGAGTCCCTTTGGCCTGAGAAAGTACGTAGAGGCCATCTTTTTTAGGCATTTTTAAATCGGTGAGGATAAGTTCAAAGTTTTCTTGTTGTAGGATCTCTGATGCCACTTCGCCATTTTCGGCTACGAAGAGGGTATAGTGTTTTGTTTGAAGAAAATCTCGCAAAAATTTTCTCATCAAAGGGTCGTCGTCTACAATCAGTATTTTATCAATAGTCATGGGTTACCTCTTTAGTGGAAGGGTTATGGTAAAAGTTGTTCCTCTCCCTACTAAGGATCTCACATCGATCTTTCCATGATGTGCCTGTATGATCTTAAAGGTCTCGGCAAGTCCCAGCCCGTTTCCTTTATTTTTTGTCGTAAAAAATGGGGTGAAGAGGCGGGGTAGATCTTTTTCTTCAATACCGACTCCGGTATCAGATAGGGTGATCACCCCATCTTTATCCTGCTTGATGAGAGAGACGGTGATCGTACCCCCATTCGGCATTGCCTGAAGTGCATTGATAAACAAGTTGATGAGGGCTGATTGCAAAGCTTCTACGTCAACAGCAGCCAGCAACGGTTCTTCGGGAATATGGGTCTTAATAGAGATGTTAGGAGGAAAGCTAGGGTCGACTTTCATAAATTTCACCACATTTCGGACGATAGCCACAAGGTCCGATGAGACCGGTTGTATCTGGATAGGTCTTGCATAATGGAGAACTCTATTAACTAGACGATCTAATATCTTAGTCCCTTCGATGATATAGCCTGCCATTTCGTGAAGTTCCGGATGATGTTCTAACTCCCTTTGTAGCAACGTCGCATATCCCCGCATCCCTCCTAATGGATTTTTGATCTCGTGAGCGACGGTAGCCACCATTTCTCCAAGTTCTTTCATCCGGTCACGTCTTAAAAGGAGGAGCTGCACCCTTTGTATTTCCGTTATTTCTCTTAAGACAAGTAAGATACCTTGATAAGGACCCTGACCTTCTTGGATATAAGTTGTGGTCACTTCAATTTCTTTTTTTTCCTTGTGGTTTAAGGTGATAAAGCTGACCGGCTGTGAAAGGCCGAAATAGAGGGCATCTTTTAGGGAGAAACCAAAGAAATCGTCACGGAAGTGGTTCCAGAATCGCTTATATAGTAGTTCTTTAGGATCTACATGAAGGATGTGTATTGCCGCATCATTTATCGATAAGATGGCCCCGTCATTGGCAAGGTAGAGAATCCCTTCGTGGATGTGTTTTAAAATGCTAGTAAGATACTGAGAGAGGGTCAGTAGCTTTCTTTGGTTTTTTTCCAATTCCATCCGCAGCGATTGGAACTCTTTATGCAATTCATCTGTTGTGATATCTTCAGCCATAGCATCCCTTAATTCCCGAAATAAAAGAAGATGACTATAAGCTCAAGACATTTACTACAAATCTTTCTCTTTCTGGCCCTTATATCTTGCTCAGGATTGGAGAAGACTGAGCATGCCCGTCTTAGGCGGCAAAATGCTATAGCTGAACCCATTAGGCGTAAATCGGATGAGTATTATTTTCCTATTACGACCCCTACTGTGAAGCAGCGGGAATTATATCCGTGGGAGGATTCTTTGGAGTTTCCTAAAATTACTAAAGAATTTTTTCGTTGTCGTGGGAGGGGGGACGACTTGAGAGATTGCGGTGCTACTTCTCATGGGTTACCCTTATTTTGTGGCAAAGAGGGGGTCTACCCTATTCTTTTAGAGTTGCTTAACTATTTACAAATCGAGACAAAGAGTCGGGTGGTTATTACCTGTGGCCATAGGTGTCCTATCCATAATCTCTATGCTGAGCCTCATGCGAAGACGTCGAAGCATATGATTGGGGCAGAGGTCGATTTTTATATTCAAGGATGGGAGGATCAGCCGGAAAAAGTGGTGGAACTTCTCATCCAGTTTTATCAAAAATATCCTCGATATCGACATCTTTCGGAGTATCAGACTTTTTTACGTTATGAGAAGGGGGATACGGGGACGGCGATTCCTCCTTGGTACAATAAGGAGATTTTCATCAAAATCTATTCGGCGAAAGAGGGGAGGGATGGGGATAATCGACACCCGTATCCGTATCTTTCTTTGCAAGTCCGTTATGATCGGGATTTGAAGGAGCGAGTGGTTTATTCGTGGGAGCGGGCGCAAAAAGGCTATCTAAAATAAGTAGAGGTTTTTTAAAATGTTTAGCTTATGCCGGTGTGGCGAAATGGTAGACGCGGCAGACTCAAAATCTGCTCCTAGCAATAGGGTGCTGGTTCGATCCCGGTCACCGGCAATAAAAAAGGGAAGCCGTTTAGCTTCCCTTTTTTATTATGGGATTGTTGCGACCTCCCATTTGGTTAAAATTTTACCCTTGCTTCCCCGGATTTGGTCTTTTTAAAAGTGCCTATACCTTAGCAGGATATGTCACTTTCAAAAAAATTAAACCGGCTAACGCAAGGCTCAAATTTTAACGACAAAGCGGAGAATTTCAACAGTCCACTAAAAGGCTTCTTAAGAAGGGGCAGTTACAGTAGGCCGCACTATCCGGAGGAATGTTGAAACAATGGGAGCGACAACGGAATTCAAAGAGGAAATGGAAAAAAAAGAGGAGGTTCTTGTTTCTGGTTCACCGGATCGAGATTTTGCATCATCTTCTTCTTGGGCGACAGTTGGTTGTAGAAGTAGTTTGTCGCTGTTAATGGAATCAACACCACCCTGTTGAGTAGAAGGTGGAAGAGAAGAAATCTGTTCTGCATTGGTTGAGAAAGAAGAAGATAAGGAAGTGGAGCGGTAGCTGTTTAGGGTAGCTGCGCCGATAGCGTAGATGGCGGCTAGGGCTGTTGAAGAAATAATTATGAATAAGGGAGGTGGGAAACCAAGAACAGAAAGGGCTACTTGTGAGGTTACAATAGCTACTGATTTCGTGGAGCAAAAGAGCTGGGCTTCCTTCAAAAGGGTTTTTCTGTCTTTCTGTATACCATTTCTTAAAAACTCTACTACACGAACCCCTGTATACAAACTATTTATAAAAGTAAAAGGTTGCACCGGTATTGCATAGGCAAGTACTGTCATCACGAAATCTAACCGGGTTAGCTCTTTAATCTTTTGGGTAGCTCCATTGAAATAGAATCGGCCGCTATCTACAAAAGTTCTAGCAGTCTGTCCAAGTGACGGCAATAAGGATCTACCTCGTAAGAAAAGTGACATATAATTACATCCTATGTTATTTGTTGTGTTAGTACTATTATATTGAAAAACAACAAAAAACGCAATTATAATAAAAAATATTAATAATAAAAATTTTAATTAATTATTTATTTTTTCTTGTAGTTTTGTGCAGCGATAATAAAGCTCAGGGATTCTTTTTTTTATTTTATTTAATTTTTTATTTAACAGACTTTTCCCGTTTTCGAAATAGGAGTTAAAATAATTATTAGCAACGAACTTAGATAGGGGGGTCCATTCTAGTAGATTATTGCTAATAAGAGGTCCCTTCTCGTCTTGTAGGAACCGGATATAGAGGGGTTCTTTCAAGGTGATTTGAAGGAGGGCATCTTCTTCTGTATCTAAGATGAGATGATTTTCGGTAAAAAATTTGAGGGGTAATACGGTCTCTTTTTCGATAGCAACTATGACCTGAGGGTGTTTCCCTAAGAGGATTTCTTGCAGGTAAGATTGGGAAAGATCCAATATCGGAAGGATCTCTGCAAAAAGAGATAGAGAAAAGAAAGAGAGAGAAATAATCCGTTTTTTCATAAAGGCCTCAAAGGGTTTTAGGGAGGAAATATAGCCTTTTCCCCTTGAAATTTGCTAGGATTTTTTTAGGTATGTGTAAGAGACTGTTTTGATCTTTAGCTTTGGGTTTAAAATTTGAGTCTTGTAAAACTAGTTTGATCTTGTTAGAAAGAAACATACTCGATTGAGGTATAGGCACTTTAAAAAATAAAACCTGGAGAAGCAAAGGGGACTGTTTCGATCTTCGCTTTTTTGTTAAAATTTGAGCCTTGCAAAGCCGGTTTGATTTCTTTGAAAGTGACATATTCTACTAAGATATAGGCGCTTTAAAAAAGATCAAATCCGGGGAAGCAAGGATAAAATTTTAACCTAAATGGGAGATCGAAACAGTCCCCTATAGGAAGAGGCGATAGATGCGTATATTTTTTTTTCTAGGTAGCCTTAACTTTTTTGTTGGCCTTTTTGCTCAAAATGCGGAGCAATTTTTCTTTCCCTGTAACGGCTACAAAGAACAGTGGCTTACAGGCACTCTTCTAACCCCTTTTGAGGAGGCCATCCCTAAAGGGAGCTATGTATTCGACTTTTATTTTTATAATACGGCAGATATCGGGGAATATAATTCCCATTGGCATACTATCTCTTCTCGCAATTACTACTCCTTGATCCCCTCTATCTATTTTTTCTATGGCATCACCGATAGACTTACCTTATCTTTTTTTCCTGCCGTGCAATATACCACAACTGATGGAACCTCGGGTTTTGGCTTCCAAGATCTTCCCTGCGCCCTTTCCTATCAAATTCTACAAAGAAATACCTGGGACTATTTTCCGGGAATACTGTTGTCGATCATGGAGACATTTCCCGCAGGAAAATATAAAAATTTAAATCCTCATAAACTCTATACCGATCAAACCGGAGATGGATCATTTATAACTACCTTTGTTCTAACCTTTTACGATGTCTATTGTTTGGGAGGGCAATATTTCGCCCCCTATATCGACATCGAGTACGATCTTTGGTCGAACATTTCGGTAACCGGGTATAATACCTATGGTGGGGGGTATGGGACACATGGCAAACTAAGCGGAGGGGATAACCTCGATTTTTATTTTGGATTTGAATATAGCTTTACTCGTCACTTTGTCCTTTCTTTTGACTTTGAATATACGCATAAAAATAGACTTTCCTTCTCCGGCAAACAAACAGCTTTTACCGGAAGGGCTTCTTCAGAGCAGTTTTCTATTGCTCCGGCTATCGAATATGATTTTAATGAATATTTTGGGATCAACACCGGCCTTTGGTTTACCCTTGCCGGGAGAAATACTCCACAGTTCGTAAGTGGCATAGTGAACTTTTCAAGTTTTTTTTAATTAGATATGCATTTTTACGAATACAAATTAACTTGTATTTAAATTTACTATTTATTAAATATAATATTAGAGGAGACGTAACTATGTCTGAATTACATAATCCGCTATTTTCCTCTGATTCCAAAATTCCTGAAATATATCGATTAGATCCGGAAGTTACCTTACCTCTTAATTCTGAGCCTATTAAAGATATCCCTGTCCTCATGGAAGAGGTGAATGCGTTACTCCAGCAAGAGTCAGTAAATATGCAAAAATTGCAACAGTCGATCGATCGTTGGGAGGCTGAAGTTAAACAGAATAGAGTAATTATCGATAAAAATAAAGAGATTATAAGGAAAAATACTCAAGAGATACTAGCCAGTATTAAAAATAGGGATTATTGGTATGCAAGATCGGAACAGGTATTTTTAGATTATAGCAATGCGGCTGCTTCTGGAAGAGTTGAGGATTGGACTTGGCTGATTAAAAAATATGGGCTGAAAAATACTGACGGAACGCTTATTCATCCTGAAGATCCTTCTACCTCAGAGCTTTGCAAAGAAACAGCACATCTTTTAGCGGAAGAATACAAAATGGCTGGTCATAGATACGACAAGATCAAGAAGGATAAAGAGGGGGAAAACCATCTACTTATCAGAGAAAGCTCACACTCTAAAACTACGGTGGAGGCGTTGCAAAAATTCATACGGACCACTTATGAGAAAAATATTGAGCCGATACAAGATGGGATTCATTTATTGAAGGAATTAAATGTTAAGCTAAAAAATCTGTCGGCAAGTGAAGGGTCGGTATATGCAGAGCTCCGTTCCTGGGCCGAGGAGTTTTTAAACGACTATTTGAAGGAAAATATCCATATTTCACAGATGGTTATAGGTGATTTCAGACGGATCACTTCTATCCCCCTTCCCACTATCAACAGTTAGTGAGGTATGAATAGATTACGACACATGTCATGAGCTTTTTGCACGCATTGGAATAACTTTGTGGCAAGATCATGGTCATTAGTAGTAGCGTGTTTATCGGGATGTGTTATTAGAGCAAGTTGGCGATAACGGCGATTTAACTCCTCTTTTGAAGATGGGTTATCAAATAGAACTTCAGGAGAATCAGATCGTCGTATCTTTGTTAAGATGTTGTGTAGATCCTTGTTAGAAGGATTATATGTATTGAGCAATATATCGTTTCTGAAGAGAATCCAAGGCATCAGGTTGTTGTTAAGAATTGTTTGTATTTCTGGTTCATCGAAAGGGAAAAAGGATATATAGTTATTCTTTAAGATGTTATTTTCAAGTATTTCGTTAAAGCTTAAGTTAGGATCTATTTGTAACAAATATTCATTATAGAGTTTTCCTAGTGCAAAGGTAGTTTCTATGGACTTAGTGTATTTATTTAACAGTGTTTGCAATGTTATTTTATTTTCATTATTAGGTAAATTGTCTAAAATTCTCTTTACTTGATTAGAAAAACTATTCAAATTATCTTCCCTTTCATTTTCCGAATTAAAATATAGTGTATTGTTACTACAAAGAATGGTTATCTGTGCAACATAACTTATACAAGTTCTCCCAAGATTTTCCCATGCATTTTGTAGGCGGGCTTGAATTTCTGAGGGGTCGGAAAAATTTTCTACTATACCAAAATCTTTCCTGAGTAGTGAGGAGAGATAAAATACCCCTCTTTTATCAGGTTCACGGAAAAAATACGCTGATCTTAGTAGAAAAGCTTTTGGATTGTTTATAATAATAAAGAAACAGGAGGTGAGAACCTGATCGAGGAAGAAGAAGCTCGCTCCGCCCTGAATAGCGGGCGCTATCTTACTATTAGGAAGAAAAACAATTGGTAATTGCAATAATAGAACCCCTGATAGAGCTTTCATTAGGTCGAAAGAAAGAGCTTTAAGATGTGGCGTAATATTTGTTATTCGGTAGCCGAATAACGAAGCGGCCGTATACCCAACCACACATCCTGAATGATATAAAACCCCTGTGGGAGCGGCTAAAGTAAGTATCGCTATATCACCAATTATGTTAGCTGTTACTTGTAATACCTTCATTGTGAGGCCGGCCTCTTTTTCTTGCTCATAATCTAGGAGTTCTATAGGTCTATCTAAGATGGAGGTTTCTTGCGGAGGGCGAAGTTTTTTGGTAGAAGGATTTATAAAATTTAAATTATAGATACTTTCAAAAGCAATTTGTGAAAATGGAGAAGTAATCATAATGAATCTATTTTATAATATTTAAATTTTCCTCACAAGAAAACTGTTTTTTTTGAAAAGTCTTTAGAAACT
The DNA here is from genome assembly GCA_027366035.1 of Chlamydiota bacterium. Lineage (GTDB taxonomy): Bacteria > Chlamydiota > Chlamydiia > Chlamydiales > SM23-39 > DAHXLK01. The sequence goes on from DAHXLK010000056.1 coordinate 10,317, forward strand.
GAGATTGTTTGCAAAATAGTATACTTTCTTGCAAGTTGACGAAAATTATCCTTATCTTCTTTTATGCCGATTATGAGGATATCTATCATAATATTCCTTCTTCTTGGTACAAGCTGTGGAGTAAGGGCTTCTATTGTTTCTAATACCGAGGCAGTAAGGCTTAGTACACAATCGATTGAAGCAAATACCCGGGAAATTGAAACAGCGACCACCTTTTTAAAGCACCCCTATCTCATTATTTTATTTATCCTACTTGCTTTCTCCCTTATTTCAGGACTTATTATCCTTTTAATCATTACGAATTTGGCCCTCTTCCGTATAGTAAAAATTTTACGAAAATATTAAGGACCCCCTGAATTAGATCATATGGAGGATGTCAACAGCCTTTTTTTCAAAATTTAACAACAAAGGAAAGATCGAAATAGTCTCAGTTCAGAAAACTCTGATTAAAAAACATTTGCATTTCATAATCTTTTCGATTATGTATCGAAATAGGAAGAAAAGTATCTATGAATGAGAGATCCGGAAAAGGATTTAAAGACTTTCTCCCCATTGTCATTGTCGTAATTGGCGCTTGTCTAGCCTCCCTTATCTTGGAAGGGGGCAAGATATACAATTGGAAAGGATGGATGGGGACTTTCATGGGCCTTTTATTTATTCAGTTGGGAAGTTTCAAATATTTTGATCTACCTACCTTTGTAAGGGGATTTGAACAGTACGACCTTCCAACTCGTTATTTTAAGCAATATGCTCAAATCTATCCTTTGTTAGAGTGTATCCTAGGGATGTTGTTTTTGAGTCAATGGGTTCCCGTCTTCATCGATATTATTACTATCGGTTGGATGGGATTAGGGGCAGTTGGTGTGTTACAAGCGATGAGACGAAAAGAAGGGACACCTAGTGTTGCTTCTCCCGGACTTCAGATCTCCGTGTATACGCTGAGTATTATCGAAAACATCGGATTTTTCCTACTAGCTATCCTACATCTATTGTAAAAAAAATGAGAGGAAGATCAATCCCCCTCTCATCCATATAAAGAAAATTAATATTTTCTTTCGTGATGGTCTCTTCTAGGACCACGGTCGCCACGATCACGGTAGCCACCTACTCCTGCTTCACGTTTTACTTGTGGGCGGGCTTCAGTCACAACGATAGCTCTAGAAAGAACTTCCTTGCCGTTGAGGCCGTCCATAGCTTTTTTCCCTTCATCATTAGAGCTCATCTCTACAAAGGCAAATCCTCTAGATCTTCCTGTGGCATGATCCATGATGATTTTTACACTGACAACAGAGCCAAAAGGGACAAATAATTCTTTCAAATCATCTTCACTAAGGCTGTGGGGAATGTTTCCTACAAAAAGTTTCATAACTATATTTTCTCCTAAAAGTGCTTTAGCATACAATCTAATCGGCCTACTCAAAACATGGGATCTTAATCACAAGAAGAATAGCTAACGAAAGAAATGAGCACGTGCACTCATTAATTGGTTTAAACATCCAGGATGTTACTAAAACTTCCCATTTCTCGCAAGCAATAAAAAAAAGAAGCAGCAGCTCCCGTTAAAAAGGATTTTTGAAGGCCGATTAGATTGTATGCTAAAGCACTTTTAGGAGAAAATATAGTTATGAAACTTTTTGTAGGAAACATTCCCCACAGCCTTAGTGAAGATGATTTGAAAGAATTATTTGTCCCTT
>DAHXLK010000057.1 GCA_027366035.1 Chlamydiota bacterium
AACGGTACAGAATTTACTAGCACAGCAATTTTAAAATGGTGTCATGAAAAAGTGATACAATGGGATTACATCCAACCTGGAAAACCTTACCAGAATGGATATATCGAAAGCTTTAATGGAAAATTGCGTGATGAGTGCTTAAATGAACATTGGTTTACAAGCTTAAAAGAAGCAAAAAGGCTAGTTGAAGAGTGGAGAATAGAGTACAATGAAGAACGTCCTCATAGCTCACTGGGCGGAAAAACGCCTAGTGAAATGGCTAGATATGAAGAAAAACTCACGGGAACTTCTAGTTAAAACTGGACCAAAGAATGGGGCAAGGTCAGTGATGAAATAGCCCGCTCGGAAAAAGAGCGGAGTGCCAGGGCTAAAAAGTGGCTGGCAGAAATTCAAAATAGGGGTTAAAATAGGCTCCATATGGAGCCAGATTCAATTATAGCTACCCAAGAAGACGCCGGCCAACGGATTGATACCTTTTTAACAAATCGATTTACCGAAAAGTCTCGTACCTATTTTCAGATCCTTATTGAAAAGGGGTTGGTACTGATCAATGGCAATAGGGTCAAAAAAAGGATGCAAATAGCTGAGGGAGATGAGGTAGAGATTCAATTTCTCCTTACCCCTGAGATAACGGTTGAAGCTGAAGATATTCCGCTGGATATCCTTTATGAAGATTACCATCTACTAGCCATCAACAAGCCTGCCGGCATGGTCGTCCATCCTGCTCCCGGGCATTATTCGAAGACCTTAGTAAACGCCCTTTTGGGCTACTGTCAGAACAAGTTACCCGGGAAATACACGGTAAGACCCGGCATTGTCCATAGGTTAGATAAAGACACCTCAGGGGTTTTACTTGCTGCCAAAACCGAAAAATGCCAAATGAAGCTCCTCTCTTTTTTTTACCACAAAAAAATCCGAAAAGACTACCTGGCCATCTGTATAGGAAAACCCCCTAATGGCTCCATAACCCTCCCCATTGGTCGGCACCCCAAAAAAAGAAAAGAGATGGCGGTAGTAGAAGGGGGGAGGCCGGCCGAAACACATTTCCAACTACTCGCCTACAAAAATGGTCTTAGTCTAGTCCTTGCCAGACCTATCACAGGCAGAACCCACCAGATTAGGGTCCATCTCAAACAACTAGGGACCCCTATTTTAGGCGACCCGATCTACGGTACCCCCAATAAAGGGAGGATGATGCTCCATGCCCACTGTACCAAGTTTGTCCATCCAATCACTTCAATACCAATGGATATTTTCGCCCCCATCCCTGAAGAGATGAAAAAATTACTCTAGCTTTTATAAGCCACTTTTTTTAAGATAGTCAGATAAAACCGAGACTTAAGTCATGAAAGAATTTGTTGAATATATCGTAAAAAACCTCGTAGATCACCCGGAAAAAGTTCAGATCAATGAAATTGGCAGCACTCATACTTTAATCATTGAGCTAGCCGTAGAAAAGACCGATATCGGCAAAATCATCGGAAAAAGGGGGAAAACGATTAACGCAATCCGAACCCTCCTCATGTCTGTAGCGAGCCGAAACGGACTTCGTGTCAACTTAGAAATCATTGAAGATCAAAAATAATTTCTTACTGACTGTTTTTCTATTTGCCCTTATCAAGGCAGCCGCGAACCACTTTGTCTTCATTATCCCCTCTCATAATACGGCAAATAATGTAGAAAAGCTGTTAGACTCTATCTTTAGTCAAACCTATCCCCACTATCACATCCTCTTGATCGATGACGGCTCTACCGACAATACCTATGCAAAAGCTTCCGCTTATTCGAGCGACAAACTCCTCCTTATAAGAAATGAAAAAAAAAGGGGGGCTTTGGAAAATCTTTATGAACAAGTACATCGGTGTAAAGACTCAGATATTATCATCTACCTGCGACCTAACACCCGGCTATCTTCCAAAGATAGCCTAGCCTCGCTAAACGATTTGTATAATAATGGAACAATTTGGATGACCTATACGGATAGGCCTCAAAGGACTCAAGGATTTTTTTCCAGCTTTTTAAGGAGAAAATCTTTAGGTCTTCTCCCTTGCAAAACCTTCTATGCCGCCCTTTTCAAAAAAATAAAAGCAAAAGATTTATTCTTTCGGGGAAAATGTATCGATGATAATTTGGATATCGCCTACCTTTTCCCTATGATAGAGATGGCAGAGGGGCATATAGGCTATCTCTCCATCCCCACTAAATGTCAAAATATCTATAGAAATTGCCATAAAGCCAAAAGAAAATGTGAGAAAAAGATCCGGACTACCTCTCCCTACCCCCCTTTACCATCTTTGGATACTCCCGATACCTCTTCCGTTTACGCAGATCTCCTTATTTTTTCCTACGACAGGCCGATGCAGCTATGGGCACATTTAGAGTCTTTGCAAAAATATGTTACCGGATTTAATAAGATCTTCGTCCTTTATAGAACCTCTTCGGAAACATTTGAAAAATGCTATGAAGAGGTACAAGAAACTTTTCCCAATATCCATTTCATAAAACAGGGAGCAAACGATTTCCAAAAGCTCACCTTAGATATCCTCTTTAAAAGAAGTCTGTCTCCTTATATCGCTTTTTCGGTAGATGACATCATCATAAAAGATTCTATAGATATCTCCGCTTGTTTAAACGCTCTAGAACAAACAGGAAGCTACCTTTTTTCTCTTCGTTTAGGAAAAAATATCAACTATTGCTACATGGGAGGATTTTCCGCAGAAGCCCCTTTCTGTTTACAGTTACAAGAAAATACCCTCCTTTGGCAACCGGATGCAGCTAGAGGGGATTGGATGGCGGCAGATAGCATCGACATGAACCTCTACCGAAAAAAAGACTTGGAAAAAGTATGGAAGAGGATTTCCTTTCAGAACCCTAATGAACTCGAATGGAACTGGTCTCAATATCCCTACCCCACCATCTCTAAAAGAGAGAGAATAGGTATCTGCTATACCTCTTCCAAAGTAGTAAATATCCCGTTAAATATCGTCCACCCATCGCAAAATCCTCACATGAACCTTTATAGCAAAGAGACTCTCCTCAATAAATTCCGGCAAGGCTACAGGATCGATATATCCCCCCTACATGAACTTAAAAATAGCTCGGTCCACGTGGAATATGCCCCTTTTTTTAGAAAATGAGTCAGATGAAAGTTGAAGGATATTGATAAGATAAGTATATCTAAAAAAGATGCGATATCTTTTTTTTATCCTTTTTATAAGTGGGTCTTTAGTCGCTAAAGACTCCCTCTCATTTTTCGAAAAACTAACCCTGGATATCCAGGGAGATGCTCTGCATTACTATCAGCAGTACCTGCAAAAACTCCGAACACAACAGGGAATGTTAAAATCCGGTAGGGAGCTACCTGAACTGCCGGGATATTCCACCAAGGTAGTTCGTAACCACGGTATTTTGATTCCGGGAGTGGTTCATGAAGATGGAAAATTTTCTCCCAACACCTTCCGAATTGTTTCTGATGAAAAAGAGAATGTTGTCTATGTACAAGGACCCAAAGGAGAGCTGCAAATCCTTTTCAACAACGCCGATTCGTATAGCAAGATCGAATTAGAGGCAAAAAATGGAAAAACCGAGGTAAAACTAGGGGGTGTCCTCACAATTAAAGGAAATGAGCAAACGGTCATCGATCCGGGAAAAGAGGTCCCCATTATTACTGCTCCTTCCGGAATACAAGGGAGGTTTGATAGGATACAGCTAAGTGGTCCAATAGATCTTATCCCTCATGTGACCTATTCGGCAAATGCTGTAAATCTTAGCTTTAGCCCCACCATTTCTTCTTACGTATCCTCCATAGTAGAACCCATCTTCTTCTCAGTAAATAGGACAAACCTCTTCCTCCTCAAAGAAATTTTCCATTTGCGCTCCAATATGTCTTATCAAAATAAAGAAATTCTACCTCCTCCTATTAGTCAGCTTACTTGTGAAGCAGAGACTACAGAAGAAGTCGGAAAATGCAGAATAAAAAATTCGGAAATGAAAAGAAAGCCGAACCGGGTATACATCGGTCCCACAGCCGCTTTTGGCAATGTAAACTCAAGCGGATCGCAGGAGGGATTCGGTTACTGGTCGGCAGGGCTTATAGCAGGCTATGACCGCCTATTTTCCCAAGGAGCTTTCGGCGCTTTAGTCAACTACGATAGATTTTCTACAAACGTCCAATCCAACTGGGGAACAACTACCATCAATGAAGTGCTGACAAGCCTCTATGGCACTTGGGCCCCTAACGCCTTTTCAATCGACGCCACCTTAGGTGGGGCCTATTCGGGAAACTCTATTTATAGAAATACCGGTACTCCAAAAGGGAGCCTTATAGCAAAAGGATCTCCCGATGGAGGGCTCCTTGAAGCCTTTCTCGATTTTGCCTACACCTTTTCAGGTCAACATCAAACCTGGTGGCCCAGCTGCTTTCAGTTCATGCCACTAGCTTCTTTACAATATATCTATCTGCATCTAGATAGTTATCACGAATCGGGTGCCGGAGGCTATGACCTTTCCGTAAAAGACCAAAGGGCCAAATCGTTGCGATCTACCCTGGAACTCCTCTGCAATTATTCCGCCGATTATGCCAATTGGAAGTTTCGAGCAGAATGGGACGCAGGCTGGCAATGGGAGTTTATGGACCGTAAACGCTCACTTAATTTTGTACCACTCTATGTACCCGGACCTTCTACCACCCTCACCACTGTAGGAGCAACAAAGAGTATTTGGCTCATCGGCGCCAACCTTCTCTTCCTCTCCAAAAACGAAGGATTCAGAGTTACCATAAACTACGATTTCGAATGGAACCACCTTTACTATGACAACTATTTTTTATTTACTATAGGATCCAGGTGGTAGGTCCCTTTTTCGTACTATATGCCAAGACTCCAATGTCTGTCTCAAACTACTACCAGCAGCCTCAGCAAGGCTAGCAGATAATGGATCTTCGTCCATATCACTAGCACTACCACTACCATTTTCGCTATCTCCCCTACTCCTTCCTTTAGATACTTGTATGCACTTATCTAATCCATTAATAGTAAGGTTAAAGGGGGCGGTTGCACTCACATTTAAAGATTGCCAAAACAACGGTATAAATAGGATAAGGTTCCAAGGAGCTTGAACAATAATAAGGGAAAAAACGGATAAAGCTAATAAAGCTACCCTTGCCGTAAGGGTCAATTCAATACTTGCAGTGATAGGGACGACTTCACGTTGTGGTGTTACAGGTGCTGCTGCTGTTGCTGCCATAAATTACTCCAATTGTACTCGTATAAAATGGTTAAACTTAGGATTTATAAGAATAGTGTGACACGTAGAAAAAAGGGTAGAAAATAGCCATTCATTTGTACCGATAATCATGGGATCTCCCACCGTCCATTTCTGCAGGATCTCTTGATCCTTTTTATCAACTACATAAAGATACAAAGCCCCTTGCGTCCAAATAGCTAATTTCCCTTTTTCAGGATCAGAGTAGGCCAAATAACAGGTATACACATTGTTTTTGCCAGGGGGAGATAGGAGAGAAATGGCGGCATAATTTTTAAGGCGAAGGTTAGTGAAGTCAAAAGGAGGTGTCTCACAACAATGATTCGGAGAAATACAAAGAATATCTCCCACTTTCCAATCTTTCACAAGACATCGGTAATGAGGATGAATCTTCCACACCGATCCATCCTCTAACACTACCTCTGAAAATTTGGAATTAATCTCTTGAATATGGTGATAATAAAAATCCTCCGGCTCGGCAAAGAGCATAAAAGAGAGTAAAAAAAAGAGAAAATATCGCATAGCTTTTAATTGGAAAAGATTTAATCAACTTTACCTGTTTTTAGTAAAGATATTTTTTAATTGTCTTGCAAAGGAAGATAAGGAGAGACCATAGCTTTTCTAGAATTGAGACTGCCTGCCTGGTAATAGAGAATCGCTACCGGGACCCCCATGGAAATACCTGTACGCTTTATCTCTAAGAAACTCTCAGAAAATACCTGCTGGAACATAGCAGCATTCGATCCCAAAAACTCTAAAGATAGCTCGTTTTGTTTCATTTGCGGACACTCTTGAAAAGCGATTAAAAAATGTTTGAGGTGTTCGATAGCAATCTCCGTAGAAGGGATCCAAATCCATAGCTCGTCTTTATGAGAATATTTTTGATGGATCCCCTTATAAACTTCAGTAGCCGACTTCACTGTACTTATCATGTGTAAATATAGGTCATATTGTGGGCGGTCTTTATAAAACTCTTCTATAGTGTGTATCCAATGAGAAAGGATAGTTTTTCGGTGTTTAGAAAACGTAGAATAGTTGACAGCAAAGACCTTGGTCTGCCCCACTCTGCAACACCCATTTTGTTCTTTAGTATCGAGGAAAAAAGTGCTCGCTTTTCCTTTGCCGGCTAAAAGGATATTCTTTTGAGCCTCTTTTTCTCGGTAAAGGTAGACCTTTTTATAAAGGGAGTACATATCTTCATTTTGCAGAATCATCCTAGCGACATTTTTGGCAAATTTTTCATCTTGAGTCAGTGCTGCAAATGATAAAATCTCTACGGGCTTTCTCTCTATAATCGATTTCATCTTATTGAGAAGATGGGCGACACATTCGACATCTCTATTCGATACTTTAGAAAGTAGGTCGGTATCATCCAAAATTCCATAGAGAAAATGGAGATATTCGGCAAATTCTCTTTCAGGGTGGATAAAAAAGTCTTTTTTCTGCTCCAGTAAATTTTTAAAGTAGAGAAGGTGAATTTGGGTATAGTTATCCTTCGGTGTTTGCGCAATCTTTTTATTCACCTCGTCCAAAGACATCCCATAAGTGCTAAAGCGTTGGTTCAACCTAAGAGCTAGTTCGGCAAGGAGGACATTACTCGACTGGGCATCAGCGATAATCGCAAGAGGGGGGGATAAGGTATGTAAAGAAGACTTATGGTGGTCAACTACGCTAATTACCTCCAGATAAGGAGGGATTCCCACCTCTTCTCGATTACAAAAATCGCGAAGGGATACGGTCCCCAATGTATTTTTATGAAGATCGAAGGCATGGATAACTCCTAAAGGAAAATATTCTCCTTTATCAAGATAGGTTACTGTCAGATAGTTGCGAGACTCCATTTTAGCCTTAATCTCTTCGACATCGGCTCTCACCGTCACAAATTTGGAAGCATAGCCAAGGACATGACTTTTTATATTCATCGCTACATCCAACCTCTCCAAATAGCTACGGACTTGTCCTACCGCTTCATGCAGCTGCTGGATCAAAGTTTTTAACTGCAAAAAAATGCGGGGACGGTTTTCAATCAACCTCCCCTTTTTGTCAAAGAAATGAGCCTCTTTGATCGCAGTAGCAAGATCTCGAAAACTGGATATGTCTAACTCGCCAAGAGCTTCTGCAAGCTCCTGGAAGGTCGTCTGCAACCCTTTGGAAGCGGCTAAAACCTTGACAACAAAAGCCGATAGATAGCCCAGATCTTTCGAACTATATTCAAGGGCAGGCTCACACTCGCCAATCTCTAGACAGAAAATATCGTTAGCCCAGGAAGTCAACTCATCAATAGTAAGAGTTGGCTTTGCAAATAAAGTGATCAGATGGACATGCAAATGATTTTCAAACCATCTCAGGCAATTAGTAAAAAGGGAGATCACCTGCCTCACCCCCTCAAAATCGGCGCTGCGAAAATCGCCCACATAAGAGCCATCTTCTCCAGTGATGACCACCGCATTTTTATCCCGCTCATGATGGATATGGGTGATCGCCTCAGTGACCTTTTTTTTCATCATATTTTTTTGTGTCACTAAGTCGTTACTGCTAAGGGAAAGGAGGGTCTTTTTCCTCACCAGATGGCTAGCTACCCCCGGTCCAAATATCCCGGTAAAGATCATATCGATTTCTATCTGTGAGTCGGGCATCCCTCCGGGGACATTCCAAATATGAAGCCCCGTCCCTACTCTAGCGGCAAAAGCATCGAGCCATCCCCAAAAAGAGGCAATGGTAGTATCGAGATCCGGAGATGTGTGGGCAGTGACGAAATGGCTCCCCTCATACATTTTCCCCATGCCGATTGGGAAAAGGACCTGGTACTCTTCCCGAGGGATCCATTTGCCGGCTATCTTACCACGTATATAGAGATTTTCCTCTGAAGAGAGGCCGGAAAATTGGTTGAGCCACAGCTCAAAAATGGCAAAGGAATAGTGGCTTACAATCCCCTCATCGTCGACCTTTCGGATAAATTCCAAGACCGGATAGAGGAGAAAGCACGGATCTTTTTCTTTTAAAATAAGCTCCAAAAGGACCCGGCTCACCTGATCGCTTTTTTGCCTGTCCCTCAATTTTTTAAACTCTTTTTTTGAAAAACGGGCAAAAGCTTTTTCTAGCTTAAAGACTTTTCGTGATATGTTGTATTCGCCTAATAGCAAGTCGTTACCTCAATGGATTGAGCAGGACTTGAACCTGCGACCGCCCGCTTAGAAGGCGGGTGCTCTATCCGGCTGAGCTATCAATCCTTTAAAGAGTATAGTATTGCGCCTTTCCTATTTTCATTCTATACTGATGATATGCGCATTGCAATCTTTGGCCTTTCAGGAAAAATGGGGAGGGCCGTTTCGAAGCTTGTCTCTGAAGTCTTCCCTATCGATCAAGCAGATGTTTTCCTCGATTTCTCTGTGGCAAACGCCGTAGAAGAGCATATCCAAATAGCAAAGAGCCGAAAAAAACCGATAGTCATCGGAGTAACCGGCCTAACGCCTACCACCTATCAGGCGATAGAAAAAGCCGGTAAAGAAATCCCCATTTTGTATAGCCCCAATTTCTCCATTGGGATCGCCCTCTTCCACCGTTTTAGTAAAGAACTTTCTAAATTAGAAAATTTCACTTTAAACATTACCGAAGAGCACCATATCCATAAAAAAGACGCCCCTTCCGGCACTGCGCTTTCCCTTGCTAAAGCGCTAGTTCCTCTACAGGCAACGATTGAAACAATCCGGCAAGGAGATACTACCGGTAAACATACCCTTCATTTTGATAGCGACGCCGAATCCATCACCCTTTCTCATATCGCCCATTCAAAGGATGCGTTTGCCAAAGGAGCCCTCATGGCGGCCAAGTTTTTATTAGGAAAAATCCCGGGAATCTATACTTTGGAACAGGTATTATGATCGATGCATTCATCGGCTTGGGGGGCAATATCGGAGATACCAAAAGGATCTTTGCCGAGGCTCTACAAAGAATCTCTCTTATTGAAAAAACATTTCTAGAAGGGGTCTCCCGTTTTTATACCACAGCCCCTTTAAGCCCCATTCCTCAGCCTAATTTTCTCAATGCTGTCTGTAAGGCAAAAACCCTACTCGACCCCCTCTCTTTTTTTTCCCATTTGCAGAAAATCGAGAAAGACTTAGGGAAAAACCCAAAACCTAAAGAAAGCCCCCGCATCCTCGATCTCGATCTTCTCATTTTTGGCACCACTCATCTACAATTAGAAGGATTAACCCTCCCACATCCTGAATGGCAAAAAAGACTTTTTGTCCTCATTCCCCTATACGACCTTGTAGAGGTGGTCCCACTCATGGATCCAAATACTGAAAAAATCGTATCCTTTCCCATTAAAGAGCATTTGCTTTCTTTTCCCAAAAAAGAAAGGGAAAAAATCCGATGTTTACAAGACGAATTATGAAAAAAATGACCCTCTCCAATTTTTCTATTGGAGAAGGAGAGCCTTTAACCGTCATCTGCGGCCCTTGCATCATCGAAGGCGAAGAGGAAACCCTTTTTTGGGCAGAGGAGTTAAAAAAAATTTTTCGCCCTTTCCCCGTCAATCTGATCTTTAAAGCGAGTTACGATAAAGCCAACCGTTCGTCTATCCACTCTTTTAGAGGACCGGGGCTTGAGCTCGGCCTCCACATCCTCTCTCGGGTGCGGCAAGAGGTAGGACTCCCCGTCCTTACCGATGTCCACTCTCCGCAAGAGGCCCTAGCTGCCGCAGCTACCATAGATATTCTACAAATCCCTGCTTTTTTATGCAGACAAACCGACCTCGTCGTAGCAGCTGCCTCCGCCAAGCGCCCTATCAACATAAAAAAAGGACAGTTTGTCTCTCCCTGGGATATGAAAAATGTAGTCGAAAAAATTGAATCCACAGGCAATGAACAAATCCTCCTCACGGATCGTGGGACTTGTTTTGGATATAACAACCTCATAACCGACTTAAGAGCTATCCCTATCATGAAACAGCATGGCTACCCCGTCTGTTTCGATGCCTCCCATTCGGTACAACTGCCGGGAGGGGTCGGCCCTTCTTCCGGAGGGGAAAGGGAATTTATCCCCACCTTAGCCAAGGGGGCAATTGCAGCCGGCTGTAACGCCCTTTTCTTAGAAGCACATCCCAATCCCGGCTCTGCGAAAAGCGACCCGGCAACGGTTTTCCCCTTCCAAGAGCTCCCTAAGTTTTTAGAAATGATCTGCCGTCTCTACGAAGCGGTATGGTATGTTTAAGAAAACTACTTTTTTTGCCCTCTTTACCGTCCTTACACTATGGACATTGCTCCTTTTTACCTTGTTTAAGATAAAACCATCCGATTATAGCAACTTCGAGAAGTTGCAGCGCAAAGAGACTATCTTCCAACCTATCTGCCAGCTTAGACAAGGAGTACAAAAAGATATCTGGTTTTCAGAAAATGGAGAAAAAAGACATTTTAGTATCTTCAGTCAACGTTCCGAGCTTACCCTTCACCTGCTATCTAAAGAACCCGAAGTAATGGAACGCCTCTTTCATATCGAATGTCTCTTACAAGATAAGCTTTTCTTAGACGCAAACGGTAATCCCTGGCAAGAGCTGCGCTATTTTACCGCAGAAGAAGGCGTCTATCTTTTTCCCTCCTACCGTTTCCTCTGCCCTAAAATGGAGGTCTCTTTTTACCAAGCACCCTCCCACCTCCTCCCTGCAACCCTTACTAACAATAAAAGTTTTCTAACCGGCGTAGCAAGCGATGTTTCCTTCGATCTTTCGGAAAAAACCCCTTCGTTTTTTGCCCACCACCTTACAGCTAAAGTACCCCTACCATGACACCCCTATTACAAGTAAAAAAATTGGAGAAAAGTTATGGAGGGAAAAAAGTAGTAGATGGCCTCTCTTTTTCCCTCTTTGAAAAAGAAGTAGTCGGGCTTTTAGGTCCTAACGGCGCCGGAAAAACCACCGCTTTTTATATGACCATCGGGCTCATCCGTCCCGACCGAGGGCAAGTATTTTTCAAGGGAGAAGAGGTCACTTCTTTGCCTATCCATAAAAGGGCAAAGATGGGTCTCGGCTATCTTGCGCAAGAGCCTTCGGTCTTTCGCTCTATGACCGTAGAAGAAAATCTTCTTTGCATCTTACAAACGCAGAACCTTCCACGACAAACACAGAAAGAAGAGCTAGAAAAATACCTGATAGAGCTTGGCCTTGCCCACTTAAGAAAGAAAAAGGCTGCCACTCTCTCCGGTGGCGAAAGGAGGAGGCTCGAGATCACTCGCTCCCTTATTACTAAACCGTCACTGCTTTTGTTAGATGAGCCTTTCGCGGGCATCGACCCCCTTGCGATTGAAGATGTGAAAGAGCTGATCTGTCATCTTACTCAAAAAAACATTACGGTCTTTATCACCGACCATAATGCGAGAGAAATTTTTTCCATTGCGCAACGCTCCTACCTAATTTTTGAAGGGAAGGTGATGCTGTCGGGAACGACGGAAGAGCTCCTCAACCATGCTGAAGCGAGAAAACACTATTTTGGCGAAAATTTTAAATTATGAAGGAAAACGGGGATATCTAGCGCTTCTAACACCCTGCCGACCGATAGCGTCTGCAAGCAGTCACTTATTTTACCCCCTCCACATCCATCTTGAAAACAGGGTCTACAAGAAAAGGGCTGCGTGACTACTTTTGCTAAAGGATTTTGCCAAGGACCCCAGGTGACATCGGAGGTGGGGCCAAAAAGAGCTACTACTTTGTGCTTGAGTGCTGAGGCGATATGAAAGGAGACCGAGTCGACGCAGATAAGGCAGTAGCACCTCTCTATCAACGCCCCAAATTCTTTTAACGAAGTTTTTCCTGCCAGATTGAGAAAGAGTGGGTGGGAGATCCCTGTAGTTAATTCTTCGACCATCGTTAGCTCTACCGGATCCTTTCCTGACGCCAAAACTACGGCTTTTTCCCTTTTCAATAGATGTAAGATGAGCTCTTTTACTTTAGCTATGGGCCAACATTTAAACCGCCATCTCGATGTGGGGTGGATAAGAAAAAAATCTTTGGGAAGCCCTTTTAACCGGCTATCCATATTAGTATAGGCCTCCTCAGGGATAGAAAAAATAAGTTTTCGATCCTCAGGTAGTGGGTGAATGCCAATACGGCGGATCGCGTCGAGATCTCTTTCTACCATATGACGGAGGGTATGACATTTTTTAACCACGTGGGTATAAAATTTCTCCTTTTCCCAAACTCCCCTCCCTCCGGAATCAAACCCTACCCGGATCTTTGCCCTTGAAAGTTTGGATAAGATAGCTCCCCTATCCCCTTCGGTTAGGTTGAGGACAAGGTCATAGGAATTTTTACGTATCTTTTGGATGAACCTAATTTCCTTCAGCCAATTATTTTTCCAAGCAGAGTCAAAAAGGAGGATCTTTTGAATAGCGGGGTGTCCCTCTAGAATCTCATAAGCTTCCTTATAGACAAGGACATCTAGACTAGATTGTGGCAAAGCCGTTTTCAACGCATGAAAAACAGCGCTACTTAAAAGGACATCGCCTAAATGGCGGAGTTTAATCACTAAAATTTTTTTTACCCGAGAAAGATCGGGATAATCACCATAAGACATAAATTCTAGATATTTATTCTTAAAGGATAGTATACTTTTGCACTTATGCAACAGACTTTATCTATTATCAAACCGGATGCCGTTACCGGTAACCATATCGGCGCTATCGTCTCTCGCTTTGAAAAAGAAGGGCTGAAAATCGTAGCTGCCAAAATGCTCCACTTGACCAAAGCGCAAGCTGAAGCCTTCTATTCCGTCCACAAGGAAAGGCCTTTTTTTAAAGAGCTCATCTCTTTTATGATTTCGGGTCCTATCCTCGTGATGGTATTGGAAGGGAAGGGGGCTGTGCAAAAAAACCGTCAAATCATGGGGGCTACCGATCCTGTTAAAGCCGATCAAGGGACGATAAGAAAAGACTTTGGCAAAGGGATCGAATCGAATGCTGTCCATGGGTCGGACAGCTTGGAAACGGCACAAGCCGAAATTGCCTTTTTCTTTAAAAGAAATGAGATCCTTTCTAGGTAATTTTATATCCAATTGAGATACACGCTCTTGTGTTTACGCCAACCCCTTAATTTGAATATAAACCTTTAGTTAGGTTACAATTTTTTCCATGCAAATGCCTCGTACTCTTATTAAAGATCTTCCATTAAATGGTCAAAAAAAAACTAGAATTTGTGGTTGGGTCGAATCTATACGAGATCAAAAGCGGATGCAGTTCTTAGTCATCCGAGACCATACGGGAAAAGTCCAGGTCGCTCATGATAAAGAAAAAAACCAAGAACTCACCCATCTCATCAGTACTCTTACTTGCGAAAGTGTCATAGAAATTATTGGACAAGTGGCCCTTAACCCCAATGTTAAATTAGGAGGATTAGAAGTCATAGCTTCCTCGATTTCCATTTTGAGTAAAGTTCAACAACACCTTCCCATGACCGAAAACCCTAGTCTTGAAACTCGTTTGGAGTGGCGTTTTCTCGACCTAAGACAGCCTCGTAATTATCTTATCTTTCAGATACAGACGGCTATTGAAGAAGCAATGCGCACTTTTTGGCTGAAAGAAGGGTTTTTGGAGATCCACTCTC
Source organism: Chlamydiota bacterium (assembly GCA_027366035.1). Classification (GTDB taxonomy): domain Bacteria; phylum Chlamydiota; class Chlamydiia; order Chlamydiales; family SM23-39; genus DAHXLK01. The sequence goes on from DAHXLK010000057.1 coordinate 13,856, forward strand.
CTAAATTAATGGCCCATGCTAGTGAATCAGGGGCTGAGCTCTTTGAGGTAAAATACTTTGAAGGTAAAGCATATCTAGCCCAATCTCCCCAATTCTATAAACAGATGGCGATGTCTGCAGGCTTTGACCGGGTATTTGAAATTGGTCCGGTATTTAGAGCTAACCCCTCTTTCACTTCTCGTCATGATACCGAATTTACCAGTGTTGATATGGAAATGTCCTGGATTGATTCTCATGAAGATATCATGCAATTCGAAGAAAAATGGTTGCAGAGTGTTTTGCTATTCATCAAGAAGGAATTCGGAGAAAAAATAAAAGAGAATTTTGATATAGACGTTATCGTACCCACTATTCCCTTCCCTCGAATTACTATGGAAGAGGCCTATGAGATCTTACAAACAATGGATCACCATATTGAGCGAGGAGAAAAAGGGGATCTTGACCCTGAAGGAGAGAGGCTGCTCTATAAATATTTTCATAACAAAACCGGTCACGAGTTTGTGTTTGTCACCCACTATCCTTCAGCGGTGCGGGCTTTTTATCATATGAGACCTGAAGATAATTCCAAAGTCACCAAAAGTTTTGACCTTCTTTGGAAAGGGTTAGAGATCACCACAGGCGCCCAGCGAGAGCATCGCTATGATATTCTCATACAGCAGGCTAAAGAAAAGGGGCTTTCTTTAGAGCCAATTCAATACTATCTAGATTTTTTTAAATATGGGTGTCCTCCTCATGGTGGTTTTGGGTTTGGCCTCACTCGTATGATTATGCTCCTTTTAGGGCTAAAAAATGTCCGTGAAGTAACCTATCTATATAGGGGCCCCCATCGACTTATCCCTTAGGGGACTGTTGCAATCTCCCATTTGGTTAAAATTTTACCCTTGCTTCCTCGGATTTGATCTTTTTAAAAGTGCCTATACTTTAGGGACTTTGCAAGACTCAAATTTTAACGGCAAGGCGGAGATTTCAACAGCCCCAGAATGGATAAACTTGGGTTCAGAGGATTTTTAAGCTTTTTTAAATTTTTTTTTGCCAATTAATAAAAATTATTATAGCCTACGAATCATAACCTCGAAGAAGGAATTTTATGAATAGAGTCCCCCCACCTGACAGTTTTAATAAAAGTTCATCCGGAGGTGAAGGAAGAATTCCTAGCCGTCAAGTATTGCAATGTAAATCTCGTGTATTACAAGCATTGAATGGACATCCCCGGCATATGAGCTCTGATTTCCTAACTTATAGAGAATTGCCGACCCTTGTTGGTTCCTTAATCAGACGATCAAGGGAAAATAAAAAGCTACCTATTACAAAAAGTGGCGTGTTGAAATCTCGTGATCGCAAAATAACCCGGCTTTTTGCCGAACGTCATCGATCAAAATAATAATAAATTTCGGCCACAACCGTATATTGGATCACTTGATCTTTTTCAATATCGGTATGAATCGACCGGATAGCTACTTTGTAAATTTTTCGAAAAGTGTTGAGATCATATTTTTTTCTAGCGTATTGGACCGCAGCCTCTACCGCCTCCTCTAAAGACCTCCCCTCCCCAACAGCATCTACTATCGCATCTTGCCTAGAGATAAGACGGGGGTTGACAAAGAGTTTATCATAGCCGTGAAGGGCCATAGACGCATGGAGGGGAATATGTTCACAAATAGCGGGAAGGGTATAGTTATCGGTGCAAGAAAACCAAACGATTTTGCCAAGACCAAGCGGATGGCAAAGCCTCACCCCCACCTCGTTTGGATATTTAGCCCGATTTAGGAGACCCTTTTCTAGATTCACTACTGGAAAAAAGTTTCGAAGTTCTTGGTACAAATCATAATAGCAGGTTTTAGGATTGAGGCTTTGTAAATAAAGCTCCATCATCTTTTCCAAATCTTTAGTAACCACTCCCGAATACTTGCACCCTTTTAAAGCCTCTCTTTTATAAATGGCCAGCCCCCCAAAAGCAGAATAAACCCTTTTCCACGGCCCCTTTTTATCGATCATCAGTCTTGCCCGCATTTCATCGAGTACTCCCCAGTACCTGCTACCTAACAGCTCAAAACCTAAAGGAAACTCGGCATCACGGTAAGCTAAAAGATCGTAAAAGCCGTTAGCAAACACCGCATCCCACTCCTTTTCAGGATGCAAGATGGTTGCCACAATATTATCTATATCCCACGGATGCAAAAAATCGAGATCGGCCCAAATCACATATTTGTAATCGGCGTAGGTATCCTGCATGGCTATATCTAACACCTTATTCCTGGCCCTTGCCATAAGCTCATACCTATTCATCACCCCCATAGAAAGGAACTTCACCATCTTCTTTTCACGGATATGTTCAGAAATAAAGGTGACATGCTTATTTTTTTTAGCCCATTTTTGAAAGAGCTTTGCCGTAGTATCTTTAGAATTATTTTCGTAAATAATAACGTGATACTCTTGAAATTTCCCTCCCAGCTTCTCTATCGAAGAGATGGTATTGGCGACGGCCTTTTCTACATTTCTCGCAATACCACATATCAATACTTTATCTCCGATCTCCGAAGCAAAAAGAGCCCTATAAAGAAACAATAAAACCAATAATTTATTCATAATTTTTGAATTAATTTTACTTCTTTTTTATGAAAATGTTTTAAATTTTTCTCTATAGTCGCTCTCTGTAATATTAGCGCAAAATAGAAAGGTATCACAGGCAAAGCTGCAACGTTGTTGATCCGCCCTGATCAGATATCCCTACTGAGGCTGCTCGCGTCATCCGTTTTAAACTCTAAATTTTATAATTGCAAGCTAGGCCGAAGCAAGGATAAAATTTGTACCAAATGGGGTTATGCGAGCCGTCTCAAATAAGCGTCTGAGTATATTAGCGAAAAAACTCATTTTGAAAAGTGTTGTTTTGAAAAAACCATAGACGGACTGTTTCGATCTTCGCTTTTTCGTTAAAATTTGAGCCTTGCAAAGCCGGTTTGATTTTTTTGAAAGTGATATATCCTAATAAGGCATAGGCACTTTTAAAAAGATCAAATCCGAGGAAGCAAGGCTCAAATTTTAATCAAATGGGAGATTTCAACAGTCCCTTTTAGCGAGCAAATGGAGTTTTGAAAGAAGTCTAATGTCAGAACACATTATTAAAATAAGTTCCGTTACGAAATGGTTTATCGACTGTCTTTTTCCACCGTTTTGTAGGAGCTGCGAGTCTTACGGCAACCTTGCTAACCACAGCCTCTGTAAAGACTGCATGTTGGAGCTCGTCCCTTTGGACCCTTCTGAAAGGTGTCAGCACTGTTTTTCTTTGATCGAAGAGGATACCCTATGCCCGAAATGTCGTATCGATGTAAAAGTAGCAGTAATCCAAGCCTATGTCTTCGAATATAAAGAGCCGGCTTTTTCCTTATTGCACGAAGGGGCTATTTCGGGAATCGCCGGCTATTTCATCTATCAGTTTTGTAAAATGAACTGGCCTTTGCCGAATTTTGTGACCTATCCGGAAAAAGAGGGAAATTTGCTAAGGCTAGTAGCGAAAGAGGTGGCAAAAATGCTCGAAGTACCGATTAAAAAAAACTTATCTAGCGATAATGGCTTGTGGATCAGCTTTTTTCCCCTTCAGTTGCCTCTACTAAAGAGACTTGCTTCGGGGTATTCTCTGAGGTGGGTGGGTGAAAGTACTTTTCATATTTAAGGGATCTCCCTTCTTTCCAGGGGCAATAGCTATTGATAAAATCGATACGATTTTTAATAGAAGGATGGGTAGCCCTTACAAAAGTATATATAAGGCCGGGGTTTGGATTGACGAGATCGTGTTGGTATAAAGTAACAAAAGCTTTGGCAGCAGCAGAGTTATTTTGAGTAATTTCTATCCCAAATCGATCGGCTTCATGCTCATAATGCCTGGAAAAAAGGTTTTGTATGGGTAGAATAAGGATAGAAAAGAAGGCAAAGAAGAAAAGGAGAAGGGGTAGCGAGGCGATATCAAAGAGGTGAAAAGGGAAAGTAGCGGGGAATTTTTTTAAAAGAAATCCTGTCAATTTATAGACAAAGTAGAAGACCCAAAAGTTGATAAAACAGGCAAAGAAAAACCCCCACCAAATATGGTGCAGAACATAATGGCCCATCTCATGCCCCATAACAAAAAGGAGCTCATTTAATGGAAGAGCTTTAACCGTCGTATCCCAAAGGACAATCCTCTTGGAAGACCCTAGTCCGGTAACATAGGCATTTAATGTTTTAGTATCTTTACTTTTTGATACCTCCAATACGGTTGCCTCGGGAATATCTGCCTTAGAAGCAAGCTGTAGGATCTTTTTTTCTAAAGCTTTATCCTTCATCGGAGAAAAGATATTGAAAAGGGGGTCAATCCAGATGGGCTGGATAAAGCTTAGAAAAAAAAGGATAGCCACCGACGTCACCCAACAATAGAACCACCATTTTTTAGGGCTTTTTGCGATAAGAAGATAAAAAATCCATACGAAAGCTGCGGCTTCACAAAAAAGGACAAAAGCAGAGATAAGATAGTGGGAAAGCCACCGGATAAAAGTTTGTGAAGAAAGCCCATACGCATGTTCTCGAAGAAAGCCAGCATAGAAATCTAAAGGGAAAAAGAGGGTCTCATAGATCAAAATAAAGAAAAAAATGTAGATGAGAATAGTAAAAAACCAGACTTTCCCTCGTTTTTGAGAGAAGGTTTGTAATTTTTTTGTAATTCCCCCTATTAGGAAAATCGATGGGACAAAGAGAGACCAAAGTTGTTCGACGACCCAGAGGATATTTCCACTGTAATAATAGCGAAGAGCCTCTTCTGTTACTTCAGGGACGGCAATCGAGGAACATTCTAACAATTAGCCCCCTGCTCCCATCTCAATATTTCGTTTGGCTATAGCCACCTGCTTTAAGAGTTGTTCGTTATTTTGTAGTTGGGAGGAGATCTTCTTCCAAGCATGAAGGAGGGTCGAATGGGTTTTGCCGCCAAAGGAGGAGGCGATTTTTTGCAAAGAATCATCGATCAGCTCTTTGGCAAGATACATAGCTACTTGCCTCGCGAAGGCGACCTCTTTAGTTCTAGCATCTCCTTTTAAATCGCTAACTTTTATCTCATAAAGGGCTGAGATCGATTTGAGCACATCGTCCACTGTTACCTTTTTCTGCGGGTTTTTCTGCAACATGTCAGAGAGGATCCTTTCGACGACATCTTTAGTAAGATTTAAGTTGATGAGTTTAGAAAAGGCCATGAGCTTATTAATAGCCCCTTCGATTTGCCTTACATTATTGTAGATGTGCTCGGCGATGAAAAAAGCTACCTCGCTTTCTATCTGCAACCCTTTTTGCTCTGCCTTATGCTGGATGATGGCAACCCTGGTTTCTAAATCAGGTATCCCGATATTAGCGACAAGTCCCCATTCCATCCGAGCAATCATCCTCTCCGAGAGTTTGAGGAGTGACGGGGGCTTATCGCTAGTGATAACGATCTGCTTATTCTTGTGGATGAGGGCTTCAAAAGTATTACAAAACTCCTCTTCAAAGTTGAGCCGATTTTGAAGAAACTGGATGTCATCGACCAAGAGGATATCAAGGTTGCGATAAAATTTTTTCATCTTGTCGACCGATTTATTCCTAAGATTATCGACGAGGTCGTTGATAAAAGCTTCTGTGGTGACACATTGGATTTTTAATTTTTTTTGATGGGTATTGACATAGTGCCAAATCCCATGCAAAAGATGGGTCTTTCCAAGACCTACCCCTCCGTGAATAAAAAGGGGATTATAGGTTTTCCCGGGACGTGTCGCCACTCCCATTGCCGCTGATTTGACAAATTGGTTCGATGGGCCTTCGATAAAGTTATCGAAAGTATAGAGCTGATTTAAGGAGAGAGGCGGCGGAGGCAGATTAGGTAACGTAAGTGGCTCCGGCGTTTTTTGCCCCTCTTTGATCTTAAAATGTAAGGAGAGCTCTCCATCAGAAGATATAGGTAAAAAGAGGAGGAGTTCTTTTTTATAGTTATCGAGGAGATATTCCCGGACGAAGATGTTGGGAACTTCTATCGTAACCTTCTCTTGGGTGCATTCGACAAGATGGATTGGGGCAAACCAGTTTTCAAACTCGGAAGAAGAGGTGCTAGCTTTTACTAAATCTAAAAAAGATTGCCAAGAGGTTTGGGGATCTAACGTAGTATCCATTTTTAGAAGTGTACTTTATGAGTAGGACAAAAGTAAAGCAGTTGCCTGTTTTGCAATTTCTCCGTCTTCACATTTTTTTAGCTCTTCCGCTTGCTGAAGCCCTTGTTTGGTGTAACCTAAAAGAAAAAGAGTTTTACAGCGGTTAAGAAGGGTTCCAAAGTGGTTGGGCTCTATTTTAAGAGACTTATCTAAATTTTCTAAAGCAGCAAGGCCATTTCCTTTTTGTAAATAAAGGGCTCCTAGCATTTGTAAATCATAGGCATTTTTAGGCTCTAAAATACAGAGAGCTTGAAAAAAGCTGATAGCGATATCGTATTGTCCTTGCTGTATATAAGAAAAGCCGACAAATCGCAGATCTTCCATCTCCTCACTTCCCCAGCCTAAGATCTCATTCCACTTCGTATTGCTCATCCTTTATGGTACTGATTCCTCCTGCCATTGATGAAAAGGAGCTGCTTGTCTAAAAATACAAGTAATTTTAAAAATTTCAAAAGGAGCTCTTTTTCCTGTTCTTCTTCCCCGCCTTCTTTTCTTTTTTTCTTTTTTTTCTTATGGAAATTAAGGAGATTTTCTATTTCTGCCATATGCTTTTCTAAAGGGCCCATGCTCGGAATCAGCTGAAAAGAAAAAAGGCTTTTTTTATGCGAGGCATAACTAGGGGGAGGACAAAACTTGGCCCACGGCTCAAATTTTTTCCTTAGGCTAAATAGCTCCTCCCATTCGCTAGGTATATAAGGAGAGGTGACGGTAACTTCGGTGGAAGAAGGAAGTTTTCTAGACTCTTCCAGTAGTTTGGTGTCGGTAAGGGCCTTGTTCTTCGCGTATTGAACCGAGATATCTACGCCTAAATTATCGATGGTGCGAGGCTTTGTCGACATAGATTAGATTCTAAACATTTACTATTTTTCACTCCATAACGACCTTTTGCTTGGCGAGTTGTAAACAGATTTTCCACAAATTTCCACCGCCATATTATATTGATTTTTAAGATGTTGAAATAAATTTACCCAAAATTATTGCTAACTTTTGAACAGGATTGTTAAGATGTGGAAGAACGTGGGGAAAATATGGGCTCTTATTTCTTTAGTGGTTCGCATACAGCCAAAATAGATGAAAAAAATAGAATCGTTATTCCCCATGAAATGCGCTATGGACTTTGTGAAGAGGGGGAGATGAAGTTTACCCTAGGGCTGGGCCTAGGAGGTTCTTTAGCTATCTATAAAAATAAACGGATAGCCAAGATCGTCGAAAAATTTCAGGAAAAAGAACATGTTGCTAAGTACCAACCTTTTTTTACCCTCTTTTTTTCCACCCTTTTCCCCACAACGTGTGACCAACTGGGTAGGGTTCTGATACCGCAACCGCTAAAAGAGGCGGCCCAGATCCAAAAAGAGGTTGTCATAGCCGGTGTTTTGCAAAAAATCGAGATATGGCCTAAAGAGGTCTATGACAAAAAGCTGCAAGGTCTATTACACGGGAAAATGGGAGAATTGCAAAAGATGATGGAAGATGCCTTTCAGCTATTAGAGGTGGCTCCTGAAGAGGAAGAGAAGAAGGTGCGATTAGAAGAAGGGCTTTTACAAACTATGCAAAGTCTTAAACCAAAGTGAGTACGCATAAACCGGTTTTGCAAAAAGAGATACTGGAATTTTTACAAGATACGAAGATCGAGGTCTTTGTAGACGGCACACTTGGAATGGGTGGACATGCAAAAGGGATACTCAAAGCCCATCCTGAAATTACTACCTATATAGGTTTGGATCAAGATGAAGAGATGGTTATGACGGCAAAAAAAGAATTAACCGAATTTCAAGACAAAGTCCGTTTCGTCCATGGAAATTTTGCCCATATCGAAGAGCATTTAGATGAGCAGGGAATTTCTTTTATAGATGGCGCCTTATTAGATATTGGCCTCTCTTCTCCTCAGATCGATGTAGGGGCTAGGGGATTTAGCTTTAGTAAAGAGGGCCCTTTAGATATGCGGATGGACAGGGAAAATAGGCTTACAGCCGAAGAGGTTGTCAACAAATTTCCGGAGAAAAAACTCGGGGAGATCTTTCGCGATTTAGGAGAGGAGCCGAGGTGGAGAGCTGCAGCAAAAGCTATTATTCAGGCAAGGGAGAAAAAAAGGATCAAAACAACCTTGGATCTTGTGAATATCTTGAAAACGGTGGTGCGTGGGAAAAAACATCTACATCCTGCAACGCTTGTTTTTCAAGCACTTAGGATATATGTCAACGATGAGTTAAAAGCTCTGCAGCGAGGGGTCACAGGGGCTATAGGGAGGCTACGAGATAAAGGGCTTATTGGAGTTATCTCATTTCATAGGTTAGAAGATCGGATTGTAAAACAGATATTTAAAGGGGATAAGCGGATAAAAGCTCTGACCAAAAAACCGGTAGTTCCTACTAGTTCGGAAGTAAGGGATAATCCTAGATCGAGAAGTTCCAAGCTCCGTTTTGCCAGGAGAGAGGTATGAGCATCTTATTTCAGAGGGCCGTTTGCCTATTTGTATTTTTTATCATGGTTTTTCTCTATCTGGAAAAGCAAAATACATTGACCTCTCTAAGGTTACAAATTCCTGAAATTACCAAAGAGGTCCACCTCCTTCATGAAGAGATTTCACGACTGGAGTATGAGGTCGACCACTTTGAAAGTCCCGATCATCTGATGGAACTTGCGGGAAGGCCCGAATATGACCACTTGAAACACCCTCTTGTGAAAGACATTTTAACCGTTTTCGAAGAGCTAATAGCTAGGTATTAATGAAAAACCGCTCACATAACCCGCTTTGAGGTTAAAATTCGGTAATAGCGAAGCCGATTTTCTTTTTTGAAAGAGGGAAGCAAGGGTAAAATTTTAACCAAATGGGACTGTTGAAATCTCCGCTTTGTAGTTAAAATTTGAGCCTTGCAAAGCCGGTTTGATTTTTTTGAAAGTGACATATCCTGCTAAGGTATAGGCACTTTTAAAAAGATCAAATCCGGGGAAGCAAGGCTCAAATTTTAAC
>DAHXLK010000024.1 GCA_027366035.1 Chlamydiota bacterium
CCGTTAAAATTTGAGCCTTGCAAAGTCGGTTTGATTTTTTTGAAAGTGACATATCCTACTAAGGTATAGGCACTTTTAAAAAAGTCAAATCCGAAGAAGCAAGGGTAAAATTTTAACCAAATGGGAGATTTCAACAGTCCCTATAGGTACTTTTCATCCCTTGCACAATTTTCCCGCCGGAAGTTTCCACATATCCTCGCTTTCTTTCAATCGCTTGAATGCCGGGTTTTTCATCAACGCATATCACAAGCGCATTTTCAGGAGGATTAAGGTATAGCCCCACTATATCCGCCGATTTGGCTGTAAATTCCTTGTCGGTGCTTACACACCAACTTCTACACCGCTGAAGTTGAAGGCCTTCTTTTTGAAGAATCCTCCATACAGCATTATCAGAGATATTTAAGGCTGAGGCCAAACTTTTGCCATTCCATGTCGATTGGCCTGCCGGCGGTTTTTCTTCAAGTTTTTGCAAAATTCTATTGCGTGTATCTTCATTATAGCGTTTAGGCGTGCCCGATCTTGGTCTATCGACCAATCCACTCAGTCTTTTGTCAGCAAAACGGTTTCTCCACTTGCTGACCGTGAATCGAGAAACATTCGGTTCTTTCGCAATCTGAAGATTCGTTTTTTTGTCTAGACAAGCCAATACAATTTTGGCTCTTTGGTCTAGCCGTTTTTCGACTTTAGCTCCTTGAGCCCACTTCTTCAACTGCTGTTTTTCTTCCTCTGTACAATACACTGACACGGCCAATCTCGCCATTTTCCCTTCAAGAATAAACGGCGATAATTATAGCCGGTACTAAAAAATTTGTTTATGAACTTTTGCGATTATACACTAGATAACAATCAGCATACTTTGGAATTTATACCCCAATCCGGTGAATGTGTCTATGTGAGATTTCAGCTACCGGCACTCAGTGGCCCTTTGCAAAATTGTAGCCCTCAGCCGAATATCGAATAGGGACTGTTGAAATCTTTAGCATAGCCATTAAAATTTTAGCCTTGCTTTAGCCGGTTTGATTTTTTTGAAAGTGACATATCCTAACTTCAAGGGTAAAATTTTAACCAAACGGGAGATGGCGACTTTCCATTTTAAGTTTCTTATTTTGAATATGATAGATTAATATTTTTATCCCGTCTTCGATAAACATCCAGATGAGGCAGTAGACCCAGATCAATCCGATATATTTCCAAGCAACAGCAGTCATAAATACTCCATAGGCGACGATAAAGGCGGCTAAAACTTGAGTCCCTAGGATGCTTCCGAGTAGGATTCCTGCGGGAAAGGGCTTGAGATAAAAGGCCTTTTTGGTCCTAGCTACGAAAAGAGTTTGATGGCCTGCTACGGAGAGTTTAAGGAAGATAATCGACTGAATTTGATCGATAGTTAGGAGGAGGTAAAACTTGGCGATCCAAAGGAGTAGGAAGGTTTCGATGAGCCCCATGAGCCCAAGGGCCGTAGCTATGGGTAATACTCGCTTCATCTCCCAGCGGACCGGTTCTTTTTGCGGAAGGGTGTTGTCATAGGCGATAGAGAGTATTGGGATATCGTTAAGTAGGGCGAGCAAAATGATCATTACCGCAGAGATCGGATAGAAGTTAAAGGCAAGGATAGAGGCTACGATAAAGAGCATGATTCTCAAGGTTTCGGCGATACGATAGATCGCATAGCTATGCATCCTCTCAAAGATTCTCCTTGCCTCTTCGACCGCTTGGATAATAACGGTAAGACCCGGAAGGAGGAGGGCGAGTGAGGCGGCAGCTTTTGCCGCATCGGTAGCTCCTGCTACCGCGATGCCAACTTCTGCTTGTTTTAGAGCAGGAGAGTCGTTGACCCCATCGCCCGTCATTCCAACGATATGTTTTTTGGCCTGCAGCGCTTTGACAATTTCGTATTTATGTTGAGGAAAGACCTCAGCAAAACCATCAGCGACTTCGATATCGATTTTACCAATATCAGAAGCTGCATGGATATTAGTTCCGATATGCAGCTGGCCGGCGATCTCTTTAGCAATAGCGATATTATCTCCTGTGAGCATTTTGATAATAATCCCGTGATTTTTGGCATTTTGAACGGTCTCTATCGAATCTTCTCGTAATGGATCAAAGAGAGGGAGGAGCCCTAAAAATTCCCAACTTTTTTCATCATAAGATCTGGCTACACCTAAGGTCCTATGTCCTTTTTTGGCGAAGTCATCGATAGCTTCTCCTACCTCTTTTTTTAGTTCAAGATCGGGGTGGCAGAGGTCGAGTACTATTTGAGGAGCCCCTTTGGTGACAAATAGAAAAGAGCCTTTCTCATCTTTTACAACGGCATCTGCCCGTTTTCTAATGGGATCGAAGGGGATAAATTTTTCTTGGATATAGCCGGTGATTTTCTCTGTTGCTTCGATAAGGGTGAGGTCGATGGGATCTTGATTTTCGGCTTTGGAAGCAAGGGCTCCAAAAGTGATAGCTGTTTTAGGGTCTAAACCTCGAAAGACTTTCGGCGTCCCTAAAGAGAGTTTATTTTGAGTAAGGGTTCCTGTCTTATCGGAGCAGAGAATATCGATCCCCGCAATTTCCTCGATCGATTCGAGTTTGGTGATGATTGCTTTCATCCGAGAAAGCCTTAGCGCGCCAAGGGCCATGGTAACCGAAAGGACTGCAGGCATAGCTACGGGGATAGAGGCGATGATCAAAATAAGGACATATTGGACAAGCTCCAAAAATGGGGTATTTCGAAAAAGCTGCACCGCTATCAAGATAACGGCCAAACTGCAGCTGATGAAGATGAGATAATTGCCAATTTTAATGACCGCTTTTTGAAAATGGGAGGTGGGTTTGGCCTCTTCGACTAGTTTGCTAGTTTTACCGAAAAAAGTATTGCTTGCCGTTGCGACAACGAGTGCTACCATCTCTCCTTGCTTTGCGATAGAGCTGGAGTAAACGATATCTCCTATCTTCTTATCTACGGGAAGCGATTCACCGGTAAGGGCAGATTGGTCGACAGAGAGATAGGTCCCTTCAAAGAGTTTACAGTCGGCAGGGATGATATTTCCTAGCCTTAAACGGACAATATCTCCAATTACGAGCCCTTTAGCATCTATTTCGCTCCAGTTTCCATTTCTTTTTACCAGACATTTGTGGGCTAAAGTTTTTTTCAAAGCAGCGATAGCATTGCCCGCTTGAAACTCTTGATAGAAGCCCACAAAGGAATTTATTAACAAAAGGACGATGATGATATAAAAATCTGCCATATGGTGGATGATATAAGAAAGGATGGCGGCAATTTCGATCATCCAGGGGATAGGACCCCAAAAATAGCCGAAAAATTTTAAGAGTAGCGACTCGGTTTTTTCGGGGAGGGTATTGGGGCCGTAAGTTTTTAAGCGATTTTCCGCAACTTCGGAGGTGAGCCCTTCTTTATTGCTTTGCAAAAGCTGAAAAAGCTCTTCTACACTTTTCCCTTTTGCCTCTTCCGGATCGAAGATACAAGTTGGTTGCATTCGTTTGCTATTTCTAAAGCTTCTTGTGTAGGTATTACTAATACAGTAATTTTAGAGTTTTTTGTGGAGAGAATCTCTTCTTTTTTTTCATTTTTCTTTTTATCTATTTCTATTCCTAAAAATGAAAAATTGTCACAAACTCTTTGCCGAATATACGGAGAATTCTCTCCAATACCTCCGGTAAATGCAAGTCCGTCCACCCCTTGCAAAGAGGCAACCATAGCCCCCAGCTGTTTACATAGTTGGTGCAAATAAATCTCCAAAGCAAGGAGCGACCTAGGGTCTTTTAACGATTCAAGCTCTTTCATGTCGGAGGTTTTTCCAGATAAGCCTAAAAGACCCGAATGATCGTAGAGAGTTTTCATAAGATTTTTATCTTTAAGATAAAGGAGAATTCCTGGGTCAATAGAACCACACCTGGTATCCATAATCAAGCCCTCAAGCGGGGTAAAGCCCATGGTGGTATCGATACTTTTTCCATTTTTTATAGCGCATAATGAAGCACCGGATCCTAGATGACAGATCACTATCTTGGCCTTTTTTGGTAATATTTCTTTGGCTTTACGGGCGCAGTATTGAAAGCTGATCCCATGAAAACCATACCTCCGAATCCCTTGCTCATACCACGAATAAGGGCCGCCGTAAATAATGGCTTTTTGGGGGAGGGTGTGGTGAAAGGCGGTATCGAAGACGGCGATTTGCAGCGCTTTGGGAAAATTCTTCTCCATCTTTTCAATAAGTTCCAGTTCGGCTAGGTTGTGCAAAGGGGCAAATTTGGAGAAGGCTTTGATCTTTTCTTTCACCCCTTTATCAATTACCCTACTTTTTATAAAAGTTCCTCCATGTACGATCCGGTGGCCGATGACGTCCAAGGTAATATTTTTTAATTTTTTGAGAGGAAGGGGGGTCTTTTTCCGTATATTTTCCCAGGTGACCTCCTCTTCGAAGAGCAATTTGGGGAAGTCGAAAAGGGAACATTTAAGAGAGCTAGAACCACGATTGAGTATGAGAATTTTCACGCCGGCCACTTCCAGTTACGTATCTCCGGCATATCTTCCCCATAGGTATGGATATATTCTTTATGCATCATAAGCTTGTCCTTCACATATTTTTTAAAATGTGCTGATCTCTCTAAAAACCTAGGGAGGCGGTCAATCGCATCTTGTGCTAGATGAAATCGGTCGAGATCATTACATACTACCATGTCAAATGGGGTCGTTGTGGTCCCCTCTTCTTTATAGCCTCGAACGTGCATATAAGGATAGTTAGTCCTCCTATAAGTAAGCTTATGGATGACCGAAGGGTAGCCGTGGAAGGCAAAGATGACAGGGGTGTCTTTCAAAAAAAGGCTGTCGTAATCCTGGTCCTTGATCCCATGGGGATGTTCGGTATGAGGCTGCAGGGTCATGAGATCTACCACATTGATCACACGAAGTTTGATATCAGGAAAATGTTCTTTCAATAAAGAGACGGCAGCCAAAGTCTCTAATGTGGGTACATCCCCGGCGCAAGCCATGATCGCATCAGGTGTTTTATCGCCATCACTACTTGCCCACTCCCAGATGCCGAGCCCTTCTGTGCAGTGATGGATCGCAGATCGCATATCGAGCCATTGAAGCTCCGGTTGTTTGCCGGCTATGATCAAATTGATATAGTTACGGCTATTTAAACAATGGTTGGCAACTGAAAGGAGGCAGTTGGCGTCGGGAGGGAGATAGACGCGGACGATTTCGGCCTTTTTATTGATGATGTGGTCGATAAAACCGGGGTCTTGGTGGCTAAAACCGTTATGATCTTGTTGCCAGACATGGGAGGTAAGGAGGTAGTTGAGCGAGGCGATAGGTCTTCTCCAAGAAATTTCGTGAGAGATCTTTAGCCATTTGGCATGTTGGTTGAACATCGAATCAATGATGTGGATGAAGGCCTCATAGCAAGAAAAAAATCCATGCCTTCCGGTAAGGAGGTATCCTTCAAGCCAGCCTTGGCAGAGGTTTTCACTGAGCACTTCCATTACCCTTCCTCCGGGAGAGAGATGGTCGTCGGTTGCGAGGATATCGCCGGTAAAAGTACGGTCGGTAACCTCAAAGAGGGCGCTTAAACGGTTCGAGGCGGTTTCATCAGGGCCAAAAACTCGGAAATTTCGCCTCGATAAATTCAGCTTCACCACATCTTTCAAAAGATTTCCCAGAATTTTTGTCCCTTCTGCTTGAAGGCTGCCGGGTTTTGTCAACTTTATCCCATATTTTTTAAAATCAGGGAGGAGGAGGTCTTGCAATAATAACCCTCCGTTGGCATTAGGATTGGCTCCTAGCCGTTTGTTTCCTTTGGGCGCCATAGCGGCGATCGCTTTTTTCAACCTCCCCCTTTTATCGAAGAGTTTTTCGGGTTGGTAGCCCTTCATCCATTTTTCCAAAATTTTTAAATGTTCCGGCTTATCGAGATCGGTAAGAGGCACTTGGTGCGATCGCCAGCTCCCCTCTATTAGATGATGGTCGATCTCTTTCGGGCAGGTCCACCCTTTTGGAGTCTGAAAAATGATCATCGGCCATAGAGGACGTTTGGTAAATCCCTCTTTTTTTGCTTTTTTCTGGATTTTTGCAATATCGCTAACCACTTTATCTAACGTATGGGCAAGTAACTGGTGCATCTTCATCGGATCATCCCCTTCGACAAAATAAGGGGTATATCCATAACCTAAAAAGAGATTTTTGAGCTCCTTTTTGCTAATCCTCGCCAAAATAGTAGGTTCTGCAATTTTATAACCATTGAGGTGGAGGATAGGAAGAACGGCGCCGTCGGTCGCTGGATTTAAAAATTTATTAGAGTGCCAGCTAGTAGCAAGAGAACCTGTTTCCGCCTCTCCATCTCCAACAATGCAGGTAGCGATGAGATTGGGATTGTCAAAGACAGCGCCATAAGCATGTGCCAGTGAATAGCCGAGCTCTCCTCCTTCGTGGATTGAGCCGGGAGTTCCGGGAGCAGCATGACTAGGGATCCCTCCAGGGAAAGAGAATTGTTTGAAAAGGGCTTTCATCCCCTTTTCATCTTGCGTGATGTTGGGATACAGTTCGGAATAGGTCCCTTCGAGATAGGTGTTGGCGATAATGCCGGGAGCTCCGTGACCTGGACCTGTGATGAGGATGAGATTGAGATTTTTTTTTCGAAGTAAACGGTTGAGGTGGACATAGAGGAAATTAAGCCCCGGGGTGGTTCCCCAGTGTCCTAAAAGTCTTGGTTTGATATCCTTTCGCTCGAGAGGCCTTTTAAGGAGGGGGTTATCCAACAGGTAAATTTGCCCGATGGAGAGGTAGTTAGCGGCTCTCCAGTAGGCATTCATCTTTTCGAATTCACTTTTCCCCACATTGCAAAAGGTAGCATATGGTAACATTTCAAGCTATGATGAGATATGACTGGACATTATCTGAACTACAAAAGCTCTATAATATGCCCCTTATGGAGCTTATTTCTAAAGCCCATTTGGAACACCTAAAATTTCATCAAATAGGAGAGGTGCAGATGTGTCATCTGATCTCGATAAAGACGGGAGGATGTCAAGAGGACTGTAAGTATTGCGCCCAGTCTTCCCGTTATCAGACGGGTGTGAAAGCTCAGCCTCTTATGGACTATGAAGAGGTGATCCAAGATGCTCAAAAAGCGATTGCCTCCGGCGCTTGCAGGATTTGTTTGGGTGCCGCAATTCGACAGGTGCGGGATAATAAACAGTTTGAGGAGATTCTTAAGATGGTGAAGGGGATTTCTAATTTAGGGGTAGAGGTATGTTGTACTTTAGGCATGCTGAAGGAAAGCCAAGCAAAAAGATTAAAAGAGGCGGGTCTTTATGCCTATAATCATAACCTGGATACTTCTGAAAATTTTTATTCCAATATCATTACCACAAGGTCGTACCAAGATCGGCTAAACACTTTAGATGTAGTGCAACAATCTGGCTTAAGTGTCTGTTGCGGTGGCATTTTGGGTATGGGGGAGAGTATCCAAGATCGTCTAGAGCTGTTACTGACCCTATCCACCCGTCATCCCCATCCCGATTCTGTCCCTATCAACCAACTCAGCGCTATTGCCGGAACACCACTACAGGATCAGACAAAGGTTGACGTCTTTGAAGTAGTGAGGATCGTAGCGATTGCTAGGATCCTGATGCCGAAAGCGATGGTGAGGATGTCTTGTGGAAGAGGCGATATGCCTTTTGAAAGTCAGGCTCTTTGTTTTTTTGCAGGGGCTAATTCGATCTTTTTAGGGGAAAAACTTCTTACCGTAGCCAATACCCCTTTAGATAGGGATCAAGAGATGTTTGCGGTGTTAGGATTACGGTCAAAGAAATGTTTTTGGTTTTCGAAAAGCTAAAACCTCTATCGCCCCTTCTACGAGAGGCATTTTTTTTAGCTCCTTTTTACTTGCCCATGCGTATTGCATATGTTCTTTAGTGATCCTAATTTCAGGTTTATCAGATAAAAACACTTCAAACATATGATAAATGAAGTCCTCCTTCTCCCTTTGCAAAAAGAGGGTAGTAATAGGTTCAATTTGCAATAGGGATAGTAGCTGTATCCCAGTCTCTTCGTAGAGTTCACGAAGAGCTGTCTGTAAAGGAGACTCTTTCCCTTCCCTCTTTCCTCCGGGGACACCCCAGGCGCCCGGTTGAGATTTAGCAAGAGATCTCCTTAGAAGAAGGAGCGTATGATCTATTTCGATATAACAGGCAGATACCTCCATACAGGGATAGAAGTTGGAGGGGGGAGTTGTATGAATACGCATATTCAAAATGAGCCTTCTTGAAGGATAGCTTGCAGAGGGACCCGGCTGCTTGGAATTTCTTTTGCTTGCAAGTCTTTAGAGAGGGTCTCTTTAGGGGCTTTTTTCCCGATGGCGATCATCGCTTCTACTTGATAGGTAGCGGGTATTTTGAGATCTTTTTTTGCCCTATCGTAATCAAATCCCTCCATTCCGTGGACCACATAGCCTCTTGCATTTCCTTCAAAAGCAAGGCTTACCCAAGCGGCGCCGGTGTCATAGCTATGAGTTTTTCGATCTATTTTTGAAAGGACGATGACAAGGCAGGAGGCTTTAGCTGTCCAGCTTTGGTTGAAAGAGGTTAGGAGGTTAAAAAAAATATTCCAGTGAACGGTGTTTCTTTTGGCATACAAAAATTTCCACGGCTGCGCATTGTAGGAAGAGGGGGCCCATCTAGCTGCTTCAAAAAGGGGCATAAGTTCACTATCTGTCATTTCTTCTCCCGTCATGGCCCTTGGAGACCATCTATTCAGGATATAAGGCTGGATCGGATATTCCGAGCTGCGACCATTCATAATTTCCCTTAAATGTTTTTATTTCTTCAACAGTCTCTTGAAAGGCCAAATTTTTCAATAAAAATAAATCTTATTATTTGCAGGTCTATTGTAATTTATGGTACCGTCTCTTTCCAAGTTAAAAAAATATCATTAAATGGAGGGAAATATGACATCAGATTTATGCAGATTACAGACTCAGTATGATCGGGTAAATATTTCTACTTTTCCGTCGCAGTATGCTATCCATTGTGGAGGGAGGCTGATCACACATGAAGATGGCTCTTTGGAAGTAGCTTCAAAATCTTTAGCCTGGGTGTTGGGAGAAAAGATGGCACCTTTGGTACGTAAGTGTATAGATGCTGTAGGTTCCCTATATCGCTCTATAGAACGAGGAGGCCATGCTTTATTCTCTCCTTTTCCTGTAGCGGAGGCTAAGAGTGTTTCTGCTCAACAAGGCTTTTCACAAGAAAGAAGCCCAGGGTGGAGTTCCCCCTAAAAATAGGGGCCCGTTTAGTTTTGCCCACCCCATGGATCCTTCATCGCCTGAGAGTGGTGCTGTGAAGTTCTGGCCGCTGGATAGCCAAGGATCTACTATACTCGACATGAATGGTGATGGGTATGGAGATATAGCCCTAGCAGACAAAATGAAAGGTGTGGTTTATCTGGCCTACGGAGGCGCTGACCTTACTAGCTCTTTTGATCTCAATACTCTGAATGGAACCAATGGGATCTATATCTGGCCGAATAATACAGTATACTCTTCTGATTATTCGATGGTCTCTGGAGATATCAACGGAGATGGTTTTGCCGATCTTGTTTTGGGTATAGTAAGCGAAAATCTGCCACCTCCACATGATAAGTTCGGAAAGGTCTTTGTGGTTTATGGCGGCGCCAATTTGGAGGAAAATATTTTTTTAGATCAGTTGACTGAAAAAAGTGGACTGGTTATTGCAGGACGTCCTGGAGATGGTAGCTTTGGGGGTAAAGTGACTACGGGGAAATTTAATCGTGGATATTATGATGATATTTTAATCAGTGACGGTATTGTAGATCCTCAGACAAATACTTCCTATGCCGGGTATATTTTTTTTGGTAACCATAATCTTTCCAGTCATTACACTATTGCAAATTTACTTTCCGGCGAAGGGTGTGTGGTCACAGATATTGTTAATACAACCTATGGAGTAACCGTAGGGGTAGGACGTATTACAGGAAACCTCATCGATGACCTAGTTATTAGACCTTTGGCTGGACGAGTCTATCTGGTTTACGGTACCAACACCTTTCCTTTTGACATAGATCTTGCAAAAATAGGTGGGCAAATAGACGGTACGATCTTTATTTCTAAGGATAAGGAGGGGTTGAGCGACTTGGGATACTCTATTGCGATTGGCGATGTAAACGATGATGGATTGGAGGATATGATGGTTACTACTTATGATGGCCCTGCTGTTTATGTAGTTTATGGCAATCGCTATTTTCCCCCTTCTTTTGGAACAGAGATTGCCAACGGTAAACGGGGAATGATGTTGGTGTCCGACAGCCCATATTCATCTATTTTTGGGGAAGTAGCTGCGATAGGAGATTGGAATGGCGATGGTATAGGTGATATGGCTGTACAGGATGACTCCCGTACAATTATTGTTTATGGCAGTCGGCGGCTGCCACGGTCTGTATCTCTATCTTCTATTGATGGATACAATGGGGTAGCTATTAACACATACGGCTACTTTAATGCAGCATTTGGAGACGTCAACGAAGATGGTTTTGCCGAGCTTGTTGTATCCAACTATCTTGTATATGGAAGGGAATGCCTTTCCCTTCCTGAGCCATCTCCAACAGGTCTAGAGGGATGGAAAATTGTTTTAATCACAGGGGTCTGTGTGGGCGTACTTGGAATCGGAGGGACTGGAGCAGCCATGTGGTTATGTATGAGGAAGAAAAGGCAGTACACCACGATCAATTAATTTAGCTTCTTGATGCAATAAAAAAGTATCTACGAATACTAAAGCTGCCATCGCTTCCACTATAGGAACAGCGCGAATTGCTACGCAAGGGTCGTGTTTAGCATTAGGAGGTAGGGTAAGGACCTTTTTTTCTTTTCCGATAGTTAGAGTTTCTTGTGGGATTTTAATACTTGAAGTTGGCTTAAAAGCCACTCGAAAAAAAAGGGGGTAACCGGTAGATATCCCGCCAAGGGTTCCTCCTGCTTTACGAGTCGCAACTTCTAAAGAACTATGGTGTTCTGACCCTTTTAAAGCAGCTCCTTGAAACCCCTCTCCGATCTCAAAACCTTTACTTGCAGGGATCGAAAGCATTGCTGAAGCTA
The DNA here is from genome assembly GCA_027366035.1 of Chlamydiota bacterium. Classification (GTDB taxonomy): domain Bacteria; phylum Chlamydiota; class Chlamydiia; order Chlamydiales; family SM23-39; genus DAHXLK01. Next base: position 11,124 of record DAHXLK010000024.1, read on the forward strand.
ACAGGGCTTCTAATTTTCCGTAGACCGGGTCGCCTAATCCGACCGGGAGGGTAGCCGTGCAGGCGATAATTCCTCCGATGGAATCCCCCTCTTCTTTTATTTTTTTCAATAATTTTAAGATTTTTTTTTCTGCTATTTTATCGAAGCAAAAAATAGGACTTTTTCTTGTAAAATCGAGTTTTTTTACCTGGATCCCTCCAATTTCTGCGACATAGGCTCTACAAGAGATATTCCAAGTCTTTAATAATTTTTTAGCGATGGCGCCGGCGGCTACTCTTGCCGCAGTCTCTCTTGCAGAAGACCTCCCTCCTCCTCGATAGTCAAAGATGCCATACTTGTGTAGATAGGTAAAGTTGGCATGTCCCGGGCGGTAGAGATCTTTGATTTTTTCATAAGGAGAGCTATCGACTCCTTGATTTTGGATAAGGAGGGCAATAGGGGCCCCTGTCGTCTCCCCTTCGAATACTCCTGATAAGATTTCTACTGTATCCTTTTCTTCTCTAGGGGAGGTATAAGGAGACTTTCCCGGCCTCCTTTTGTCTAGCTCTTTATCGATCTCTTCTTTAGTGATAGCTAGCTTTGCCGGACAGCCGTCGATTACAACACCGATAGCAGGGCCATGGGATTCGCCAAATGTAGTTATCTGAAAGCGTCTTCCAAAAGAGTTAAAGGGCACCGATGATCTCCTCTACGATTTTTTCTTCACTTAAACCTTCGATATCTATTCTATGCGCTTGGATAGCATCGTAACGCGGCAGGCGTTTTTTATAGGTGTTTTGCAAAGAGAAGGGGACCGAGGTTACCCTCTTTTGCACCGTTTCTAATGAAATGCGCAAGTAGATGAGTTTTCCGATTTTTCGTAGAAACGAAAGGCTGGCAAAGATAGCCCCTCCTCCGAGGGCGATGACAGCATAACCCGGGGTGAGCCTGGCGATGATTTTTTTTTCGATCCTCCGAAATCTTTTTTCCCCTACCGCAGCATAGATAGAGCGAATGTTTTGTCCTAGCTCTTCTTCTATCAGCCGGTCGGTATCGATAAATCTTCTCCCCAATTTTTGACTTACGAGTTTTCCAAAATGTGTTTTTCCGGAGCCTTTAAATCCAAAGAGGATGAGGTTCATATTTCTATCTTGGCGCCGATAGCATGAAAGTCGGGGAAAAAGCCCGGATAGCTTTTTTGAGTACACTCTACTCCGTGGATCGTACTTTCCCCTTTTGCTGCCAGCGCCGCGATACTTAAGCTAAGGGCGATACGATGGTCGTGGTGGCTCTCAAGCTCTGATCCTTTTAGAGTGCTTTTTTGTATAATGACCCCATCTTGCCTCTCTTCAATCTTTGCTCCCATTTTTTTAAGTTCGGCAGTAATCGCAGCAATTCTATCCGATTCTTTCTCTCTCGCGATTTGCCCTCCTGCGATTTCGGTTGTCCCTTCGGCAAAAGCACCGACAACCGCTAATATGGGAAGGGCATCGATGCAGCTATTGATATCGATTTTTATCCCTCGAAGGCTCCCCCCTTTTTCTACACGGACACTGTTCTTTTCTATAGCGATTTTTGCTCCCATCTCTTGTAGTAGAGAAAGGATTTTTTTATCTCCTTGAATATCTTCGTTATCGAGATTATTAATGGTAAGGTCGGAGTTGGTGAGGAGGGCCGCTGCTATCGGAAAGGCAGCCGATCCCCAATCTCCCGGCACTGAATAAGAAAAAGGGGCTATTATACTGTTTCCTTGTAGGCGGTAATAACTATAGCCATCTGCCATATAAGGAATCTGTAATCTATTTAGCCAAGAAAGGGTGAGATCGATCCACGGTTTTTCTCCGGCATTATAGACATAAAGCTCGATAGGATGAGGTGCGAAGGCGGCGGTGATCAGCATACCCGAAACGGGTTGAGAATCTTTGCCATCGAGTGTTGCCCTATTTTTAGTTATAGGCCCTCGGATGAGGATAGGAGCATAGCCATCTCCTCTTGCCGAATAAGCATCGGCTCCAAGTTCTCTTAAGGCGATAAGAAGGGGCTTTATAGGCCTCTTATGACGGATCGATTTATCTCCCGTAAGGATGGTATAAGCAGGGATCAAACCCGCGATCGCTCCGATGAGGCGTAAGACAAGTCCCGAGTTCTCGCATTGTATCACATCGTCTGCAACCGTTGGTTTGCCTGCAACTCCTTTAATGATCATAATATTGGATTCTATCGTTACCTCTGCCCCTAAAAGGCGAACCGCTTCAATCATCGCCTTGGTATCGGGGGAAGGGAGGAAGTGTTCTATCTTAGAGGTTCCTTTAGCAAGGGCCGCAAATAAAATAGCGCGAAGAGTATGGGATTTAGAAGGGGGAATGGATAGGCTCCCTTTGAGAGAGGACGGCTTTATTTTGTATATTGCCAACAGATACCTTCCATCCAATCGAGTGTTGGAGTTAGCTCCTCTATAGAGACATCCCTACAGTAGGTTCCTAAAAATGGCACAGTATGTCCGATCTTATCAATTATGATAAAGTGTATTTTTCCCCCTTCATTTTTCTTGTCTTTTTGGATGGCATTAAGGAGTTTTTCTCTAGTATATTCTTCCGGAAGTCGCAGGGAAAATCTACAGAGTATTTGTTTCAAGGCCTCTTGTGGTAAATAGCCGAGGGAGGCGCTCAAGTGACTTTCGATAAGGCATCCGGTGGCTACGGCTTCTCCGTGAGACATCGTGTAATGAGAGAGGGACTCTAAGGCATGTCCGATGGTATGCCCAAAGTTGAGGATACGCCTTATCCCTCTATCGTAAGGGTCTTTTTTTACAATAGCCTTTTTTCCCAATATGGCCTTTTGGATAAGCCGTTTTTGATCGGTCTCTTCCCACAAAGAGGGGTCATATACCAGCCCCAATTTATCTATTTCTACCTTCCCATTTTTCCACTCCTTTTCCGGAAGGGTGTCTAAAAGGGAAAGGTCGATATAGGTTTTGTGTGGCGGGTAAAAGCTCCCGAGGAGGTTTTTAGAAAAGGAGGTGTTAATTGCTGTCTTGCCGCCAATGGCAGCGTCGACCATAGCCAGTAGGGTAGTGGGAATATAAAAAAGGGGAATCCCTCGCATGTAGATAGAAGCGATGAAGCCGACAAGGTCTAAAAGGGTTCCTCCTCCCATGGCGATAAGGGCTGTTTTCCTATCGCATCCATGGATAAAAAGGGTATGTATAAGAGATTCTACCATCTGCGGTGATTTTATCTTTTCTCCACCCGTTAAGGAGAGGTAAGGTAGGTGTAGCTTTTTCCCTTTTTCTTCTACTGCTGTATCGCAAATAAGAAAGGACGATTTAGGAAATTTTTGCTCTTCTAATTTGACAAAGCAAGCCACCATTTTTTTTGCTCCTCTGCTTGGTGATAAAACATCTCTTCGCCATAGGAAAGGGTGCAGCCTTTTTTTAAGGCTTCTTGCAATAGGGTAGTCTCTTTGACCTTATAGTTGAGATCCATGACTAAAGTATTTTTTTGTATTTCTTCTGAAAAGATCGGACTATCTTGTGGAGTAGCATTGATTAAAATATCATAAGGTTCCATCACCTTTTCTCCCCTTTTTATAAGGGTTACCTTTGCCCCTCTTTTTTCCCCTTCATAAGCAATGGCTCTGGCTGCAGCCCCCTTTCCTATGACGATTACTTTTGCTCCTACCGCTTTTCTTCTTTTCTTTAAGGCATTGAAGGCGCCGATCCCATCGGTATTCGTTCCTATTCTTCTCCCATTTTTTAAGAACAAAGTATTTGCTGCCCCTATTTCTCTACTATAGTTATCTAAGTCATCAATGAAAGGGAGGATCTTTTCTTTTAAGGGAGTGGTGACGCTAAGGCCTTGGATACCTATCTCGTTAGCAAGAGACATAAATGTTTGTAATTCTTCTGCTTTCACCGGGATTTTCACGTAAACAGCAGGTATTTTTTCTTCTTGGAGCCATCTGTTGTGATACATATGACCTATACTATGATCTATAGGGTAGCCGATTAATCCGTAGATAGCTGTAGTAGTTGTAAGGTTAGAGAAATCGTAGATTTCAGTAAGCTCTTGCAAAGGGAGCTGTCCTTCTGCTGTTTTTTCTATTTCATAAGTATAATGAAGTTCTCCCCCTAAAATAGGGGAGAGGATTCTGGCAAACGAAGCTTTATCTCCTATGGGGATAACCGTCAGATCAGGATTTTTTTTTGCAAAGAGAAGCAAATGTAAAGCTTCTATCGAAGTCGCTACTTTTTTGGCGATTTTATAATGATGGGCGGGATACCGTTTCATAGTGGCATATACTGTTTCAATATTTTTATCTCCATGGTAGGAGAGGACAAATTTTGTCTTAGGATAATTTTGTAAAAGATTATAGATAAATTGGGGTCTTAAATCGTAATCGAGATCTAAATAAGGGGGGTGAAGATCTACAAGCTTTTGGAGTAGAGCCTCCTCTTTTATTTTTGGGGTGAGCATTATCGGATGGGTAGCCTGGTGAAGTAAAGCTTTGACCTGAGGAAGGGTCCAAGGTTGTAAGTCGAGACGCCACTCGATGGGGTGAGATAAGGTAGGTGAGGAGGTCGATACAAAAAGCATCTTTAAAGAGAGATAAGATTTGCAAGTATAATGCAAAAAAAAAGTTTTTTTGGATATGCTGCAAATAGATGAGAAAAAGCTATTTATTACTTATTTTGATTGGATTTGCCTTTGACCTCTCTGCCTGTACTCGGATTTTTTGGAATAAAACTAGGACCAAAGTAAGCGCTAGGACGATGGATCTTAATATGGACGATCACCCGACATTTGTCCTTGCTCCTCGTGGAATAGAGAGGACGGGAGAAACTTTTATTAATCCATTAAAGTGGACCTCCAAATATGGGACGCTTGTCCTTACTGCGTTTCGAGGCAATGCTATTTCTGAGGGGATGAATGAAAAGGGGCTGGTGGCCCATCTCCTTTATTTACAAGATACGAAGTATGAAAAAAGAGATGGAAGGCATGGTGTTTCTAACGCATTATGGGCTCAATACATTCTCGATCAGTATGTTACGGTAAAAGAGGTCTTATCTGATCTACATACCTATCAGGTTGTTTCTACGGTTACCGAGGGGAGGAGGTGGCCTTTGCACCTTTGTTTGGAGGATGCCACAGGCGATTCTGCTATCTTAGAATTTATCCGTGGAAAGCTTGTCGTCCATCATGGTCCGGAGTATAGGGTGATGACCAATGGCCCTTCCTATGATGCCCAGCTTGAAAATTTGAAGAGCTACCGCTATTTTGGAGGAGACTTGCCCCTACCGGGAGATGTAGATTCCATGAGCCGTTTTGTCAGAGCCTCTAGTTTTTTAAGTACGCTGCCTCAGCCAAAAACAGCGGAAGAGACGATCGGCTATTTAATAGGAGCAATACGAGCGGAGCAGGTCCCTTTTGGCGCAAAAAAAACTTTAGAGGCTGTAGTGACCGATTCTTGGCCTACTAGGTGGATCTCTATTTGCGATATTACCCATAAACATTACTATGTTAATTTGACATCGCTTCCTAATGTCGTTTGGGTCTCCTTACAAGGGGTCGATTTTTCTCCTACCCAAAAGATCAAAAAGGTAGTGCTTGAGGATCCCCAGCTTTCCGGCAATATCACTAACAAATTTCTTTGAGGGGACAGTTAGTTTTTTAAGTGCTTATCTCTTAAGTTGTATCACAAAAGGTTTATCGGTAGCCGTTTTCCGATTGCGTCTAATGCACGAAGGGTGATCGTTTCTTCGATAGGATGGGCTTGGTGGAATAGGACAAGCATTTGTGTTTCCCATATCTGACGGGTCGCATCTACCTCTTCTTCCATTAGGTTGGGGTTAGCTGCATGCCACGCAGCACGCAGGATGGCCCCTTTGAAAATAGGCTCTAGGGAAAAGTTATGGATAATATATTGGCAAAATTTGCTGACGTCTTCTTCTAAAGAGTCTTTTTGTAAAAGCTTCGTAAGTATGGAAATTTCTATTTCCTCAAATCTTATGACAGAGGAAAACAAACATAAAATTTCTCCTAGCAAAGGAGCAACT
>DAHXLK010000045.1 GCA_027366035.1 Chlamydiota bacterium
CTGCCATCAGAAAAGAGGGGAGAGCTAGCCGGATATGCGTTGGGAAAATATGGAGCCGATATCCTGGTTCCTGGGGCCCTAGTTAAAGTTGCAAGCAAGAGCGTAAAAAGCGCACAAGAGCTAGCTGCCGTATGCAAAAATCTTCAAATGGCTCAAGAGACTCTTGTCCTTGAGACAGCGGCAGAGATGGGAAATGGGGCAAAAATTGCAGAAGTGGTCGAGGTAGGTAAAAAAACAACCTTTTTAGCTGAGGAATTTGGGCTGACTTCTGTTGAGGTAAGACAGTTAAAACAGGTGGGAAAATTAGAAGCCACTCTTACCAAGAGTTATGAGCATTTGAGTCCTTCTTTACAAGAATCTATTGCATTCCATGAAAAAGCTCAGAAATTTTTAAGCCCTTATATAAAAAAGCCTATGTCGGAGAGTAAAGTTAGGGCTCTTATTCATGAGGCGGGTATTCCAACTTTTCCAAGACCACACGGGATACCGGAAAATTATCTAGTGATGGTTTCAGAGAAGGGCGCAGGAATGTTGTATGTTCATCCTAAACATTCCCATACGTCTATTAGAGTTATGCCGGGGAAACCTCATAGTCCTTTTCCTTATCAACAGAAGCCTTATGTAATTTATAGGAAAGATGGAAGGACATATGACAAATTTTGTCAGCAAGTTGATCTAGCTTCTTCAGAAGCACATATACCCTTAGAAGAATTTGTTTATAGGAAATAAACATGAATTTAAGTAACAAAGCTAAAAAAGATATATTGGAATTTTTGATGAGACGGGTTTGTGCTATAGCAAACAAAGAATATCAAAAAAGAATATGGATTTATGGGAAAGGTCCTGAAGTGGATTCTTTTGATGATACAGTATGTGACTTTTTACATGAAGGAGATGCTGTTTTAGAAGAATACAAAGATTTTGGAATTACAGAGGTTCAGTACAAGTTATTAAAAAAGTTAAGAGATGAGTTTAAGGCCTTTGCTAATGAAAATGATTTTCCGGAACAATTTATAGATACTCCCGGATGGAATAGGATTGTGCAATTGGCAAAAGAAGTTTTGAGGGGATTTGATTACGAAAAAATTTGAGAGTGGGTTCTTGTTGGGAAGAGGGCTTTAAGTGATATTGCCACCTTTTTCTAGACAGTAGGAACATGAACGTTTGGGTTTTTCTAAGGCTAAATCACCGCTCGCATCGTCTCCGTGAGCTATGTAGGGCTCACTCGCGATGTCTTCGCTAATCTTTCTCCTTCTCATACCACACCCTCCAATCTTTTCTCCTCCCAAGTGCTTTCAAAGGCTTCTGGAGATACGTATCCTAGTGTCTAATCGCAAAAGTTAATAATCTTATTTTTTAACTGAGACCCATGCACCTCTCGTTTTCTCCAAACAAACGGCTTAGCACCCTTGTGATATGCGGCTGAAAATGCTTCTATGCCTTTCCTTAATTCGTCAGTACTTGCAAAACTACCATTCCGCAATAATTTCCTAGATAAAATACCGAACCAAATCTCCACTTGATTTAACCGGCTTGCCGAGGTGGGGGTAAAGTGAAAAAATACATTCGGATGCTTTGCCGGCCATTCTTCATTTCGTTTATGCGTGCAGTAGTTGTCCATGATAATATGCACCTGCTGTTCAGAAGTGATGTCCTGCACAATACTATCCGGAAAAGCAAGAAATTCCGGACGTTTTTTTTGCATAGTGGCCCGGGTTTTTACTACGCCCGTGGCAACATGTAAAGCCGCAAATAAATTCAACGTTCCATGTCTTGTATAGGGGACTGTTGAAATCTCCGCTTTGCCGTTAAAATTTGAGCCTTGCAAAGTCGGTTTGATTTTTTTGAAAGTGACATATCCTACTAAGGTATAGGCACTTTTAAAAAAGTCAAATCCGAAGAAGCAAGGGTAAAATTTTAACCAA
>DAHXLK010000046.1 GCA_027366035.1 Chlamydiota bacterium
GTTAAAATTTGAGCCTTGCTTCCCCGGATTTGATCTTTTTAAAAGTGCCTATACCTTAGCAGGATATGTCACTTTCAAAAAAATCAAACCGGCTTTGCAAGGCTCAAATTTTAACTACAAAGCGGAGATTTCAACAGTCCCTAGTAGGATATGTTACTTCAAGGATAAAATTTTAACGGCAAAGCTAAAGATTTCAACAGTCCTGTTATGCTAGTCGCTCATACATTATAAGAACTAGAGCTAACTATTCCCCCGGTTCCACTCCAATCGGTATGGAAGAATTCCCCCCTTGGCTTATCCACTCTCTCATAAGTGTGGGCGCCAAAAAAATCCCTTTGCGCTTGCAGAAGGTAGGCAGGTAGCCTTTCGGTCCGGTATCCATCAAAAAAGGTAAGGGCAGAGCTAAAACAGGGGAGGGGTATTCCTAGTTTGATTCCTTCAGATACGGTAAGTCTAAAGTTTTTTTCGGTCCTCCGGATCTCTTTTTTGAAAAAATCGTCCATGAGAAGGTTTTTTAGATCGGGATTTTTGGTAAAAGCCTCTTTAATTTTACCTAAAAATTTACTCCGGATGATGCATCCCCCTCGCCACATGAGGGCGATCGAGCCGTAGTTGAGTTTCCACTTAAATGCTTCTGATGCATGTCTTATTAGCATAAATCCTTGAGCATAACTGATGATTTTGGAGGCATAAAGGGCATGTTGAATCGCTTCGGTAAAAACCTTTTTGTCTTGCATACATTTTTCGCTAGGCCCCTTAAAGACTTTACTCACAGCCACCCTTTCCTCTTTTAAGGAAGAAAGGCATCTGGCAAACACCGCCTCGCCAATCAGGGTGACGGGAACTCCCATATCGAGTGCGTTTATACCGGTCCATTTCCCCGTTCCCTTTTGCCCTGCCACATCGAGAATCTTGTCTAAAAGAGGTTGCTTATCGGTATCTATTTCGGTAAAAATCTTAGAAGTAATTTCGATAAGGTAGCTATTTAGCTCTCCCTGATTCCAGGTTTGGAAAATCTTACTAAGTTCAGGATAGGTAAAGCCCAAAGCTTTCTTTAAAAGATCGTAGGCTTCACAGATGAGCTGCATATCACCATACTCGATCCCATTATGAATCATTTTGACATAGTGCCCCGCTCCACCTTCCCCTACCCAATCACAACAAGGTTCACCTTCTACTCTGGCTGCGATAGACTGCAAAATCGGTTTCACATGTGGCCAAGCGTCAAGATTGCCCCCAGGCATAATTGAAGGACCATGGCGCGCCCCCTCTTCCCCTCCCGAAATCCCTGTACCAATGAAGAGGATTCCCTTAGATTTTAACATTTCATAACGACGTTGTGAATCGGGAAAGTGGCTATTACCTCCATCGATAATCACGTCCCCTTTATCCAAAAAGGGGAGGATATGATCGATGAACGCGTCGACAGGGTCTCCCGCTTTTATCATGAGCATGACTTTTCGAGGCTTTTTTAACGAACTGATAAATTCTCGCAACGTATGGCTGCCAATAATTTTTTTATGGTTAGCCTCTTTTTTTAAAAATTCATCGACTTTCGAAACAGTCCTATTGAAAACAGAGACGGTAAAGCCATGGTCGCACATATTGAGGACAAGATTTTGCCCCATCACCGCAAGGCCAATAAGGCCAATATCTGCCATCTCTTTTGCCATTATCTAAGCTCCATGATATACTAAGATGCCTTTGTCCTCGTAGCTCAGGTGGATAGAGCGGTCGCCTCCTAAGCGGCAGGTCGCGCGTTCAACTCGCGCCGAGGACGTTTTTTGGTTTAAGATATTGATCAATACCTGTTGCTATCCCTCTTGCTATCTTATCCAAATAGTCTCGTTGCTTCAAAAGATTTCTTTCTTGAAAGTTTGTAATAAATCCCCCTTCGACAAGGACTGCAGGAACTTTGACCTCTCGAAGGACAAACAAATTTCCATTTTTTATCCCCCGAGATTTTGCTTGCGTCCTTTTGACAAGATCGGTAAGGATCAAACCGGCTAATTTTTTAGAAGATATAGAGCGCTTTTTCCCTTTTTCTTTTTCAAAATAAAAAACTTCCATCCCACTTGCCTCCGGATTTTTCGCAGAATTGAAATGGATACTTATAAAAAGGAGGCAAGGGGATCGGTTGGCAATGAGGATGCGTTTCGATAAGGGGAGGAAAATATCGGATTTTCGAGTAAGGAGGGTTCGATAGCCAAGTTGGTCTAAATATTTTTGTGTAAGAAAGGCGGTAGCAAGGGCAATCCTCTTTTCTTCACAAAAGGGATGATGGGCTTTTGCCCCGGTGCTGATGCCTCCATGTCCTGCATCGATAACGATAAGCGGTTTATCTTTAGAAGAAAACGAGTAAGCAATAGGGGCTTTGCCATAGATAAGGATAGGTAGTAAGAGTAAAAATACAAATCTCATACATCCTTTGTAAGGAGGGCCTTTGCCACTTCGACATCGTCAAAGGGGAGGGCCCTGTGGGCAAAGATCTGTGTCTTTTCATGCCCTTTGCCGGCGATTAAAACCATATCATTTTTCTCTGCTATTGCAATAGCTTTTTCAATCGCTTTGTACCTATCTACCTCTATTATAAAATCTCTTTTTACAAATCCTAGAGCTACCTCCTGGCAGATCTTTTCCGGGTCTTCCTTTCGAGGGTTATCCGAAGTAACCACGGTGAAGTCCGAAGCCTCTTCCGCTACCCTTGCCATCAAAGGACGTTTAGAGGCATCTCGGTTCCCACCGCAGCCGAAAACGGTGATGATTTTTCCTTTCTGCAGCTCTCGTAAAGTCTTTAGCACCTGTTTTAAAGCGTCAGGAGTGTGGGAAAAATCGACAAAGACAGTTTTTTTACAGGAGTTTACCACTCGCTGTAACCTTCCCGGCACCCCTTTAAAAGAAGGGAGGGCTTCCGTTATTTGAGCTAGGCTAATCCCATACTCTAGCGCCGTAAGGATAGCCGCTAATATATTATATACATTGAATTTCCCAACCAATTTGGTAGAAAGGGAAACCTCTTTTTGTTGATAACACAAAGTAAAAGTAGTGCCTTGCAAAGAAAAAGAAAGATCTTTTGCCATAAGATCTGCCAAAGAATCTATCCCATAGGTAAGCTTAATAGCTTGGCACCCTTCCATCATCTTGATGCTTGTAGCCTCATCCGCATTGAAAATAGCTTTAGCTTTCTTTGTAAGGGATAAGAAAAATTTCCTTTTGGCCTCAAAGTATTTATCCATAGTGCCATGGTAATCGAGATGATCTTGAGAAAAATTAGTAAAAACAGCTAACGAAAAAATTAATCCCTCTATCCTTTTTTGCTCGATAGCATGAGAGGTAACTTCTAATACTGCTGTTTTACACTTCTCTTTGACCATCTCAAAGAGGTACTTTTGATTGGTTACAATGTCAGCAGTTGTCTTTTCAGAAAAATAGCTATGGTTGCCAATGAGCGTTTCAATAGTTCCCATAAGACCGCAATTTTTCCCTGCGTAGTCGAAGAGGTGTTTGATGAGATAGCAGGTAGTTGTTTTTCCATTGGTCCCGGTTACTCCGCAAAGAAATAGGTGATCAGAGGGACTATGGTAGAATCTAGCTGCAATGACCGGCTCAATAGCTTGAAGATCGTTGCAAAGGATTTGGACCGCATTGTTTAAAAAAGGGTCATAGATATCGGTAAGGACAGCTACGGCCCCATTTTGCACCGCTTCAGGGATGAATAACGCCCCGTCAAAGTTCCTCCCTTTCTTAGCAATAAAAAGATTGCCGGGGGCCACCCTTTTCGAATCGGCAGAAAGGCCGGTAATATCCATCTCTTTTGATCCTCTAATTTCTACAGGAAGTCCTTTACATAACAGCTTCAATCTCATCGGTTCCACTTATCGTATAACGTTTTTAGCTCTGTTACCTCTTGTACCCAATCTTCGGAATAAGGATCATCGGGCTCGACCCCTAAATAAGATAGGGCTCTTTTCCCAATTTCTCTAAAAATGGGAGAGGGAGAGATCCCACCATGCCAGTTTTTCCCTACCCCGGGAATAAAGATATGCGCCGGTTCGTCTAAAGTCACCATCATGACAAACCTAGGGTGTGAGGCAGGGGCAAACCCAATAAAGGAAGCAATATACCTCTCATGGGAATACTTTCCATCGATAATTTTTTCCGATGTCCCTGATTTTCCCGCTTCACTATATAAAGGGATATTACTTCGAGGAGAGGTTCCCCCTATTTTTGTCGTATACTTCATCCCTTTTACCAGCTCCTTAACAATAGAGGGAGAAAGTAGCCTTTTCCCTAGGGGCCTTTTCGTGTTATCGATAAGGACTTGCTGTTTATTTTTCACAATCTTTCGTATTAAAGTAGGATGTACCTCATAGCCACCATTGGCAAAAATACTATAGACCCTGACCAACTGCAGGCTATTGATGAGAATATTATGGCCAATAGCCATCGAATAAGGGGTGGGGGTCGACCACTCAAGGGTCTTATTCGGGTTGAGCTTTCCCGCAGTGGGTACCATCCCCGGTGATTCGGCAGGAAGCTCGATCCCTGTCTTTTTCCCAAAACCAAAGAGGTCGACCAATTTTTCTCGATACCATTTTTCTCCCATCTGTTCGATAACTTTTTGGATGATTTTTCCGGAAAAAATATTCGAAGATTTTTGAATAGCCATATACATGTTTAAAAATTTGTGTACCCTTCCGTCTTTTAAGGCAAAACGGGTATTGGGAAAAGAGCCTTGCGCAGTGAAGATAGGCTCGGTGGGGGTGAAAAAGGAGGGCTTATTTTTACTTTGAAGTTCTTCACAGGCAAGTAGGCCTATAGCTATTGAGATGGGTTTAAAAATCGAGCCGGGTTCAAATGCATCAGTAATTGCCCTGGTTCTCGTAGACTCCCAAAGCTCGGGCCGGTTATAGTAATCTGAAAAATGTCTCACATCAAAAAAGGGATATTGGGCAAGAGCGAGGATCTCCCCGGTATAAGGATCTATCATCACCACCCACCCCCCTTTTGCTCCCGCATTTATTACCCCTTTTTCTAATTCTTGCTCGGCAATTGCTTGGAGGTAGTGGTTGATAGTAAGGTAGACATCTGCTCCATCTCTAGGCGCCTGCAATACTTGGTTGATTTCCATAAAATGGTTGGGGGATCTTAAAAGGAGCCTTTTCCCCAAAACCCCTTGAAGATAGTCGTTACAATATAACTCTAAGCCACCGGTAGGGATACTTTGAAAATGGAGCAAATCCTTTTCCTCTTGTACGGTATGTAGTACTTGCCCAAGTAATCTGCCAAAAGGGTACGAGCGCTTATAATCCGGAGCAAAATACAGGGCGTTTGAAGGAAGTTTATGTTTAGGATAGTACCCCTTCCACCAGGCAAGCAGAGTATCTTTTTCTTCCGGCTCTAACCAAGAGAGAAGTTTTCGGTTGCGAGAGGATTTGTAAAGAGAGGCGATGATTTTTTCCCGTTTTTTTGGCGAGAGGGTAGCTACTTTTTCAGCAACCTCCATCTTGATCTTTTCGGGTATGGCTTCCGGGTCTACGTAAAGGTGGAACTTGGGAATATCCATGACAAAGGGCTGCTCATTTTCCGGATGTCCTTCCTTGATAGAGGTATTGGAAAAAAAAGAACCCCTTTTAAAGGGCTCTACGATGACATACCGGTGTTGCTGCAATGCCATCTCTTGCCACCGTTTTCCTTGAATGATCTGAATACGATAGAACTGGATGATAAGAAAACAAAAAAGAAAAAAAACGAAAAGCTCGACCATTACGAGCCGCTTTTTGAAAGAAACTTTCAAGAATTACCTCATTGGGAACTGTTTCGATCTCCCATTTGGTTAAAATTTGAGCCTTGCTTCCCCGGATTTGATCTTTTTAAAAGTGCCTATACCTTAGCAGGATATGTCACTTTCAAAAAAATCAAACCGGCTTTGCAAGGCTCAAATTTTAACTACAA
>DAHXLK010000049.1 GCA_027366035.1 Chlamydiota bacterium
ATTAAAATCTCGCCATGTCAGTCTGATCGCGTTGGGCGGTATTATCGGCTCCTCCTATTTTCTGGGGACCGGGTTTTCCCTTCATCAGCTGGGGCCTTCCGTTCTTTTGGCTTATATCTTAGGCGGCTTCATCTCCTATCTTACCATCGCTTGTTTGGCCGAGCTGGTAGTGGGTGTTAAGACCCACGGCTCTTTTGTCAGTTATGCCGAGGCCTACATCTCTCCCATGTGGGCAGTAGGGGTGGGATGGGCCTATTTTCTCAACTGGATCTTTTATATCCCATCCGAGTGCATTGCAGCGGGGATTTTAATGCACCATTTTTCTCCGGCTTTTCCCGAATACGCCTGGTCGATCCTATTTGGGATTCTGATTACTGTAATCAATATCACCCATGTCCGTTCTTTTGGGGAAGTCGAGTTTTGGTTAGCGTTAATAAAAATTTTTCTACTGATAGGCTTTTCCGTCCTTGCTATAGGGATATTTTTTAAATTATTTGGCAACCATAGTTCCATTGGGTTGAAGTATTTGGTGCAAAATGGTGGGATTTTCCCCAACGGTTTTTTCGTCCTACTTACGAATATGCCCCTCATCTTCTCCAACTATCAAGGCTCAGAGATCATAGGTATTAGCGCTTCCGAAACGGAAAGTCCTGAGAAATCGGTCCAGGCCTCTTTGAGAAAGATTGCCTTTCGCATTATCGGCCTCTATCTGATCCCTACTTTTCTCCTTATACTCATCTTTCCCTGGAAAATGGGAAATCTAAACACCAGTGTTTTTGCAGAGGCTTTAGACTATTACCACCTGGGTCTTTTGGCTCAAATTTTTAGCTTTTTAATTATAGCGGGGGCGATATCGTGCGCCAATGCAGGCCTTTACGCTACTACCCGGGCCCTACACGCGCTAGCTTACAAAAAGCTTGCCCCCTCCTATTTTCTCAAAATCAACAAGCATGGGACTCCTATAAGGGCTACTCTAGTCGCCCTTGCGATTATTTGGATCTGCCTTCTTGCCTCCTACCTATTTCCGATCCAAAACTTTTACGCTAACCTCCTTTCGATGTCGGGCTTCACCGGAGCCATTTGTTGGATATCTATTTGCTGGTCCCAGCTTCGATTTAGAAAGAGGTGGCAAAGGGAGGGGAAAAAAACTCCTCTCTCTTATAAGGTGCCCTTCTTTCCTCTACTTCCCCTAGTTTCCATATGGCTACAGGTGATTTCGCTCCTCGTGGTTTTCTTCAATTCCTCCCTTCGCCCCTCTTTTTATTTTGGACTCCCGGCAGTCTTCGTCCCTATACTTATTTATTATATCTATAGCAGAAGAAAAATCGCTTAAGGGACTGTTGAAATCTCCGCTTTTTCGTTAAAATTTTATCCTTGCTTCCCCGGATTTGATCTTTTTAAAAGTGCCTATACCTTAGTAGAATATGTCACTTTCAAAAAAATCAAACCGGCTTTGCAAGGCTCAAATTTTAACGGCAAAGCGGAGATTTCAACAGTCCCATTATTCATTCGGATAAGTACGGAGCTTATGAAACCTATGTCCGTAATCATGGGAATACCTGGTGTCCTTGTTGGGCTCATATAAGACGTAAATTTTTTGAAGCAGAGGCAGGAGATCCTCCCTTTCGCACTTGGGTGCTTGAACAAATCCAGCAGCTTTTTGCAATGGAAGAAATGGCATGGACACTTTCTTCCTTTGAAAGGTTACAACTGCGACAAAGCAAAGCCGTTCCGATTATTGACGCTCTTATCTATCACATTAAGAAGTCGTGCTCTGAGTATTAATCCAAGAACCTATCTAGAAGATGTTTGCCGACGCATTATGGGACATAATGCACAAAAGCTATACGAACTACTTCCCGATGAATGGGTTAAAGCTCAAATCACCTCTCCTTTATCCTGAGAAGATGGGTTTATTTCCCGCTTACAAAAAAATAATAGTCCGGATCCAACCCATGGGAGCGTCCACCATTCGTAATCCCCTTGCATAGCGGCAGTCGGACTTGAACCAACGACCCACGGATTATGATTCCGTTGCTCTAACCAACTGAGCTATGCCGCCCAAGAAAATAGCGGGAGAAGGATTCGAACCTCCGACCTTTGGGTTATGAGCCCAACGAGCTAACCACTGCTCCATCCCGCGATAAGTAATTCACCTTATATAATCCATGGTCCCTGTAAAGCCGGCTGCCCTTCGCTCAAGGAGCAGCTCTCTCATCGGCCACATAGCCATTTATCCTATAGCCTCTCCTCAAAACCGCTAACGCTTCCCCGGTCGAAGTTCGCTTGCACTTCCATTGGACAATGGATTGCATAAGGTGAGTAAGTAAAAAATAATAGCAAGAGGAGGTAATTTATTCAAGCATTGGTTGGATAGCGTGGTAGGTCGCATCCAATCGCCCTTTGAGGCTAGTTACTAGATCTTTGGCCCCTTTTTTCATCGCCGCCTGCTCTGAAGCGTCTTTAAAATATTCCTCTAGCCTATCCGCTAGCTCATAGAGAGAGACTTGAGCCCCTGCCTGGGCATGAAGGACTATTTTTTTGAGCTCGACTTGGGTGGCCATATGAGGACCAAAAAAAACGGGGACCTGATAAAAGTTAGGCTCTAAAATATTATGCCCACCAATCTTATCGTTAAAACTTCCTCCGATAATCGCAAGCTCTGATAGTTGGTAGCATACAGGTAAAAATCCAATAACATCGATGAGCACCACCTTTTCTAAGGAGGTTTTTTGATGTAGCCGCGAGAGGAGGACAAAGGAGATGTTTTCGGTTTTTAATAGATTTGCCACACTGGCAAATCTCTCGGGATGGCGAGGGGCAAGTAAAATTTTAATAGAAGGGTCTTTTTGCCATAGTTTTTTGAGCTCTTTCGCAAGCCACCTCTCTTCCGGAGCATGTGTCGATGCGATGGTAACCACCCGGTCCCCCTCGTAAATTCCCAACTTTTCACGCCACTCCTGTAGCTCCTTTTCGGAGAACAAGGAGGTGTTTTGATCGTATTTGAGATTGCCGGTCACTTGGATCTTATCAGGAGCTACTCCAATCGATTCAAAACGGACCCGGTAGACATTATTCTGCACACAGAAAAGGTCGATATAGGAAAACAGCTCTTTAGAAAAATCGGGAAAGAAATGGTAGAGTCTGGTCGATCTCTTCGAGATCTTTCCACTCACAAGGGCAACCTTTGCCCCTACCTCCTTACAAAAACGGAGGTGGTGGTACCAAAAGTCGGTTTCGATAAGTAAAAGGACATTAGGGCGAATTTGATAGATAAGCTTTCGAAGGATCCAGGAGAAATCAACCGGAAGATAGAAAGCATCTTTAGTCAGCTTCTCTGCTTCTTGATGACCGGTCTGTGTTCCCGAAGAGATGACAACCCTTGCTTTTGGATTTTTTTTCTGAATCTCTTTTACCAGCTGAGTCCCTGACTTTGTCTCCCCAATCGAAATAGCGTGTATCCAGATGATAAAATCCTTCTCACCCCTAGTAAACTTAGGAAGTTTTATCCCAAGACGATAGAACAAAGATTTTCGATACTTACTTAAGTAGAAGTATTGATAGAGAAATTTAGGGAAAAAAAGGACAAGTCCAAGAAAGAGAAAGGTATTATAGAAAAAGGTAGTCATTTTAGAACAATATTCAATAATTTATTGGGAACATATACCACACTCACAATTTCTCCTACCAAATGTTTAGAGACATTCGGATCCTTTTTGGCCAACTCTAAAAGCTTTTGCTTCTCGCAATTTACCTCAAGTTCTAACCTTCCCCTCAATCTCCCATTTACCTGGATCACGTAGGTAGCCGTTTTTTCTTGCAAAAAGATTTCTTCTATTTTCGGAAGGGGTTCGTAAGCTAAAGAGCCCCTTTTTCCTAAATGTTCCCAGACCTCTTCGGCAATATGAGGGGCAAAAGGATAGAGAGCCTGGGTAAACATTTGTATAACCTTTTTGGGATAATGGGCAAGCGGGGTGAAGTCATTCATAAACTCCATCATATGGGCAATTGCCGTATTAAACTGCATCGCTTCAATATCTTGCCACACTTTATGCACCACTAAATGGCCTAGCTTCAATGCCAGTTTATCTTCCATATCGACCACTTTTTCTGAAAAAGCCATCTCATAAAACCGGTTTAAAAACCTCCGACACCCAGATACGGCATCAGTATTCCATACCTTTTCCTTATCAAAAGGGCCCATGAACATCTCATAAAGGCGGAGGGAGTCGGCACCAAACTCTTCTATGACATTATCAGGGGGAATCCCATTTAACTTCGATTTTGACATCTTCTCGATTTGAGTATCTAAGGCAGTACCCGTGTTCTTTTCATAAAAAATCCCATTTTCTTCGACAACCCGGTCAGCATCTAGGTAATGTCCCTCTTTTTTTTTATACGATCTAGAAGTCACAAGTCCTTGATTGCGAAGGCGAAGAAAAGGCTCGTGGGTATGCACTAGCTTCAAGTCAAATAAAACCTTATGCCAAAATCTCGCATAAAGAAGGTGCAAATTGGCATGTTCGACTCCTCCAATATAAAGATCTACAGGCATCCAATATTTTTCTAATTCGGCGCTCCAAGGCTTTTGATCATTATTGGGATCCAAAAATCGGAGATAATACCAGCAAGAGCCTGCCCACTGCGGCATGGTGTTGGTCTCCCTCGTCGCTTCCTTATTTGTCTTAGCATCTCGGATATGTACCCAACTAAGATCTTTCGCAAGAGGGCTCTCTCCCGTAGAGAGGGGGCTATAATCCTCTATTTGTGGCGGCATTAGGGGAAGTTCATCGATATCTAAAGCCCGTCTCGTCCCATCAGCAAAATGTAGGATCGGAAACGGTTCTCCCCAATAACGTTGCCGGGAAAATAGCCAATCTCTCAACTTATAGCCAATACACCTAGATCCCTTCTTATTTTTTTCTAACCATTCTACGATGGGGATTCCTTCTACTTTCCCACCATTGATATTTTTAATAGGAAGGTGAAATTTTTTCGCAAACTCTTTATCCCTCTCATCTGAAAAAGGGACCCCCATTACCGCCCCCGTTCCATAATCGATGAGGACATAGTCGGAGAGCCATACCGGAATTTTTTCCTTCGTGACAGGATGAACCGCATAGCTACCTGTCCATACCCCTGTTTTCTCACGAGAAAGATCGGTACGCTGCAGCTCGCTTTTACTAGATGCCATAGCCCGATAATCCTCTATCGCTTGCTGCTGGCCAAAAGAGGCGATAGACCCCACAAGGGGGTGTTCCGGCGCTAGTACAAGGTAGGTAACTCCCAAAAGGGTGTCGGGCCTTGTGGTAAATACAGTTACCTCTTGGCCATTTTGTAATGAAAAGATAATTTTCGCCCCTTCGCTTTTTCCTATCCAGTTGGTCTGTAACTGCTTAATATGATCCGGCCAGTCGAGATCTTTTAGATCTTGTAAAAGACGTTCGGCATACTCGGTAATTTTTAAAATCCATTGTCTGAGCGGCCTCCTCTCCACCGGATGTCTCCCCTCCTTTGATTTGCCTTCTTCGACCTCTTCATTGGCGAGGACAGTCCCTAATGCCGGACAAAAGTTGACAGGAGCTTCTGCTTCATAAGCCAGCCCTTTTTCATAGAGTTTGGTAAAAATCCACTGAGTCCATTTGTAATAATGCGGATCGGAAGTGGTAATCTCCCGGTCCCAGTCGTAGCTAAAACCAAGGGATTTTAACTGCCTTCGGTAGGTACGAATATTCGCCTCTGTAGTAATTTTCGGATGGGTGCCGGTACGGATAGCGTATTGCTCTGCGGGGAGGCCAAAACTATCCCACCCCATTGGATGGAGGACATTGTAGCCTTTTTGCCTCATATACCTTGCTAAGATATCGGAGCCGGTATAGCCGGTAACATGCCCTACATGTAGTCCCGCCCCTGAAGGATAGGGAAACATATCGAGGATATAGTACTTGGGTTTTTTAGGATCGATAACAGCCTTAAAAGTTTTATTTCTCTCCCAATACTCTTGCCACTTTTTCTCTATCCGCTTATGGTCATATCTTTCCATTTTCCTTCCTGTTTAATAAGGGCAATTAACCTCTCGTCTGCGATCAGATGGTCGATATCTTTTTCTACACACTGTTTGCCTATATAGAGATCGACTTTTCCTGTTTTAGAGCCGACATAGCCGAAATCGGCGTCGGCCATCTCTCCCGGTCCATTGACAATACAGCCCATAATGGCAATCCGGACACCGGGAAGGTGGGAGGTCTTCTCTCGAATCTTCTTAGAGACCTCTTGCAGATCGAAAAGGGTCCTTCCGCAGCCGGGACAGGAGATGAACTCGGTCTTGGTAATCCGGTGGCGGGTGGCTTGCAAAATGCTTTCTCCCAAAGCTATTTGGCTAGAGTCTACCGCAATCCCATCAATAGATCCGTCTAATAAAAGGGGTCCGCATTCGGCTCCGGCTACGATAGGGCAATCGGTATCTAAAAGCAAGATAAGGTTCTCCTTTTGTTTTGCCATTTCTCGAACTCTAGCTACCTTTGGGGTTTTTAAGGTGACCAAAGTAGCGGTTTTGGGAACCTCTTCTATTCGAAACAACTCTCCTTTCGACCGGGACCCTTTTCGAGGTTTGGAAAAAGCATTATGTTCTCTATAATTATTCCAAAGATTTACCAGACGTTTACACGGCTCTATCTCTTCTAAGGGATCTTCAGTTAAAGATACCCGTATCGTATCGCCAATCCCTTCTACCAGTAAGGTTCCAATACCCACTGCCGATTTCACCCTACCATCTTCTTCTGCCCCTGCTTCCGTAACGCCAAGATGTATCGGGTAATCCCAGCTAAGTCGCTGCATTTCCTCTACAAGTTTTCGGTAGGCTTCTATCATGAGGAGAGGATTGGAGGCCTTCATCGAAAAGACGATAGCATGAAAATCATACTTACGGCAAATATCCGCATATTCCAGCGCCGATGCAACCATCCCTTGTGGGGTATTGCCATATTGGTTCATTATCCTATCGGATAAAGAGCCGTGGTTAGCCCCGATCCGTATCGGCTTGTTTTGAGCCTTACATTTGAGGACCAAAGGGGCAAAAGCCTCTTCAATCTTTTCCAATTCTTTTGCATAAGTGTAAGGATCATATTCTTTATAGATAAATAAAGCCCTGCGATCGGCAAAATTTCCTGGGTTGATCCTCACCTTATCGACAAAGTCACATACAATAAGGGCAGCAGGAGGGTAAAAATGGATATCGGCACAAAGGGGGATAGTATATCCCTTTTTTAAAAGGGTATTTTTTATCCCCTCACAGGCTTCGGCCTCTTTTTTTCCTTGGACGGTAACCCGGACGATCTCACAGCCGTGATCGGCTAACCGGATGATTTGCTCCACGGTCGCCGGAATATCACGGGTATTGGAGGTGGTCATCGACTGGATACGGATAGGATTTTCTCCCCCAATTCCTATCTTTCCTACCAAAACTTCTTTAGTTTTTCGTCTCATAAGCAAGGTCAAATTTAGCGGCTAAGATAAAATCATTTTTTGAAAGCCCGTCGATTTTATGGGTAAAGAGGACTACTCCCACCTTTCCCCAAGTTAAATAGATATCGGGATGATGCCCCTCTTCTTCAGCGATAAGGCCGATTTGCCGGGTAAAACGAAGGGCCTCTTTGAAGTTCGGGAAAGAGTATTCTTTTTCTAGGTGGTGATTTTCCTCCATATACCACCCCGGCTTCAACTGATCAAAAAATCCTTTAGCCACTTCCTCTTTTAAAGGAGGCTCTCCCCCTTTACAGGGCCGGCAATGTTCTTCTTCTATCATTGTAGTTTAGCCACCACTTTTTTAATCCCCTGATACAACCCCTTGATATCTTCAGGCTCCATATAGCAAGGGGTGGTATAGATCTTATGTCTCTCATCCGAGACCATCTCCGAGATGGTTGCCGGTTCCCCTTTCATTCCCCATTTTTCTAAAGTTTCCTTCCATGCTTTATCTGTCCCAAGGGTCATAGTCAACGATTCCATTCCTTGGAAAATTTTGGCAAGGACCACCGGGCTTATGCAGGTGGCTCCTATTGGTTTTTTGTCCTCATAAAATTCGACCACTATCCTTTTAAGATCGGGGTCGACCTCAAAATTTTCTTTATTTATTGCAAAATCAGAGAGGGTGAGGATGGCCCCGGCCCCTCCCGGTATCATGAGGGAAGAAAAGTGATCTACTTTTAACTGAGTAAGTGGCCGGATCTTTCCCCTAGCTATCCTTGCGGCTTCATGAAGGGCATTTCGCTCCTCTTTGACCTCTTTTCCGGTAAAATGATCTACTACCTTCCTTTGCACTTTATCCGGGGCAAAACACCGATAGCTGTGTCCGGCTTCCGCGATGGCAAGGAGCGATAGGGTAGCTTCATGAATCTCCGATCCATCTTGAAATCCGCATCCGGAAAGGATGACTGCAATATTTCCCATATCCTATCTCCCATGTAAATACGCTTCTGTTTTGCCCCAAGGAAAATTCACTTCTATACTCTCTTTCAAAGGGATCCCTTTTAGGGGGTAGCTGATAGTAACTATCCGGCATTTTGAAGGCAAGCGCCTAACTATCTTTTCTACCTCTTTATCCAATAAGGTTGTGCCATACAAGTAGATAGCGCAACCCTCTAAAAGCTCTTGTTGAAATAGATCGTTTTGGATAAATTCCACAGGAATTTTTGTTAGTTTTTGAATCCCTTTTGCTATCCGGATAAAGTAAGGATTTTTCTCAATCCCTATTACCTTGCAACCGATATGCCTTTTTACCCAAAAACAGCCCCTTCCCCTTCCGGAGCCCAATTCAACATAAGTATCTTGAGGCGATAATTGTAGCAGACGGACGATTTGCTCCAAAGTAGGAATCGGAGTCTCTCCATAGATCCCCAAATGGGGTTTTCCCCTCTTTTCAAAATACCTCCGACAACACCGATAAGGATTCAAAAAGAAGGAGGAAATGGCTAACAAAATGGATATCATATGCTTCAGATTATTTCGGCATATCTTACAAAAGCTCTTGAAGATACTTGCGAAAGCATGTTAAGTTTTTTTCTACCTCTTTAAAATCGCTGCGCAATTTGGTTTGAATTAACTGAAGTTCATTTTTCTCCAATTCACAATCATAGGCATGACGCACAAAGTGTCGAAAAGATCGTACTTTATCCAACAAAAGAAGGCTTTGATGAGAAATTACCGAGGGTCTAATCGATGGGATTTCCATATTCATACGAATGAGTAGTTCTTTATGAAAACTTCCCATGTTTTCCATATGATTTTCAAAAGATTTGGCAATTTGTTTAAAAAGGTCTTCAAGAGCCGTATAGAATTGTTGTGTTTTAAATGCAAATACAAATTGTTTGTCATATATATTAACATTTAAATTTATAATTTCTTCATAAAGACTCTTAATTATTTTTAATTGCTTATCAAAGTATCCTATAAGGATAGCATATTTTTCCATTACAGCACTCTTATACCCTCTTTAATCACAAATTCTTGAAAATGACATTTTTCAAATAAGATAATTTCTATAGATCGAGATATTTTACCCTCTATTTTTGTCCAAAAATCAAACCGATCTCCTTTAAAATTTTTTAAAACAATATCTACATCAGAATGTTCAGAAAAACTAAAAGGGCGCACGATGGATCCGACTAAAAAAACTTCTACAGGGGATCCTTGTAACTCCTCCTTCAAAATCTGAATAATTTTTTGTAAAATCTCCTTTCTTTCCTCTTCATTTTTTTCCTTTTTTTGGCCTTCTCTTTTTTCGAGAAATTGTTTTGCCTGATGAGAATCAAACTTTTTTGCCATGCACTACCTTCAGTAGGGATACTGTCACATATTACAAGATATCTAAAGTATGCTCAATAAACTTCTTTCGAAACTCCCTTTGTTGGATAAAATTAGCAATTTTTTGTACAGCTTTGCGGCAAATGGAGTTTCGAAAAAAGTCTAATGTATTTTTAAGCTACTCCCTTGTTTTTACCAGTTGATATATAAGCCGGGGTCTAGAGGAATAAAATCTTTGTGGGGTAGATGGGCTTTTTGCATGGCTAGGTAGAGGTGATAAGGAGGAAGCTGCAAAGGTTCATCCGATAGGTGGAAGGTCTTCCAGTGCATCCCAATGCTAAACTTCGACTGAACCTCTTTGTGAATTAAAACCGCTTCTTCCGGACCAATGTGGACGGGTTGCATAAACTCTTTAGGACTATAGGTGCCGATCGGGATAAGGCTTAAATCAAATCCACCCCACTTTTTTCCTATCTCTTTAAAATCATGTGGGTTATAGCCGGTATCACCGGCAAAGTAAAGGGTTTTTCCGTCCATCTTCACTACATAGCCGTTCCATAGGCTGGTATTGCCATCGAAAAGACCTCTCCCTGAAAAATGTTGAGTAGGGGTTGCAGTAATGGTGAGGTGATTTTTCTCATTTTGCAAGGAGATCTCCTTCCACCAGCTGAGCTCATAGGTATTTTCGATACCTATTTTTTTAAACCATTTTTTTACTCCTATCGGAATCACCCATTGGATGGTCGGAAAACGCCGGATAAGGGCGATAACTGTTTTACGATCTAGGTGGTCATAATGGTTGTGGCTGATAAGGACAAAGTCAATTTGGGGAAGCTCATCTATAGAAATAGGGGTGGGGATCAACCTCCTAGGTCCAAAGAAGGGGATAGGCGAGCAATACTCACTCCAGATGGGGTCGGTCAGGATACCTACGCCACTGTACTCTACCAAGAATGTAGAGTGCCCTATCCACATCACCTTAGGCTCTTTTTCTTGCAGAAGAAGAGGAGAAAAAGGGTAGTGAAACTGATCCGGGACTTTAGGAAGGCTCTTCTCATCGTGATAATAACCGGCCTTCCAGAGGAGAAAATTCCAAAGCCTCCTCTTCAAATTATGGGTATGGGGGTTCGTAAAACGGTTCATGCAATTCATTTTGTAAGATAAGGAAAAAAAATTAAATGACAACTGATTATGACGTTTGTAAACGGTATACCAGCAAATAGCTGTCTCGTTTGCACGCTTCAAGAACTGTACTCTCACAAACTTCTGTGATGCTAGCATCATCACATCGATACCACTTTCCCTCTACTTTTCGGTAGGTAATATAGTGTCCAAATAGGATCCGGTTTCCTAGATGCACACAAGCCCCTACTAGTTCATAGTTGCGCCCTGACAAATTCAAGTCTAATGGATGGATTATCTCAAATCGATTTTTAGAGAGGTCTTCATTTGCCCTTCCTAAAAGCAGTGATATGGTAGAAGGCAACTCACCGAAGGGAGGCCTCACTAAATCTGATACATTTTTTTGATTGGCATTTTCGCCAATAGGCACCATCCAACAACTAAAATTGCTTGTTGTTTTTGGCAAAAGTGCTAAAACCCTTTGAAAGGCTTCTCCGGCACATTGCTGACCTCTTGTTGCAATATTGAATACACTAGCAAGTTGACTTCGAATAACCGAGATATTTACTGAGGCAACCGATAGGGTATTGTCTCCACTATCTCTTTCATATCCCTCTATACATGTTTTAAGCGTTGTTAACAATTTTATGGCCTTATCCCGATCTATCCCATCAAAATCTCCATGAGTAAAGTCTCCTTTTTTCACCCAATCTACAAATTCGGGGTGTTGTAAAAGGAGTTGGAAAAATGCGATCGCCCAACAATCGTTCCCGCTATTATTTGTTATCCCTAAAATAGGCTGCCTTGGGCCAGTTATAGGATGATGTGTAACTACCCCAAATGGCAATGGGACATCTGAAACAGGTGGTGATCTAACACTAAACAGCTGCAAGAACCACTGACGGATATTACCTAACCATGCAAAACCAGAGTAAGGTAAGGGGGGGGTTATTCCAAACGTATCTTTAAATGAGATGTTACTTGTAGGGTTTTCTTTGATATAAAAAATGATTGTGAGAGCTAAGGCACCTGCTTTTTGTATACCTGCATCCTGGGGAGAATCGGCTGTGATCTGTGTTACTACCGATAGATAGCCAGGGAGACACTGTGTGGCCACATTAGGCGACATCCCCTGATATTGATTATTAAGACTATTTAATGATTGTAATAATTCTATACTCATAATATATATTATTTTAAATAATATTATATAATAATTATTTATAATTGTACAGAATAGATAACGGAACAGAATTAACTAGATCTGAAGAGCCATAATACTGAATAGGGCCCATATAACGATAATGATCTTCTATTTCCAGTTTAGAGCGTATCATTTTAAAAGCAGCAAAGGGGGCCCCTTTTAAATCGACTAGGGCCTTTTTTATAACCGCTTTATCCTTACCATGCCTGGATTCTATATGGAGCATCGAAGTAAGGGGGACCCCTTTTACCTTCCATTCGGTGATTTTTTTGTGCAAGTTTCCTATGCAGGCAATGTAGCCGGTTACCCCCTCTTGGATGAGAAGGGCTCCCATATAACCTAAAGCATAGCAGTAATTGGCGTCAAAGTTGGAGGGGAGGGCCGATCTCCCTTCGTAGCCGAAAAAGTGTTCGACGGTAGATAATGTGCCCAGTTTTTTTCTCACCATTTCGGCAAGGAGCTTTTCGGTCTCAATCTTCGACACTTGGACGTTTCCATGGGGATCTCGGTCTAATAAGAGCTGCTTTTGGATCCCTTCAGGAAGAGATTGATAGCACCTTTGTGAAGCATTAGATAACTGGGCGAAGGCAAAAGATCCTTTGGCGAGAAGGGCGTTTAACTCAGAGATCAAAGTTTTTACTTCGGGGATAAATTCTATCAGCCCTTCAGGTATGAGGATAACCCCATATTCTTTTTGCCTCCCTCTTCTTTTTTGTATCTTTTCTGCAAGATAGGAGGCTACAGTATCTAGGGTCATCTTTTTAGATGCCACTTCTTCACTAAATAAGGCGATATTGGGATACGAAGTAAGGGCACACTCTAAAGTAATATGAGAGGCGCTCCGCCCCATCAGGCGGATAAAATGGGTATATTTTTTAGAAGAGAGGGCGTCTCTTTCAATATTGCCAATCAGCTCCGCATAAACCTTACAGGCCGTATCAAAACCAAAAGGGATCTCGATATGCTCGTTTTTTAAATCGCCGTCGATCGTTTTGGGAATACCGACAACTTTAGCATCGATATTTTCTTGTAAAAAATGTTCCGCTAAAAGGGCGGCATTGGTATTGGAATCATCCCCTCCAATGATCACAAGACCCTGTAAATCCTTGCAGCTCTTACAAGCTCCTTGTAGCTGCTGCAAGGTTTCGATCTTTGTCCTCCCGGATCCCAAAAGGTCGAACCCCCCTTGATTGCGATAATTTTTTAAAGTATCCAAAGTAAGCTCTATTTTTTTGTCAGAAACTATCCCGGAAGGACCGCCTAAAAATCCAAATAGGCGGTTCTCTTTATGAAGCTCTTTTAAGGCGTCAAAAAGACCGGTAACTACATTGTGCCCTCCGGGAGCTTGTCCTCCGGAAAATACCACGCCCACCCTCATAGCTTTTCTACGAAAAGCTCCTGTTTTTTGAGCAACTACTTCAACTATTTTTTGACTATGAGTTTTTGGAAAGAGGGCTTTTACCTCTTTCGAAGAGGGGGCCCCTTTCCCATATTTTAGGGTAACTTTTCGGATATTTTGCAAAACTTTAGGTAGTTCTGTAGAGTAGTGTAATCTTTTTTCTTGTAAGGGGCTAAACTCTTGCATATGATCGAATATCATAAATAATATGGGAATAAAATACATTTTTATTACGGGGGGCGTCGTCTCTTCTTTAGGAAAGGGAATTACGGCGGCTTCTATTGGAAGCATACTGGAAGATCGGGGTTTTACAGTTGCTTTGATGAAGTTTGACCCCTACTTGAATGTCGACCCCGGTACGATGAGCCCTTTTCAGCATGGAGAGGTCTATGTTACCGACGACGGAGCAGAGACCGATTTGGATTTAGGCCATTATTACCGCTTTACCCACTCCCCTCTATCCAGGGCTTCTAACATTACCTCAGGGATTATCTATGATTCAGTAATCAAAAATGAAAGGAGGGGAGATTATTTAGGACAGACCGTACAGGTGATCCCTCACGTGACCGATGAGATCAAAAAAAGGATCGAAGACCTCACTCATGAAAACAAAGGGGTACAATTTGTCATCGTAGAAATCGGGGGTACCGTTGGTGATATCGAATCTCTCCCCTTTTTAGAGGCAATACGGCAGTTTCGCTATGCCAGACCTAAAAATTGTGTCAATATTCACTTAACATACGTCCCTTATTTAAAAGCAGCTGCCGAAGTGAAAACCAAACCTACCCAACACTCGGTCCAAGCTCTACGGCAAATTGGGATCGTCCCCGATATCATCCTCTGCAGATGCGAGATTCCCCTTTCATTAGAAATCAAAGAAAAAATTTCCCTTCTTTGTAATGTGCCTACAGTCATCGATGAACATGATGTCAACGTAAGCATCTATGAAGTTCCTCTAAATTTGAAACGTCAAAAGCTAGATGACAGCCTCTTACATATGTTAGGCCTTACCGCACCGGAAGGGGAACTAAAAAGTTGGAAGGAAATCATACACATTTTATCGAATCCCAAAAAAAAGGTAACCATTGGCATTGTCGGCAAATACATCGAACACCAAGATGCCTATAAGTCAATATTCGAAGCACTCCAACATGGAGCTATAGCCCATGAAGCCGAACTGGTCTTAAAAAAGATTGAATCTTCTAAAGTAAAAAGTTTACATGATATCGAAGGATGTGACGGCTATCTCGTCCCTGGTGGCTTTGGGGAAAGGGGGTGGCTTGGAAAAATTTTGACCGCTAAGTATTCTAGGGAAAATGGTATCCCCTATTTTGGTATTTGCTTGGGAATGCAAATCATGGTAGTAGAGTTTGCTAATAATGTCCTGAATCTATCGCACGCCAATTCCACAGAGATCGACCCTACCACTCCCGACCCGGTTATCTCCCTCCTTCCCGAGCAAAAAGAGATAAAAGAAAAAGGGGGAACTATGAGGCTCGGTCTTTATAGATGTACAATTACTCCTCACACCAAAGCCTTTCTAGCCTATGGGAGAGGAGAGATAAAAGAAAGGCACCGCCATCGCTATGAATTCAATAACCGTTATAAACGAAGTTTTGAAGAAAAAGGGTTTTGTTTTTCCGGCATATGGGAAGAGGGAAAACTAGTAGAAATGGTAGAGCTAAAAGATCACCCTTGGATGTTAGCTACCCAATTCCATCCCGAGTTTTCTTCCAAACCCTTTTCCCCCCACCCCCTTTTTACCGCATTTATAGGAGCTGCCATTACTTATCATGCCTAAAATACTTGGGGTAGATTATGGCGAAGCAAAAATTGGCCTCGCTTTATCCGATGAAAGAGGAAAAATTGCCTTCCCCTACAAAACGATCGCTACCGGAAAAAATCCCTATGAAGCTATTGATAAGGCGATTCAAGGGTATCACGTTGATAAAATCGTAGTTGGTCTTCCCTTACACATGAATGGCAAAGAGAGCCCCCTTTCCCTTAAGGTTCGAGAATTTGCGGCTACCCTACAAAAAAAACTGCAAATACCTGTTACCCTTTTTGACGAAAGGCTTACCTCTGCTTTTTCAGAAAAAGAGATGCTAGAAATGGAGATGAATCGAAAAAAAAGAAGTGAAAAAAGTGATGTGACCGCCGCTGTGATCATCTTACAGAATTATCTAGACTCATGTATCGCAAGAGACTAATAACCCAACTTGCGGGTTAAATTAGTAAAGCAGTAAAGCCTGCGATAAAAAGCGTTATTTTCAAGATCAGCTCACTCAACCTGACAGCGTGCACAGTCCTCGGGAACAGTCTCATAATTCCAGAAAAGCAAGTCTCTACCATTTTTCGTTTGTGAGAGAGTTTTTGAGTTGTTTCCGGGGAGAGCGGCCGCTTGGAGTTCTTCCTGCGATCCACCACCATTTTAAGTCCTGCTTTTCTTAGCTGATCCTCCAGAGCATAGTCCAGATAAGCCGCGTCTCCATAGAGGGTTCCTTCTTCTATCGCCTGCATGTTCATATTTTTAAAGGCGGTCATATCATGGACCGAACCAGGTGTCCAGGATCATTTCCTGCAGAGCATTGGCAGCACATCCGAACGACCAATCCGATCGAATCGACGTTTGCAACAGTTCGGCATAGAAGTCGGCAAACCAAAGGGTGTGGAAGTCGAGTAGCGACGCTGACAATGGTCTACAAGTTGGGGACTATAGCGCAGAATGGATGGCGGCGACTGAGGGGCTTCCAGTTGCTCTCAAAAGTGGTTGCTGGGGTGAAGTTCAAAGACGGCGAAGAAGTGATCACAGAACGGGTAGCATAAGGAAAAAATCAGGGGGTATGCTCAGCGGCCGAAACACAACTTTTGACAATATCTCTTGAAATCTTTAGCTTTGCCGTTAACATTTGAGCCTTGCTTTAGCCGGTTTGATTTGTTTTGAAAGTGACATATCCTACTAAGGTATAGGCACTTTTAAAAATATCAAATCCCGGAAAGCAAGGGTAAAATTTTAACCAAATGGGAGATCTCAACAGTTCCTCAAATTACGAGGGTCATATCCTCAACTAATAATACTTCCCGGCTGCACGTTCTGTAAGAAGGGAAGTTCTACCTCTTTATCGAAAGAGGCAGCTAAAATCATTCCCCGGCTTTCTACTCCCATGATTTTGGTAGGTTTTAAGTTAGCCACGAAGATCACCTTCTTTCCGATAAGCTCTTGTGGATTATAATACTCGGCAATCCCTGATACCACCTTTCTTTTTTCAAAGCCTAGGTCGAGTTCTATCAGCAAAAGGCGTTTGCTTTTGGGGATAGAAGTCGCTGAAAGGATAGTAGCCACCCGAAGATCTAAGGTTTGAAATTGGTCAAAGGTAATTTCACTTTTTAGAGTACTAACCACACTATCTCCTGGGTTCGCTACAGGATTTTTAGGACTGAATTTGGCAATCTCTTTTTCTACCTCTTCATCCTCAATCTTTTTAAATAAAAGCTGCGGCTTCACCACTTGCCCTGCAGGGATAGGGGTCGTTAAGATACACTTCCACGACTCCTTTGCAAGCTGAGAGGTATTTCCCAGCTGTTCCCATACAGTTTGGGCTGTCATAGGGATAATAGGAGAGGAGATAAGGGCGAGAGTTTTAATGCATTCAAGAAGATTGGCAAAGATCCTTGCCAGCTCCTTTTTCGTGCCGGGATCCTTGGCTAAAACCCAAGGTTTTTGCAAGTCAAAATAGCTATTGCCTACGGCTGCAAGCTCCATAATAAGAGAGGCTGCCTTTCGAAGGCTGAAGTTAGCATAAGCAAGATAGGCTTCATTAACAACAGCTGTAATAGCATGCAAAAAATCCTTATCTTCCGAAGAGGTGGGAAGCTCATATCGAGGAGTTTTGCCGCCACACTCTTTAGTTAAAAAGACCAGTGTCCGGTTGACGAAATTGCCGTATTTAGCTAAAAGTTCGGAGTTACACCGGATCTGAAATTCTTTCCAACTAAACTCCGAGTCGCCATGTTCAGGAGCGCCGGCTGCTAAATAATAACGGATCTGGTCGGGGCTATACTTACAGAAAAAATCCTCTAAATCGATATACCAACCCTCTGATTTGGAAAACTGCCTCCCTTCCAGGTTGAGAAATTCATTGGCGGGAAGCTCATCCACAAGTACAAAAGGCTCCTCCCTTCCTTCATTTACCCCCATTAAAGTAGCCGGGAAAAAAACAGCATGAAAAGGTATATTATCCTTACCTATGAATTGGACGAGCTTGGTATCGCTGTCCAACCAAAATTTTTTCCAATCCTCAGGCCTTTTGATTTTTTCTCCCCACTCTTTTGCCGCCGAGATATAACCGATAGGGGCATCAAACCAGACATAAAAGACTTTACCCTTAAACCGGGGAAGGGGGACGGGGATCCCCCACTGTAGGTCGCGAGTGATAGCCCTTGGCTTCAACTCCTCGATATAGTGCTTTGCAAATTGCATTACGTTAGGCTTCCATTTTTTCCCTTGGATCCAAAAAAGGAGTTTTTCTTTGAACTTGTCAAAACGGAGGTAGAGATGCTCGGTTTTTTTGAGAACAAGCGGAGTATCGGTGAGTTTGGATCTGGGATTTTTTAGATCGATAGCTTCATAACTAGCACCGCATTTAACACACTCATCCCCACGGGCACTTTCATAGCCACATTTGGGGCAAATGCCTAGAACATATCGATCCGCTAAAAACCTATTTTCCTTTTCAGAAAAGAGCTGCATCTCCTCTCTTTCTTCGATATAACCCTTCTTCCATAAATCGATAAATAGCTCTTGCACCACTTTCGTATGGCCCGGCCATGTAGTTCTAGAATAATGGTCAAAGGAGAATTCCATTTTCTCAAATAGGGCTTTATTGATCTCATGGTAATGATCGACATGCTCTTGAGGAGTTTTCCCTGCCATCTCGGCACTTAAAGTGATCGCTACCCCATATTCGTCCGAACCGCAAAGATAGAGGACCTCATTTTGTTGCAGCCTTTGAAACCTAGCATAACAATCCCCCGGCAAATAGGCTCCGGCTATATGGCCAAAATGCAGTGGGCCATTCGCATAAGGAAGCGCCGAGGTGATTAGGATCCTTTCCATTATTTTATTCCGATAGAGCTCTTGATCTGAGGATCCTCTATACTATCTGCTTTTTTACGGATTTCCACGATCAGCTCATCTAAAGTGGTAAATTTTCCCCCTAATACCTCCCCTCTCCCCACCTGAATCGCGTAGTTGGCTAGGGCAAAGTTACTCGTAAATCTATTTTTTATCCTTTCATTGGTTAAGTTTTTTTTGGCCATGTTCCCTCCTTTTGGCTGTGTTCTTCTGCAATAACTATAGATTTTAATACGTTATAAGCGACTTTTAGATCCAAATTGACAATGTGGTAATCATATTCTTTGACCATTTCCATCTCATGTACGGCAAGAGATAACCGTTTTTTTAACGTCTCTTCCGACTCAGATTTTCGTTGATGCAGCCTCCTTTCTAGTTCTTCTAACGAAGGGGGACTAATGAAGATAAATACGGCAGGAGTCTTTTTTTTTAAAATCATCGCCCCTTGCGTATCGATAACTAATACCACATGATGCCCCTTATTCAGCTCCCTTTCTACCGTAGCCTTATCGGTTCCATAATAGGCGTCAAATATCTTGACATCCTCTAAAAAATCGCCCCTCCTTTTTTTCTCAAGAAATTCTTGCTCCGAGATGAAAAAATAATGCTCCCCCTCCTTTTCCGATAGACGTGGCTTTCTGGTAGTAAAGGATATGCTCTCGACAACGCAAGGAAACTCTTTGTGTAACAAGTGGACAAGGGTGGTCTTGCCCGTTCCTGCCGGCGCACTGATGACAAAGATTTTTCCCCTTTGATTATTTCCTAAGAGTTTCATTCGATGTTCTGGATCTGCTCCCTAATTTTTTCTAGTTCCACTTTGATATCTACTACTATTTTTGAAACCAAAGTATTTTGGCATTTAGAACCAATAGTGTTACTCTCCCGCATAAGCTCTTGTAAAATAAAATCGATCTTCCTACCTACAACCCCCTCTGTTCCTTTTAAAAGGGAAAGAAGTTGCTCATAATGCGAAGAAAAGCGGGTGATCTCCTCGTCGATATCGAGCCTTTCTGCATACATCGCAATTTCTCGAAAAACCCTATCCTCATTATCACTTAAATCGGGAAATAGTCGGGAAATTTTCGTCTCCATTTGTTTACGCAATTGCTGCAATGCTTCCGGAGTTTCTTTTTCAATGAGAGAGACCCATTCTTTAATCTTCAACAGTCTTTTTTTTATATCTTTCTGTAAAAGCTCTCCTTCCTTTACCTTCATAGAGAGAAGGTCTTGCAGAGCTTGCTGCGTATATTTTTTCAAAAGTGCTTTCATCCCTTTAGGGATATCCGGTTGACAGACCCTTTGCATCTCCAAATAGAGAAAAGAAAGGGAGATCTCTTTAGTATCCTTACCGAGCTTTTTCGCGAGCTCCTCCCACCCCTCTTTTAATTTTTTTAAAACAGCTACATCGGGAACAAGGCTTTCTGGATAAAGGGTATAGTGTAAAGAGATCTGACCTCGAGTAATTTTTTCTAAAACCCAAGACCTAATATCGATTTCAAAAAGTAAGAGCTCTTTAGGAAGCTGAACATGTATATCCACATATTTACGATTTAGCGAACTCACCTCTATGATGAGCCGGCCGAGCTCTGTAGACGCTTCAGC
>DAHXLK010000054.1 GCA_027366035.1 Chlamydiota bacterium
GGGGGCTCGGATCAGGGAGCTTTTGAACACTTCATGAGGCCCCACAGTTCAAAGGGATGTTTGGTTCGAGGGGGTGCAAAATTCTTAATGCGAGGGCTAGCTGAAATGCCCACATCAGAGGGGTTTGTTATGCCCGAAAAAGCATCGCTTGCTCCACCCTACTCTCCCGGCCTTCAAAAATCCTTTTTAACGGGAGCTGCTGTGAAACATACGAAAAGTTTGCACCAAAAAACAAGTAACTTTAAAATCTTAAAGCTTGGAAAGATGGCTGAGTGGCCGAAGGCACGTCCCTGCTAAGGACGCGTACTCTGTTAAGGGGTACCGAGGGTTCAAATCCCTCTCTTTCCGTATAGTTTGTCGAAAGAAATAGCCCTTCTAAGGAAGGGTATAACGGCGAGGGGGAAAACTTCTTTCCTCCCCAAAAAAGAGGGGGGGCTCACAAGTATCGTTACTAACAAATGTTGCCGATGGATTAGAACAACACTCTATTAAAAATTTATTGTAAATAGTCTGAAGAGAGTCCTGTGCTGTGTGTTCCTCTATATTAATGCTTTGTAAAAATTTGGCCTGGCGATATAAAAGGTGATTTTTACTCATCGTTGCTAGACTTATCTCTTTTTCAAATAGTTTAGAAAAAAAATATAACATTTTTACAGACTCAATCAATGCATAGATATCCGAATTATATCCATATTGGTTGCTCGTTCCTCTATTATATATTTGATCGAGAATCTTTTGCGGAAGATATTCTCTACTGCCTGCTATAGAAAAGCAGTCGGTGTGAGTCTTTGTTCCAAGATGTTCAATAGTGTCAAGATCGGAAAGCTTAACAACTAACGAATCTTCTTGAACAAATACTAAAAAATTTTCTGGCTTAATATCTTTATGGATAAATCCTGATGTATGAAGGTCTAGAACTGCGAGGAACATCTGTTTAGCAATATTATTTTTTTCGTCCACTGTAATAAAATTATTGCTCAAGAAATTGGAAAGATCTGCTGTGGCTAATTCGGATAAAATGCATATTTTGTCCTGTTTTTTCTTGCTACTAAAATAAGGGAAGCTGATAAAGGGAATATCTAAATAGGAAGACTGAGGAAAACTCTCTGCTAGATATGTATCCTGACATATGCGACTACTTATACTAGTACTCTTTGTGATAAGTTCAGCCAAGTATTTCCATTCCCAGGTATCTGACCGAATGATAAAAGTTTTGTAAACGGTTTTAAAGGTCCCTTGACCAATTTGTGTGCTGGGTTCTGCATTGCTGTTTTGTTGTTTTTTTTTATGAAGGTGAAGACAAACGATAAGAGGAAGATTATTTTCTTTTAATTCCTCTGCAGGAATAATTGTCATAGTGACAGGTTGATTACGTCTTTCTGGATCATGCTTCACTCTTGTAGGTAGAAGGCATTGCCCATAGGTATTGATAGCTTTTAGCACAGCTATAGCGATTCTTTGGCAAAGGTTATCTTGTGATTTAATTGTTATTTTTAGAACTTTAGAAAAGTTGTTTAAAAAAGTAGTTACGGCATCATTAAGTCCTTGAGGTATAGCATGTTGCGAAGACACAGTCATTTTATTTTCCTTCTAGGTTATAGTTACAAGATTGTAAAAACTTTTTCCGGAAAGATATAAAGCTTCTTCACTCTATTATCTGCATGTATGACAATATATACATTTTACAATCTTTATATTATTATTAATCTTTTTAATATTATAGTATTTATTTGTATAAGGTTCAAATAAATTATTATTATAATACAATAAATTATTGCTTTAAAAACTTTAGGAGAAATTTTATCTTATATGGGGCTATAAAGCTATATATAGCTTTATAAACAAGTCGGTGCCTTAGGGGACTATTGAAATCTCCCATTTGGTTAAAATTTGAATCTTGCTTCCCCGGATTTGATCTTTTTCAAAGCGCCTATACCTTAGTAGGATATGTCACTTTCAAAAAAATTAAACCGGCTTTTCAAATCTCAAATTTTAAGAGCTATGCAAAGATTCAAACAGTCCTATATCTTAGAAGGCTATTCCAAAACATAGGGTTTGTCGATTTTCTTTCCGTTCAAGGCATTCCAGAAGGTGGTCATTTGCGAACCGTCGGGATTTTGGATGGTAATGCTATAGACGGGAAGGAAAACTTCCGTAGTCCTTCGAATGGCAAAGTCACCGCCAAAGGCCGCTTTCGCTATGGTTTCTATCTGCCCTCCACGGAATTTCTTGGCAATACGAGAAACATTTTTGCTAGATGTCGTAACTAACCAGTGGTCGAGTTTTGTTTCCGGTTGCACCTGAAGCCTAGGATTTTGTAGGTGAAGTCGGAAATTGTTGCCACTTTGTACGATCAGACTTTTTTTCCGACAACTCTCTAACCAAAGATCGAGCTTTTCATTGTCAACATTGAGAAAACGAGAAAGCGTTTCTCGATCCAGAACCCCACTTTTTGTAGTGGCTAGAGCGTTGATGATTTTAAAGTCATTTCGATCTGCTCCGGAATTGATACAGTCGGTAAAACCATGGGTTTTCTCCCAATGCTGCGTATTTAAGACCATCTCTCCATCGACAAGACTCCAAAGAATAACCCCTTCGACAGTACGATCTTGTGCCCGACTATACTTTACCTCCATGAGAAGATAAGGGTAAAACTTTAAACGGGGATCTAAAAAAATATGTTCACTATCGATAAGGAGCTCTTTTCTATGCGCCTCCATGAGGCTCTCGGCACTGTGCCGGATCTCCAGAGTTTGTATCCGGTTAGAGAGGGCTACCTCTTGCACCCAAGAACGGATATCTGCCTGGTGGTTCCATATAAGATAGCCTCCTGTAGAAATGCTGATAGTGATAATAAGGAGGGAGATAAAACGCATCGATTAGTCCTTCATCGATAGGAGAAACTCGGTGTTACTGTTTGTCTTCTTCAACCTCCCAAGAAGTAGATTCATTGCATCGACAGGGGTAAGGTCGGCAACTGCCCCTCGAAGGAGATAGATTTTTTCCAGTTCATCCGGGTGGTAGAGAAGCTCTTCTTTTCTGGTGCCGCTTTTGGTAAAGTCAATAGCAGGATAGATCCTCCGATCTGCAAGGCGACGATCCAGGACTAATTCCATATTGCCGGTACCTTTAAATTCTTCAAAGATAACTTCGTCCATACGTGATCCGGTATCGATTAAGGCGGTAGCAATGATAGTAAGAGACCCCCCTTGTTCGATATTTCGAGCTGCTCCAAAGAAACGTTTTGGCTTATGCAGGGCATTGGCATCGACACCACCCGTCAGGATTTTTCCGGAATGGGGCTGGACGGTATTATATGCACGGGCAAGACGGGTGAGTGAATCGAGGAGGATGATAACATCATACCCGGACTCGGCCATGCGGCGCGATTTTTCAATGACCATCTCAGCGATCTGTACATGCCGCTCCGGCGGTTCGTCGAAAGTAGAGGAGACTACCTCCCCTTTGACAGAGCGGATCATATCGGTTACCTCTTCAGGCCTTTCATCGATGAGAAGGACGATAAGGAAACAATCGGGGTTGTTTTTCTCAATTGCGCCGGCGATGTTTTGTAAAAGAACCGTCTTTCCTGTCTTGGGAGGAGCTACGATCATCGCCCGTTGGCCTTTCCCAATCGGGGCGGCAAGGTCTAAGACACGCATGGCGAGTTTATCTTTGCTAGTTTCCATAACAAGGCGTTTATTGGGGAAAAGGGGGGTCAAATTTTCAAAAAGGACCCGATCGCGAAGTTGTTCGGGAGTCTTGTTATTGATTTTTTCCACTTTGAGCATAGCAAAGTATTTTTCTTTATCTTTAGGAGAGCGGATAGTGCCATATAAGGTGTCCCCTTTTCGAAGATCAAAACGGCGGATTTGAGGAGGAGAGACATAGATATCTTCAGCAGAAGAAAGATAGTTATAGTTAGGGGATCGGAGGAACCCAAAACCATCGGGAAGAATTTCTAAAACCCCTTCACCGTAAAGAACTTCGTTGGGACGTTCCGAGATAGTTTTGACAATTTCAAAGACAATTTGCGATTTGGTGAGCGAACCCAAATGTTTTAACCCAATGGAACGGGCATAGTTATGAAGTTGGTCGATGTTCATCCTCTGAAGATCGGCGATCTTGAGGATCGTTGCCGGGGCAGAGGGAGGCGGCGGCGGAGATAATTGATTATTTTCTTCCATAACTAATACCGGTGGTTCTATATTTCGACTGTCCATTTAAAGAAAAACTCCTGCGTAAAAAATTCATGTTGAAAGCTTTTTAAAAAGGGTTGTGACTTCTTGTTTTAGATGATCCAACGTACCTTCGTTTTTGAGGATATAATCAGCTCTTTTTGCTTTTGCTTGAGGGGTAAGCTGCCTCTGCATCCGTCTATGATATTCATTAACAGATATCCCCTTTTTTTTAATCCTTTTTTTACAGAGCTCTTCACCGGCGGTAACCACGATCACTCCATCAAAATAGCCCTCAGCCCCAATCTCAAAGAGAAGGGAGATCTCAACAAGGAAGATAGGGTAGCTCCTCTGAAGAGATACTTTTTTGTAAATTGCATCGATTTCTTTGAAAACGTTAGGATGAATTACCTTTTCTAATAGATAGAGTTTTTCGGGGTTATCAAAGACAATATCTGCAAGAACACTTCGTTTAATTTGCCCATTTTTGACAATGTCGTCTCCAAAAAGATCAATTACTTTTTTTCCAAGAATCGTTTTGGGGGATAATAATTTGTGAACTATTTCATCACTATCGACGGTATAAGCACCTAAGGATTTAAAAATATTCGTTACCGTCGATTTGCCACTGGCCATTCCGCCTGTAATAGCAAATTTCTTTAATTCTAACATTCTCCCCAATTATTGCCAACTTCGATCTCTACGGTCAAGGGAACATCTAAAAAGAGAGCCCCTTCCATTTTTTCTTTAACTAACCCGGAAAAGATCTCTACCTCCTCACCGGGGACTTCAAAGAGGAGTTCGTCATGCACCTGGACGATCAAGAAACCTTGTACTTTTTTTTGCCGGAGGTCTTTATCAATTTCGATCATCGCTAGCTTGATACTATCGGCTGCTGTGCCTTGCAGGGGAGTATTGATTGCAAGCCTCTCTGCTGCCGCTTTGATATGGGGATTTTTACTATGGATTTCGGGAATCGGCCTCTTCCTCCCTGTTAAGGTGATGGCATAACCTTTTTCCCTCACCTCGTCTTTACAATGCTCTAAATAATCTTGGACTTTGGGGTAACGAGAGAAGTATTTTCGGATAAAATCAGAGGCTTCTTTGACAGGGATCTTGAGCTCTTGGGAAAGGCCAAAAGCACTTTGTCCATAAAGAATGCCGAAATTTACCGCTTTCGCTTGCTGGCGCATCTGAGGAGTTATTTTGTGAAAAGGGATACCAAATATTAAAGAAGCGGTATAGGTATGGACGTCCTGCCCTTCTTGAAAGGCCCGGATAAGGACAGGGTCTTTAGAAAAATGGGCAAGGAGGCGTAGCTCGATTTGTGAGTAATCGAAAGAGAGGTAACGCCACCCCGCTTTTTGAGGGCGAAATCCCTCACGTATTTTTTTCCCTTCTGTAGAATGAAGGGGGATGTTTTGTAGGTTGGGATTTTGACAAGAAAGCCTTCCCGTAGCCGCTACCGACTGGTTAAAGGTGCAATGGATACGGTGGGTGATTGGATTTACCTCTTCAGGCAAAGAGCTAGCATAGGTAGACTGCAGTTTTTCTAAGCCCCGGTATTCTAAAATATGGCTGGCAACCGCATTTTCTTCGGCTAACATCTCAAGAACTTTGGCATCCGTAGCATATTGGCTCTTTTTTCTAAGAGGGGGTTTTAGCCCCAAACGTTGGTAGAGAATTTCGCTAAGCTGCTTGGGAGAGTTGATGTTGAACTCTTCGCCAACTTCTATAAAAATTTCTTTTTGAAGGCGTGAGAGCTGCTCTTGCAACGCTTTTGACATTTCTCCCATTTTATAGGTATCAAGAAAAATTCCTGCTCTTTCCATCTTAGCAAGAATGGGTAACAAAGGGAGCTCGATATTCCGAAAAACGGTATGTAAGTTTTCTTTGAGCAGCTCTTTTTCAAAGAGCTTTTTTAAACGAAAGGTATAATCGACATCCTCACAACAGTATTCACAAACTTTTTCTACAGGGACATCTCGCATGCAAATCTCTTTCTTCCCGGTTCCAATAAGGCTGGCAATGGGGATTTTAGCTTTGTTAAACCTTTGTAAGACGATCTCATCGAGATTATGCCTCCGATTTTGGGGAGTCAGAAGGTAAGAAGCTAGCATGGTATCAAAAGAGATCCGGGAAATAGTAACCCCATAATTTGAAAGAACATGGTAGTCATATTTGAAATTGTGGCCATAAAAAGAGAGGTTAGGATTTTCTAAAAAGGGGCGGAGGAGTTGAAGGGCTTCCTTGCTATAAGGGATATAGTAGGCAACCCCTGCTTTGGCACATAAACCTAGACCTACTAACTCTGCAGTTAATGGCCTGATTCCCGTAGTTTCGGTGTCGAGGCAGATCTCATTTTCTCCAGAGAGGAGGGTAAGGAGCTTTTGCAGCTGGTCAAGAGATTCGATAAGGGTGTATTCAACCTTGCTTATCTCTTTTATTTCGTGAACGGGAGGAAGCTCTTGTAAAAGGGTTAAGAATTTCATCTCATGATACAAGGCTTCTAGTTTATTCCTGTCGGGAGGCTTGATTTCATAGAAATCATCTGTTGTGGGGATGTCCACTTGGGTGTGTAAGCTGGCTAATTTTTTGCTAAGTATAGCCTGGTCTTTGTATGCAGTAAGGAGTTTTCGCCTCTTTTCTGACGAGACCTTTTCAGGATGAGATAGGAGGTTTTCTAAGCTTCCAAATTCTTTTAATAATCCGGCGGCAGATTTGGGGCCAAGACCTGGTATGCCGGGGATATTGTCGGAGCTATCTCCCATAATAGAGAGGAGGTCTAGCATCTGTGATGGAGGAACCCCGTAAAGCTCTTGCACTTTTTCGGCGTCGATAAAGAGGTTGTTTTTGTAAACATTGAGGACAAAGATCTGGTCGGAGATGAGTTGAAAGAGGTCTTTATCGCTCGTACAGAGAAATACTTTGGCTTTTCCTTTTGCAGCCCATAGAGCGATTGTCGCCATCGTATCGTCTGCCTCTACCCCGGGTATGGAAAGGGCTGGAATCCCTGCCATCTCACAGTAATCATAGGCAACAGACATTTGCTGGTAGAGATCATCAGGAGCTTTTTTCCTATGAGCTTTATATTCCGGATATATTTCTTTTCGTCCTTTGATATTTTCAGGGCCGTCAAAGACACAAATGAGATGTTTGGGTTGGAAGTCCTTGAGCACCTTGTGCACCGATCGGATGAAACCATAAAGGGCATTAGTCGACTGCCCTTTATCATTAGTCATAGGGCCGATGGCATAGTAGGAACGAAAAAGATAGTTGACAGCATCTAGGATATAGACTTCTTCCAAACTCTTATCCCGGCGCATAGAGATAAGAAAAGTAGCTATCTACACTACTTTTCTTGGGAAATCCTAAGAGCTGCAATAGCGAAGAGAGGGCAGAGTTGGCGTCGGGAGAGGTGATGGTTTCTAACCATGATTTTCTAGGCTGCAGCTCTACTACTTGATAAGGGGTATCTTCAGAAATATCGACAGCGGCAAGCAGCTCTTTTAACGTGTTTAAATAGCTGCTATTTCCATTATCGATATAACCAATTTCTTGCGCTTTTATCGGATCGAAAATAGCGGCGCCGTATTCTTGAAGCAATTGTTCTTTGGTTACTTGGGGTCTCGCTGAGGTTACGATAGTTAGGAATTGATTGTAAAAATAGGTGGTAATCGCTTTGATGACCCCATCTTCATCCGGCTTCCAGGTGCGAAAAGGGTTCAGCGAATCTTTATTTTTTCCTTGAGTGATCGTTTCAGCATTAATACCAAGTTTTGTCATCGCCTCTTTGAGAT
Organism: Chlamydiota bacterium; assembly: GCA_027366035.1. GTDB lineage: Bacteria > Chlamydiota > Chlamydiia > Chlamydiales > SM23-39 > DAHXLK01. Next base: position 7,979 of record DAHXLK010000054.1, read on the forward strand.
TGAAAAAGGGGCCGGCGACCACTCCTACCGATCCTACAATGCTAGAAGGGGCAGCGTTGATCTTGTCAGCGGCGCAGGCAATATACATCCCTCCTGATGCGCAAAGGCCATCTACATAGGCATAGATGGGGACATGATATTTTTCTTTATAAGCTAAAAGTAGCCGGTAGATGGTGTCCGAATCCATCACCGTACCCCCGGGGGTTTGAAGGTTTAGAAGGAGGGCTTTTACCCTATCGGGTTTTAAAAGACCCGATCTAGAGTCGATGAGTTGGTTGTTTACCACCTGACCGGTTAGGTCTCCCTCCCCGATGATACCGTGTAGGGTGAGCTGCAAAATCACCGGAGTCGAGATAGCTTGAATTTCTCTAGAGCCGTTAGCATCAGGAAGGAAAGTAAGGGTTGTCGTAGGAGAGATATCTCCCCCTTTGGAAAACAAAGAGAAAAAAAAGAAAATAGGGATCAGAGCTAAGAATATTCCAAAAATTACCCCTATCGACTTACAGAGAGCTCGGAAGGAAGAGATAAAAATTGAGTCTCGAATAGCTTCCATAATATTGGATTTTAGTTTATCTGAAATGGTAGGCTAAAGTAAAGTTAACTTTATTGAGGTTGTTATGAAAAAATGGTTTTTAGCGTTTGTTGCTTCATCTTTGCTAGTTGCTTTTGTAGGAGATATTATGGATAGCCCTAAAAAGGTCGACTTTGGCTGTGGCTGTGGTGGTAAGAAAAAACCTAAAGGTTAGGGCTTAATTGATGCCTGCCTATTTTTGGCTATTTAAAATAGCCTTAACGCTGGTCTTTTTTATCTCTCTTCTTATTTTTTTTAATCGTTTCCTTACGTTTATAGGCAATAGGTCGGCAAGATTAGGAAAGTTTTGGGGAAAAGAGATTCCCTATATTTTTTATGGTCCGGCAGCAGCCCTCTTAGCTATTTTTTCTCTTTCTTATATCGGGAATGTCTTAGCCGGGCAGTTTGACCTCCCTTATTTAAGGGACCATCTCCCTTTGTTTCGATCGCTTACTATCGTGGTGACGATTTTTTGGTTTTTACTCAGATGTAATAAGATTCTTCTCCATAGAAAAGGGGGAAAACTGACAGATACCATCTCCTTTGATTTGATCAGCAAAGTCATTAGCTTAAGCTTGTTTTTCGTAGCGGCTTTGGTGATTTTACAGATCATCGGCTTAGATGTGATCCCGCTTCTTACTTTTGGAGGTATCGGTGCGGCTGTGCTTGGTTTTTCCGGTAAGGATGTTTTTGCCAACTTTTTTGGCGGCGTCATGCTTTATGCGGCTCGTCCCTTTATAAAGGGAGAGCTCGTGGAGCTGCCCGCCCATAAGATTTTAGGAACCATTGAAGAGATGGGATGGTATATGACCTGTATGAGAGATCTGTATAAAAAGCCCATGTATATCCCCAATGCTCTATTTTCTAGCGGGCCAATTATCAATTTTAGTCGGATGAGCCATAGGAGGATCGAAGAAAAATTACAGCTTGCCTTCCAAGATCTTTCCAAAATTTTAGTAGTGACAAATGAAATCCAAACGTTGATCAAAGAAGACCCTGGCATCGACTCGTCCCAAGATATTTTTGTCTATTTTACAGCTTTTTCCTCCTATTCTTTAGAACTTTATATTAGGGCCTTTACGATGAGCACTACCGAAAAGGAGTTTTTTCAAATCAGGCAAAATCTCCTCCTCCGAATTGCAGAGATCTTAGAAGATCACGAATGCGAAATCCCCTTTCCGATTACCACCGTGCATTTGGAAAAATGAGGGAGTGTTTGGAGGGACTGTTGAAATGTCCCAAGAATCCCCTTGCGAAACCTTGGTTATGCAAGAGGTCTTAATAACTACCAGGCTCGAAGTAACTGGTTGCTACGAGCATACAGTTCGAGAAATGCCAGAACCCCGAAACAGATAAAAGAGATATAAAGATACCGGGAGAATGAAAAGGAAAGGGTAAGGCCAAGGATGGTAATAAATTGCATAGCTGTCGTCACCTTTCCCCAGCGAATCGCTTTTACCTGATATCCTTTATATTTTCCTGTTAAGAAGAGGTAGAGGGCAAAGAGGCAGAGGAAAAAATCTCTAGAAACCATGGCGACAGATTCCCATAAGAGAATTTTTTGCTCGAAAAGGAGGATAGAGAGGACAAAGTAGACAAAGAATTTATCCATTGCAGGGTCGAAAATGGCCCCAAATCGGGAGGTTTGACGGCTCCTTCTAGCGACATAGCCGTCAATACTATCGGTAAACATGGCTAAGAAAATACAAGTGAGCCTAATGGAGGGATCCTCGGAGAAAAAGGAGAAAGCAAGAGGGGCTCGTAAAAAAGAAAGGATGTTCGATAGGGTGATCATACCCGAGATTTTTTTCTTCTTTTATACCAAATGAAAGCAATTATCGATACAATAAAGGAAAGGAAAAGGATGAGGTTAAAGATTTTTAGATTCTCGATTAAGCGGTGATAGTTTTTGCCTAAAGTGTAGGAAAGGGTAAATAGGGTAACATTAGAAAGGATACAGGCGATTCCATCGCTGATAAGAAATTTTGCAAAATTCATTTTACCGAGCCCTGCGGTTAAAAAAAGGCAATTTCTTACTCCAAAAGGGATAAACCTTCCGATTAAAAGTGTCCAAAATCCGTATTTCGCATAAAAGGATTGTGCTTGCTTTAATTTCTTTGGAGATACGGTCCTGGCAAACCAGCGAAAATTCCATAGCCTCCTACCTAGCCCCCTTCCAATCCAATAGGAAACCCAATCGGAAATATAGGCCCCTAAAAAGACGGCGGCAAAAAGGATATAGGTGTTTTCCGGGATGACATTTGCGGCGAGGACTCCACTGAGGATGATCATCAGATCTTCACTGATAGGGACGTTTATTCCGGCTAACATCAGTGCAGAAAAGATAATCCAGTGGGCATAAGGGGCGTTGGCAAAGATAAGCTGAGTGATGGTTTCCATATCTTATTCTCCCACAAAAATCTCTGTTGCTTTTTCCCTTTTTTCCGGAGTAGGGATAGGAAGTTTTTCATTGAGAGCTACTAAACTGTTGAACTGTTTGCCTAAGGTCATGACAGCACCGACCCATATGACTACTACGGCTAAAAAAAGGGCAGAAACAACGGGGGCGCTCGCACTGAGAGAGCCAAAAATCATAAGGAGCCCTTGATAAAGGATAGCTCCTCCTGATTTTCCAATGCGGGAGCCTACACCATCAATGGCGGCCTTTCCTTTAAGCTTGCTCTCAGCGGAAAGTGGGATGAAGGCAATTTCTTTGGTAGCATCGAAAAAGGTGTACTTCGAACCTCGAGAGAGGGCATTTTGTAAGCCGCCAAAAAGGATACTTAAAAATAGGGGGGTGCTTCCCATGGAGGCAGCGATGGAGTGAGAAATAGAAAAGTTTTGAAATAGGAGGAAGAAGAAAAAGACAAATCCGGTGGCGATCATAACAACAGGGGTGATGAGGGCATTGAAGGTCCAGCTAAATTTGCGAAGGATAAAGCCGGAGATAAAAAGGGAGATCAAAGTAGCGATTATCCCCGTATCGGTCATAATTCCCCCCATGTAGGCGAGATAGTGGCTAGGATCGGGGTTGGCGATGTTTACCTGATCTTTCCAAACAACTTCGATGAGGTTTAAGGCCAAATTATAGGTGACTACGATTGCGGCGATAGCAATGAGGTATTTCGACTTAGCAAGATAAGAAAAATTTTTTCTTAAAGACATTTTGATCTTTTCGGGTTTGGCAAAGTGGAGGTTATGAGCCGGAGAAAGGATGTTTTTGCTAAACCACCGGTAGATGGCCATCACTCCCAGACCAATGACAATCACGGTTAGGTTGAGATAGAGAACCGATTGTTCCCAAGCGGTAGTCCCATAAAAAAGGTGAGGATTAAAAGAATTGCTCGACAGTAAGACGGCAGTTTTTCCGGAAATTACCCCGGAAAAATTAGCTCCTACCATAAAGAGGGCATAGAAACGTTTGGCCTCCTTTACCGAGGTTACTTCATTGGCAAATCCCCATAAAAGGACGGTGAGGATGATCGTCGACCAAAGGTCGCACATGGCATAAAAAAGTGTAAACGACCAGTATCGGATAAGCGAAATAAATCCTTTACAGCCGGTAGGAAGGAAATCTTGTAAAAAATCAGCTAATCCATGCAGGTGGAGACTTTCTCGAAACGGGAATAGGAAAAAGGTAAAGAGGAAGAAAAAGGCTAAAAATGAGCCTAGCATGATCTGGAAGACCTTATCGCGGCTATATCTATTGGAAAAACGGGTGAAAAGGAGAGTCGAGATCAGCGCCATAGGAATCATCACCCACACTTTTATAAAAGGGATGGCTTCGGCTCCGGCTGCGGTGATGAGCAAAGCGTCCTTAGCTCCTCTTAATAAGTTGTAGTTGAAGAAGATGAGGCAAAAGATAGCTGCCATAGGGATGAATTTTTTGAGCTCTCTACGATGTATGGGCCATAAGTAAGATCTAAATTTCCCAAAACCGGAAGAGTCAATAGAAGATGGAAATCTTTGTGCGCAGGAGGGAGGGGGAGCGTTCTTATACCGGAAAAATCCAGTAAAAATCTTTTTCATCCCTTATACCCTGCTAACGACTGATAATTAGTCGTTTATAAAGGTAGAAATCCCCCTTTAATTCTGCGTAAAATTATACTGGAAAAGGGTTAATTTGCAAGAGAAAGAGCTTCGATTCCCGGCAGGGTTCCCTGTTCAAGAAATTCTAACGAAGCCCCTCCACCGGTGGAGATATGAGAAAATTTATTTGTCAGCCCTAACTGGGTGATGGCGGCAACCGAGTCTCCTCCTCCTACGATGGTGGTAGCAGGTAAAGAAGCTAAAAAAGTGGCTATGGCTTTGGTCCCTTTGGCAAAGGAGGGCATTTCAAAGACTCCGACAGGGCCATTCCAGAAGATAGTGGCGGCAGGTTTTAGCTTCTTTTCCCAGGAAGCTACAGTTTTGGGCCCGATATCCATCCCCTGCCAGGGAGATGAAAAGCCAAGTTTTGCATCGATTATTTTTGTATTGGCGGTATCTTTAAAACTGTCGGCAATGACGATATCTTCCGGAAGGTAGAGGGGAACTTTTTTTTTCTTGCATTGGTTTAAAATTTTTTTTGCCGTTTGTAGTTCATCGATAGGCGAAGAACCCATAGGGATCCCTTTTGCCCGCAAGAAGGTATAGCTCATCGCCCCTCCGATAAAGAGGGCATCGATTTTATCTAAAATATTTTCAATCATCCCAACTTTAGTATCAACTTTAGCGCCGCCTAAAATCGTAAAGAAAGGGGCCTTTGGGTTTTGTAAGATAGTGCTGAGAAAGACAATCTCTTTTTCCATAAGAAAGCCTGCTGCCGCTTTGGATGGAAAATATTGGGTAATGGTGGCCGTGGAAGAGTGGTTTCTATGAGCGGTACCGAAGGCATCGTTGACATAAAGGTCACCTAGTTTGGCGAGCTTTTCTGCAAATTCCGGATCGTGATCGGGATGTTCTTCGGCATCATAAAATCTAAGGTTTTCTAAAAGAAGGATATCTCCGGTGGTTAATCCTCGGGCCATTTTTTCAACTTCTTCTCCTATGCAATCAGGGGCCATTAAGACATCTTTTTTCAAAAGCTCCGACAGCCTTTTGGCACAAGGGGCCAGGGAAAAGCCGGGATCTTTTTTCCCTTTAGGCCTCCCTAAATGACTCATGAGGATCACCGTCCCTTGGTGGTCCAAAATATATTGAATGGTAGGAAGGGCCGCTTGAATGCGGGAGTCGTCTCCTATGGTATTATTAGCAAAAGGGACGTTGAAATCGACCCTTACTAACACTTTTTTTCCTGAAAGAGGGAGGTTTTTTAACAATAATTGGTTCATAAAGAAGAAAAGGGGTTAGAAGCTTGTTCGAAATTGTTTTTAGATTTTCGAGATTTGATCTCTTTTTGGATAGAAAAAAGGAGATCTTGGTCGAAATCTTTTTTTTGAGCCCACAGCAAATATTCTAAAGGAATCTCTTCAAAACGTCTCCCTTTATGTTTTCCTAAAGGCATTATTTTTAGTTGTATAGGCTTTTCAAGCTTTTGCATAATCTCTTCGGTCGTTTTAAAAGATTTCACTAGGTACTTAAATACTTCGATATTGACCATCACATCGCTCATTGCTCTATGAGAGCCTATTGCGGCAATATTAAAATGTTGCCGCAATTTCTCTAAAGAATTAATAGGACTTTCTCCGTAGAGCCTTGCAAGGCGTAGCGTGTCAATACATCGTGAATTTCTTTTTTGAAAACAGATGCCATATCTATTAGCTGCCTGGGCAATGAGATCTAGGTCAAAAGAGATGCCATGGCCAACTACGATATGATGGTTGAGAAACTCTAGTAATTTTGGAAGGACTTTTTCGATAGTTGGCTTGCCTCGTACCATCTGTTCAGAGATATTATGAATTTTCTGAGAGGCTTCAGGGATAGGGATCTCCGGATTGATGAGGGTTTCAAAAGTATCGATAATTCTATCGAAGGTAAAGATGACGCAGGCAATTTCGATGATCCGGTCATTTTGGCTATTCAGCCCGGTACTTTCACAATCGAGGCAGGCAAAGAGCTCATCTTTTAACAATCCCATGTAATCGTCCGCTTTTCTTCTCCTTTATGTTCCAACTTCACTTGGAGCGTCTCCGGAGGAAGTATAGAGAGGATCTTCTCCGGCCATTCGATAAGGCAAATCCCTTCTTCGTACAGGTATTCTTCAAAACCAAGGGTAATAAAATCTTTTACCTCTTTTAGTCGATAAAGGTCAAAATGGTAGGTGCAAATGGGTGCTTGATAGATGTGAAGATATGTAAAAGTAGGGCTGTTTACAACTCCATGATATCCAAGGCCTTGCATAATTCCTTGCACAAAGGTGGTTTTTCCGGCGCCAAGCTCGCCAAAAAGGGCGACGATACTTCCTTTTTTTAGCCGAAAGGCGAAAGATCTTCCTAAGAAGATCGTCTCGTCTACTCCACCCATTTTTTCAAATAGTCTTGAAACTCTTTATGATCGGATAATTCTTCGACAAATTCGGAGAGTTTCTCATCGGTGAGCTGTTTTTGGATGAAGGCTAAAAATTCGCTTTCGATCTGGTAGCGGTTTTGATTTTGTACTTCGACAAGGGTCATCCGTTTGACGTGGTTTTTCTTAAAATCTTCGATGACGGCTCCTTTAGAGTTGAAGAGCTTTCCTGTGACTGCTGAGGAGTAGACCACTTTTTTGATCGGTTCTTTTCTCTTTTTAATGTAATTTTTGATAACCTCCGGGTCTTCGGAGACGTAAAACCGCTTAGCTTTAAGCCCGCCTATCCGTTCTTTATTTTCTGGACAGGTGGAGACCCAGTCATAAATTGCATCTTGCGGGTTGGGATGGGTGTTGTCGCCAAAAACCTTTCCGGTAAAGGGGCATATATAGATTTTTTTTGTCAGTTCGTTGACGCTGGCTCCTCCAAATTGGATATGGATCTCGGTCTCGCGCCAGAGTTTGCTTTCTTGTTCTAGTTTCTGGATGAGATCCTCTAGACTGAAGTAGATAGTTTTTTCTTTTGGGAAAAGGACAGGTTTTATTTTAAATTTCTTTTCGACAAAAAATAAGTAGATAGTCGTAAGATCGATGGTTTTATTCGTTTTTAGGAAATCAAGCATCGAATTTTTTGTATCTTGCGTAATAAGTGGAGTCATTTTTTACCTCAAAAGAAATAGGATACTCAAGATACTCTTTTAAACTCAATTCCGATCTTGCTTTTTAGCGTAGAAAGATGTTATGGTAGTTACTTCTTTAAAAGGAGCGATAATGTTGCTCAAAGAAAAACCAACCTTTCGAGTACACTTTAAAGAGATTGCCGTATCGGGGTATGAACATGTCTATTTCGTCACCCATAAGAACTTAAAAGCTTTTATTGCGATTCATAATACGACGTTAGGCCCTGCTTTGGGAGGTATCCGTATCTATCCCTACCCATCGGAAGAGGCAGCCCTTGAAGACGTCCTTCGTCTTTCAAAAGGGATGACCTACAAGGCGGCGATCGCCGAAGTAGGGTTTGGCGGAGGGAAGAGCGTTATCATCGCCAATCCCAAAAAAGACAAGACAGACGAACTCCTTTTTTCTTTTGCGGAGGCGGTTAACCTTTTGAAAGGGAGATATATTGCGGCAGAGGACTCCGGGTGTACGATAGAAGATATTGGCCGGATCCGGCAAAAGACCCCTTATGTTGTCGGCCTTGCTCATAAGCAAGGAAGTGGAGATCCTAGCCGCTTTACCGCTTGGGGAACTTTCCGAGCGATCCAGTCGGTTTTTAAAAAACTTTATGGCTGCAATTGTGTAGAGGGGAAGACGATTGCCGTACAAGGGATTGGCTCTGTTGGAACCTACCTTATCGACTACCTTTTTTGGGCCGGAGCCCATCTGGTTGTTTCTGACTTAGATAGGGAAAAGGTGGAGGAAGCGGTTCGTCGTTATAAGGCAAAAGCTGTAGATCCCGATAAAATTTTTAGCGTACCTTGTGATGTCTTTTCCCCTTGTGCTATGGGAGGGGTGATTAATGACCGGACTGTGGAACAGTTTCGATGCAAAGCCATTGCCGGATCTGCCAACAACCAACTTCTAACGGAGGAACATGCAAGACAATTGCAAGCAAAGAAGATACTTTATGCTCCGGATTTTGTAGCCAATGCCGGGGGCCTTTTAAATGTTGCCTCTGAATTGGGACAAAATGGGTATGACCCTTCTATTCCTAGAGAGAAGACCCACCAAATTTACGACTCCCTTTTAGGGATATATAAGATCGCCGAGGAAAATGGGACCTCTCCGGTACAAGCAGCCCATAAGCTTGCCGAATACCGGCTTCAATATGGTATTGGCAAAAGGACCGCCCCTCCTGTATTTTTAAATGTATGATTTTACTCTCTCTCTTGCAAAAAAAAGCAAGTGACGCCATCTTCCAAGCTTTTGGAGAAAAGCTTCAAGGGGAAATCCTCTCTTGTGATAATGAATCCTTTGGTCATTATCAGTGCAATAATGCTTTAAAACTGGCCAAAGAGTTTAAAAAAAATCCTCAAGAGGTGGCCAAAGCAATTATCGACAAGCTCGATCTCTCAATGCTCGAAAAAGTGGAGGTGGCAGGACCTGGATTTATCAACTTCACCTTTACAGCCCCTTTCCTCTCTTCGGAACTGCAAAAGGTCCTATTAGATCCGAAGTTAGGGATTTTGCATCCAGCTTACAAAAAAAAAATCATTGTCGAGTTCTCCTCTCCTAATATTGCCAAAGAGCTGCATGTAGGACATCTTCGCTCTACCATTATCGGCGAATGCCTAGCAAGGCTTTTCGAGTTTTTGGGGCACGATGTCCTCCGTCTCAACCACGTCGGCGATTGGGGGACCCAATTTGGGATGCTGATTGCTTATATAAAAACCGAAGTTTTAGATGAAGTTGCCGACGCCGATCTTAAAAAACTGATGATCTGGTATAAAGCGGCAAAGAAAAAATTTGATGAAGAAGCGACCTTTAAAAAGCTAGCGCAAAACGAAGTGATCCTCCTTCAAAATCGAGAGGAGGAGTCTCTCCATCTATGGGAGAGGATCTGCGAGATCTCTCGCCTTGCTTTCCAACAGATCTATGACCTTCTCGATGTAACTCTTATTGAGCGTGGTGAATCTTTTTATAATCCTTTTTTAAAAAACTTAGTCGAGGATCTTCAGAAAAAAGGGCTGATTACGATCTCTGAAGGGGCCAAATGCCTTTTGATGGAGGAGTTTAAAAACCGAGAAGGGGAGGCGATGCCCCTCATGGTGCAAAAGTCAGATGGTGGATTCAACTACGATACTACCGATTTAGCAGCTTTGCGCCACCGGATCTTGGTCGAACGTGCAGATCGGATCATTATTGTGACTGATATGGGACAAAGCCTCCATTTTAAGCTCGTCTTTAAAGCAGCAGAGCTTGCCAACTACTACGACCCTCGAAAAGTTCAGCTAGACCATGTCGGTTTTGGTCTCGTCTTAGGATCTGATGGGAAGAAATTTAAAACTAGGTCCGGTGAGACCGAGAAGTTGGTCGATCTCCTTTATGAAGCAATAGAGCATGCCAGAAATACGGTAAAAGAAAGAATCCCTGATATCAATGAAGATGAGCTCGAATATTTGGCGAAAAATTTAGGGATCGCAGCTGTCAAATATGCCGACCTCTCCTCCCACCGGCAAAAAGACTATACTTTTAGCTATGAGCGGATGCTCCGCTTTGAAGGGAATACCGCCCTTTTCCTCCTCTACTCTTATGTGAGGATCATGGGGATTAAGAAGAGAACGGGGGTGGATATTTCCAAGGTGATGAAAAATCACCATATCGAACTTAAGCACCCCTCTGAAATAGCATTAGGCCTCCACCTTCTCCGCTTTGGCGAAGTGTTGAACATGGTAGAAATCGACCTTTTACCCAACCGCCTTACCGATTATCTTTATCAGCTTGCGAGCCGGTTCAACGCCTTCTTTCGCGACTGCCATGTCGCAGGGACAAAAGAAGAGGGGGCTAGACTCCTTTTATGCGAGGTGACAGCGAAGATCTTGAAACAGGGGCTCTATTTACTAGGTATTAAAACCGTGGATCGGATGTAATATTTCGGTCTTCGAAGGGTTGCCCGCTATTTCACACACATACCTGGGGATAGCATAGCCTGAAAGGGAATTTTTCAATTTTTCTATCAAAGCGATCCCTATCTTTTTTTCTACTGCAAAATGGGCAGCTCCTTGTACGGGGTCTAGTTGGTGAAGGTAGTAAGGGAGGATCCCATGATTTGCAAGATTTTCGAAGAGGTTTTTAAGTGTATAGAAATCATCATTTACCCCTTTTAAGAGGACAGTTTGAGAAAGGATGGGGATACCTAATTTTTGGATATTTTTTAATCTTTCAAAAATTTCGGCATCCATTTCTTGTAGATGATTTACATGCAAGGTGAAGAAGATCTGTTTAGTACATTTTTCAAGAATACTTAAAAGAGAATCATCGATCCTTTCCGGAATGCCGATAGGAAATCTCGTATGGAATCGGATCCTTTGGATATGCGGGATATCGGATAGTTTTTGTAACAAGCCCTGCAAAATGAGATCGTCCAAGGCAAGGGGATCCCCTCCACTTAAGATGATTTCTGATAAAGAGGTATTTTTGGAAATGGTAGCAATTTCCGGATTGAATCCGGGTCTCTTCGTTTCATAAGGAAAGTTTTGCCGAAAGCAAAACCTGCAGTTCATCGCACACCCTCCGGTGGTCAGGAGGAGGGCCCTCCCTTGATATTTTTGTAATAATTTTTCTCCTTGCTGAAATTCCCTATCCGATACAGGGTCTAGGTGAAAACCTGGCGTGAAGTATTTTTCATTTTTGGTAGGGATAAATTGTTTACATAGCGGGTCGTTAAGATTATTTTTCCCCATCTTTGCCGCCAGCCGTATAGGGAGGATAAGGGGAAAATGAGTCGAGGTAAGTTGCCGTCGATTTTTTTCGTCTAGTTCAAGATAATCAGCTAACTCGCGGATGGAGGTGAAGCTCTTTCTTTGAATCTGCCGCCAGAGAGTGCTGTTCATATTTTTTCGCTGAAACCGCAACTTTTTTTATATCAGCCCCTAAGCTTGCCAATTGGTGGGTAAGATTTTCATAACCTCGGTCAAGGAAAGGGACGTTGCTAATCGTGCTGACATCAGGAGCTAGAAGTGCTGCCATCACGTAGGCAAAGCCGGCCCTTAAATCGGGTATAGAGATATTTTTTGCCTGCAGCTCAGTAGGACCGCGGACAATGATACTATGTTTGTGATTTAAAAGAGAGAACCTACACTCTTTATTTCCAAGGCATTGATGAAAAAGTTCGATATCTGCCCCCATTTCTTTTAGAGTGTGGGTATAGCCGAAGCGGTTTTCATAGACGGTTTCATGGATGACGGAAGAGCCTTGGGCTTGGGTGAGGAGGACGACAAAGGGCTGCTGCCAGTCGGTCATAAAACCGGGATGGACGTCGGTTTCGATATGGAGGCCGCCACGAAGGGGTCCTTGGTAGAAGAATTCGATCCCTGTCTTTTGGATCGAAAAGCCGGCTCCGGTTTCCCGAAGTTTATCCAAAAAAGAGAGGAGCAGTTGATGTTCTGCCCCTTCGATAAATACCCTTCCTTGGGTGCTAATGGCGGCGAGTGCGTAGGAGATGATCTCGTTTCTATCGGGTAGAACGGTATGCTCTACTTGTAAAAACTGTTTGGTCTCTTTTATCGAGATTATCCGGGTAGAGTCGATAGTGATCCGTACGCCCATTTTTTGCAAAAAGAGGATGAGGTCGATAATTTCCGGTTCTATAGAAGCGTTTTTGATGATCGTTGTCCCTTTAGCGCGGACAGCTGCCAGGATGGCATTTTCGGTAGCCCCCACAGAGGGGAAGGGGAAGGTGATGAGGGATCCTGAGAGGCCGTTATGGGCGTGGGCGAGATAGGCCCCTTCTTTCTTCATTTCCCGGTATTCGATAGTAGCTCCTAGCTTTTGCAGGGCTGAGATGTGAAAATCGACAGGTCTTTTTCCTAATTGGTCGCCGCCAACTGTAGGGACAATGATATCTTCAGTTGTCCTGCCAAGGAGTGCGCCGATCATGAGAATTGGGATTCGATTCGAGCCGGAAAATCGTTGCGGGATATAAGAAGTTTTTAGATCTTTGGTTAAGATCTGTAAAATTTTTTCTTTTTTATCCCAAGAGATTTCGGCTCCAATTTCTTTACAAAGATCGACGGTAATTTCTACATCGCCAATATTGGGGACATTGTAAAAAGTACACTTTTTATCGGAGAGGAGAGAGGCGACTAAGAGCTTAGTCATCGCATTTTTTGCTCCTGAAGCCACGATTTTCCCCGATAATTTTTTCCCCCCTTTCACTTTTAGAAGTTCTAAATGCATATCAAATGGAGGATAATGGATACGGTAAATAAAATATAGGATCTGGTATACATACCATCTATGCAATCTATTTATAGAACTGGAATAGGGCAAGATAGCCATCGATTTTTACCCCCCGATTCTTCGAAACCATGTGTTATTGGCGGAGTGATTTTTCCTAAAATGCCGGGCCTCTCCGCCGATTCTGACGGCGATGTGATTTACCATTCTTTGTGTAATGCGATCACCTCTCTTACAGGGGTGCCGATCTTAGGGGGTATCGCTCAAGAGCTATATAAAAAAGATGGAATTACTGACTCCGAGGTCTATGTAAAAAAGGGGTTAGAGACTTTAGGCAAACAAAAAATTGTCCATATTGCCTTCTCCATCGAAGGCAAACGGCCGAAAATAGAAGATAAGATCCAAGAGATGAAGAAAAAAATGGCAACTCTTTTAAAGATTAAGGTAGAGCAAGTGGGTATTACTGCGACAACGGGTGATGGCCTTACCGATTTCGGCTGTGGGGACGGGTTGCAATGCTTTTGTATAGTAACGACAGTAGAAAATTAATAGATCTCTTGTATAACCAAGGCTTCGTCGCTTTTGGAGATTATTTTGAACCGAAGTTCGCTCAAAAAAAACCTTCGAGGATTCGAGGAAGTTTTTGAGCGAACTTTGGTGTAAACAATCAAAGATATGTGATTATGTTTTTTCGGAATCGTGATAAGACCATTCATTGCCTGGCCCGGCGACAAAGACTTTCTTTTCGGGAGTGAAAAGCATCCATTGTTTTTTTTTCCTCAGTGTGGAATGAAAAAAGATATAGCTCTATATCTGTTCCGAATACAAGTTTAGCATCAAATGCGTTATTTAATAGGATATATTCATGCAATTTCCTCTCCACGATCTGGGACAAGCACTTCTCTATTTTTTCTCTTGAATCTTCTGATCCTGCACAAGGTTTTTTATGGATATCAATGCGCCAGGCGCACATATATACCCACAGACGCCATTCTCCATAATACCATGTTTTTGGGGGACCTGAACGTGTTTTAACTTGTTCTGAAAGATCGCGGCCGAAATCTATGGTAATAAAGCTACCATGGCCTTGTATTGCTCTTGTAGGTTGAGTTCCTTTTAACTTTTTAAATAGTTTGTTGGCCAATGCTGTTCCGTTATTCATTAAGCAACCAACATCCTTCTTCAACTATGTCATGATATCCGTAGTTTTTCCCTGATATTCGGTCATGAAGTTTGTTCCATTGTTTATCGGATATTTTTTTGCCAGTTTTTCTTTCGATTTCTCTAACAGCATCGACAAATTGGTCATTTTGTGCTGTATTTGTTTTCGGAGTCCCATCTTTTTGTTTTCCTTCCTTGTCTTTACGAGCCTCCATATGCTGGTACATCTTAGCGCCGGCATAAGCTGCAGTGGCTGCAGTCGCAGTAATAATAGCCGCCGGCCCCCAGATAGGAGCAGTGACAGCTAGC
>DAHXLK010000055.1 GCA_027366035.1 Chlamydiota bacterium
GGGGGCTCGGATCAGGGAGCTTTTGAACACTTCATGAGGCCCCACAGTTCAAAGGGATGTTTGGTTCGAGGGGGTGCAAAATTCTTAATGCGAGGGCTAGCTGAAATGCCCACATCAGAGGGGTTTGTTATGCCCGAAAAAACATCGCTTGCTCCACCCTACTCTCCCGGCCTTCAAAAATCCTTTTTAACGGGAGTTATTTGTGGTTTGCTTAATTCTTTACCGATTTTCTAAAAATGCCTTATACTCATTATCATGCATTACCAAATTCCCAAAGGACTTTTCGACATCCTCCCCTACACCGATGAGCCGTGGCGCCTCACTTCCGCTTGGCAACATCTTGAAAAAGTCTTTCATAAAGTTGCCCTCGACTACGGATTTCAAGAGATCCGGACCCCCATCTTCGAACATACTGACCTTTTTGCCAGAGGGGTAGGGGCAACTTCGGATATCGTCTCCAAAGAGATGTATACCTTCCGAGACAAAGGAGAAAGACTCCTATCGCTTCGCCCTGAAGGAACCTCTTCGGTCTTACGAGCATTCATCGAAAACAATCTGGGAAGCTATGGCAATATTCATAAGCTTTACTATGTTGGTCCAATGTTTCGCTACGATAGACCGCAAGCGGGCAGGTACCGGCAGTTTCACCAGGTGGGGGCGGAAGTATTGGGGGTTCCTTCTGCCGAGCAAGATGCTGAGATCATCGATATGCTCTTAGAGTTTTTTGTACGATTGGGGATTAAAAATACTACGATTTACATCAATTCCATCGGGGATATCGAATCCAGGGAGGCTTTCCGTAAAGCTTTTCACAGTTTTCTTACCCCTTTTATCCCTAAACTCAGTAAAGAAAGCCAGAGCCGCTTAGAAAAAAACCCCCTTCGGATCCTAGATTCCAAAGATCCCGAAGATCAGGCCCTTTTAAAAAATGCCCCTTCCATCCTAGATTTCCTCTCCCCACTTTGTAAAGACCATTTCCAAAAACTTTGCTCCTCCCTCGATCGGATCCACATCCCTTATCAAATTAACCCTAAGATTGTCCGAGGGCTTGATTATTATAATAAGACTGTTTTTGAAATCGCAAGTAGCGACTTAGGCGCACAAAATGCTTTAGGCGGAGGAGGAAGATACGATGACTTCACCTCCCTTTTCGGAGGCCCTCCTTTGCCCGGAACCGGATTTTCTGCCGGAATGGAGAGGATATTGCAGACAATGCTGAAGCAAAATCTACCTCTCCCTACCTGCAAACCTATCTTTGTTTTTCTAATCCCTTTAGGAGAGAGGGCAAAAGAGGCGGCTTTTTCTTTAACCACTCAAATCCGTCATCTAGGAATCCCCGCTGAAATCGACCTAGAAGTAAAAAAATTACAGACATCGCTACAAAGGGCTAATCGACTACATGCATGTTTTGCCATCATCATCGGTGACAGAGAGATAGAGACGAAAATCCTCCGTTTGAAAAATATGCATCAGTGTAGCGAAGAAGAGATCTCTTGGGAACATTTGACACCTCTGCTTCAAAACAAATGGAAAGAGAGCCATGTTCAACGGATGTAAAAAATCCCACACTTGCGGCGAGCTAAATCAAGGAAGCGTTGGGAA
Organism: Chlamydiota bacterium; assembly: GCA_027366035.1. GTDB lineage: Bacteria > Chlamydiota > Chlamydiia > Chlamydiales > SM23-39 > DAHXLK01. The sequence continues at coordinate 1,603 of DAHXLK010000055.1, forward strand.
AACTGTCCGATTAGGTGGCCGGGTCCCTTGTAGAGGAGATCATAGAGGGCTGATTTTTATCGACTTTCCCGATAGATACAAAATTCCTCAAGTCCTTTTCGATCTCAAAATCGATCCTGCCTTGGACAGCCAAGCTAAAAAATTGAGATCGGAACGGTTTATTACCCTCTCCAAAACCGTCACCATAAGAGGAGAGGGGCTTGAAAATAAAACGGTGTTAACTACCCGGAATTACTTCGGCCGGCAAAGACTTTTAAAGATCGACACCCCCATACAATCCAACACTACTACTAAAAGGAAAATCGACTTAAAAATGTCTTTTATCATCGCCAAAGAGCCCTTTAACCCTTGCTTCAAAGGTGGTGATCTGATGCTTCGGCCCCAATTCTTAGAAAATAATCGTCAACTAAAAAAACTACGGCTTACGGCAATTTCCAATGAAATTTCCTGAAAGAGGAGCTTATGATATTACCCTTTTTATCTATCTTACTTGCTACTATTACACCTGTTGATAACAGCGACAAAATTTCAGAGGCGATGGGATATTGGATAGGAAAAAATCTGCAAAATTTAGACCTTCCCCTCGACCTTAAATCGGTGGCCAAAGAAATTGCCGAACTAGAAGAGGGAAAAAATCCTTCTCTAAGTGAAGAAGAATGTGCCAAAGCAATTGAACAAATCCAAGCAAGAATACTGGAGGCTACCTCAGAGGAAAATCTAAAAATTGCCGAAGCATTTCTTAAAGACAATGGTAATAAAGAGGGGGTGGTCACCTTACGAGAAGGCAAATTACAATATCGAGTAGAACACTCGGGCCATGGCCCTGCTGTGCAGCCTCACAGTACCCCCCTTATTTTTTTTACCGGAAAGTATTTAAACGGGGCCACTTTTGGTTCGTCCTTAGAACCGGAACCTTTAGTGCTAGATGATGTGATCGAAGGACTTCGAGAGGGGGTAGTCGGAATGAAAGAGGGAGAAAAAAGGACTTTTTATATCCATCCCGACCTTGGCTATAAAACCACCGGCGTAATAGCCCCGGGAACCCTTCTCACCATAGAGGTAGAAATCATCAAATCCGAAAGGCTAAATGAGGAACAACCCCTTATACAAGGGGAGTTTATAGTAAGATAAGGATGCCATAATAGGCCTACTATGTACCCATAAGGCTGTTTTGATCTCTGCTTCTCCGAATTGGATCTTTTTTTAAAGTGCCTATACCTTAGTAGGATATGTCACTTTCAAAAAAAAATCAAACCGGCTTTGCAAGGCTAAAATTTTAACGACAAAGCGAAGAGCAAAATAGCCTCATTTACGAATTTTTCAAAAAAATTGCATCTAAAATTAAAGCAAGGCTAAAATTGTAACCCAAATGGGAGATCGAAACAGTCCCATTATATCTTCCTGGAATCGACTAGACGCAAAAGCTAGAGCTACAAGCAAATGAAAATCGTCCTGTACCGGCCGCAAATTCCTCAAAATACAGGCAACATCGTCCGCACCTGTCATGCGACAGGCTCCGGGCTTATCTTGGTCAGGCCCCTTGGATTTAGTACGAGTAATCGAAGGCTAAAACGGGCAGGGCTCGATTACTGGGAGGGGGTGTCAGTAGAAGAGGTCGATGATTTAGAAAAATGCCTCCCCTCTTCTTTTTATTTTTTTTCCAGCAAAGTAACCACACCCTATACTGAAGTGATCTATGGAGAGGATAATTGGCTTATCTTTGGATCGGAAACAGCGGGGCTTCCTCCCTCTTTTTTTCAGAAATGGCCGGATAGGTTCTTTACTATCCCTATGATTCCCGGGACAAGGTGTCTTAACCTCTCTAATGCTGTAGCAGTTGTCATCTATGAAGCCAAAAGGCAGTTATCGCTTCACCAGCTTCAAAAAACCTGTAAATATCCCTCCTATCAGCAACGAGGAGATTAAGGGGAGGTGGAAGAGATGGGACCCTTTTCTTACGACCATATCTCCGGGAAGATATCCTAACCAAGAAGTTATAAAGGGAATCTCATATTCCAGATGCATTAAAAGGGCCGAGAGGGCAACGAAGACAAAAGACCAGTAAAACCATCGTCTCATATTGCCGCTAAAATAAATTTTTTAATCGTCTCTCCATCCCTTAAGCCGACAAGACGATTGACCTCTTTGCCATCTTTAAAAAGGATTAAGGTGGGGATGGAAGTTACCTGAAATTGAGCCGCTGTCTTTTGTTCGGCATCAATATCGATCTTACCGACGGAGGCCTTTCCTTTAACATCTTTCGCCACCTGTTCTAGCACCGGAGACATCATCCTACAAGGCCCACACCATTCGGCAAAGAAGTCGACTAACATAAGACCACTTGCGATTTTAGAGGAAAAATTACTATCAGTTAATTCTTGAATGCCTTCTATCATAAACACCTCGTCATTGCAGAGTACAAGTATACACAACTCACCTTTTTTATCTGCTTGAAGCGAGAAAATTTTAATTCTAGGGACTGTTTCGATCTCCCATTTGGTTAAATTTTTACCCTTTTGCAAAGCCGGTTTGATTTTTTTGAAAGTGCCATATCCCACCAAAGTATAGGCGCTTTTAAAAAGATCCAATCCGGGGAAGCAAGGGTAAAATTTTAACCAAATGGAAAATCGAAACAGCCCCTTTAAGGAGGAGACCCTGTGGCTCCACTTTCATACCACAATTTTAGCTTTTCGATAGCTTGCTGCGTCCTTTTGAGGATCTCTTCTACCGCCTCTTTACGATCTTTATCCTCTAGATCATAAAAATAAAGGGGAGATCCGAAGATGCAGGCAATTTTCCCAAAAAATTTGGGACACTTCTTATCCTTGCCCCACATCTCATAAGTCCCGTGTAAATAGACCGGGATAATCGGACAGTGAGTCCTTTGCGCCAAAAATCCAACACCCGGTAAGAAAGGGGATAGTTTTTGAGCGTTGGATCGTCCTCCTTCCGGAAAAAGTAAAATCTTATTGTTTTGCTTCAAGATCTTTTCCGCTTCTCGAAAGATTTTGGCGTCATGCGTACCACGGGAGACAGGATGAGAATTGAGATAGCGGATCAAAGAGCCAAGGACAGGAACAGAAAAAAGTCCCTCTTTGGCAAGAAAGTGGATCTCTCCGGGACAAGCAATAGCAACAGCAATCGGATCGAGATAGGAAACATGGTTTGCGGCAATCAAAGCCGGCCCCGGAATAAAATGTTTTCTCCCATAGACGGTAAAACGGTAGAGGAGGAAAAACAGCCCCTTCATTAAAGCAATAATAATGGCGTAGCCAACCCGGACTCTTTTTTTTGTACACTTAGCCTTATAAAGTTTTAGAATCTCACAAACGACCTCAGAAACGGTAAAATTAGTGGTGTCGATGAGGAAGGAATCCACAGCCTTTTTCAAAGGAGAAATGGGCCGCGAAGCATCAAGGGCGTCCCGCTCTTCCATCTCTTTTAAAATTTCTTCTTTGCTTAAATGAGCTGCTTGGCTAGGAAATTTTTCCATCATTTCCTGATAACGCCTTTCAGCCTTTATTTCGCTAGATGCGGTCAAAAAAATTTTAAGATCGGCATGAGGAAAAACTACGGTCCCCATATCCCTTCCTTCAAAAACCACATCGGCATTCTCCCCAGTGCGATGTTGGATGGTCACCATTTTCTTCCGCACTTCTTTATAGGAAGAAATAGGAGAGACAACACGGGTAATTTCAGGAGAACGAATGAACTCTGTCACATCAACTCCATTGACTAGATACCTCCTCTCCTTGTTATGGTGGATTTGAAAATCAAAATCGACTAGGGCTGCCGTGATCGCCTCTTCATTCTGAATCGAGATTTTTTTTTGTAAGATATGATAGGCAAAACATCGGTACATGGCACCGGTGTCAAAGTAGAGAAAATGGAGCTTTTTCGCCACCTCTTTAGCAACTGTCGATTTTCCTACTCCTGCCGGACCGTCAATAGCAATGATCATCTCTTGTTATAGCCACCCTATAAAAAAATAAAGTAATGGGATCGTGACAATAAGCCCATCTATCATGTCCAATATTCCTCCTAATCCGGGAATTACATTGCTATCTTTTACCTGTGCGTCCCTTTTACAAAGGGATTCTAATAAATCCCCAATCTGACTAAATATCCCGAGTATCGTACCAAAAACTACCGCATAAAATAGGTTCAAAAAAAATAGATGAGAAAAAACAAGGGCATATACAACACTTACTAAGATAGCGGACCCAAGCCCGCCTACCGCCCCCGCGACAGTCTTTTTAGCACTTATCGATAAAGCAAGCTTTTTTTTTCCAAATAATTTTCCAAAAAAATAGCCGCCAATATCTGTACTTTTGGCTACCAAAAGAAGATAAAAAATCCACCACCTCCCATGTTCTCCTAAAAGGATCTGTACAAAAAGACCTACCGGAATAGCCAAATAAATAAGGGTAAAGATCTCTATAGCTACCTCTGCAATAGCTCCTTTGATTTCGGTAAAGTGAAGGAGAAAAAACACAAGCGACGCTAGAAAGAACACAAAATAAGGGAGAGAGGCAAGTTTACTCCATTGAGAAGAGAGAAAAAAGGAAAAGACGACTAACTCTGAAAGGACAATGATCTCCGTCTCTCTTAAAAAAAAACCCTTGGATTTTGCAAGACGGGCAAATTCCCAAACAGCTACTCCCTCAACGGCAAGGATAGCTAGGATAAAAAGTCCCTTATTCCATGGATTATGGATAAAAAAAATGAGCAGAGTTGTAACTAGCATCGCAATTATAGAAAGAGAGATCCGGATAGGAAGGTCGTTAAATTTCGCCTCTTTTTGCTTCACTGTCCCTGCCTCCGAATGCGGTGTTGATATACCTCTATCGCGCGCATCAAATGTTCTTCATTAAAGTCGGGCCATAAGACATCCGTCATATACATTTCCGCATAAGAAATCTGCCAAAGGAAAAAATTGCTAATCCGCATCTCTCCACTGGTTCTTATGAGAAGATCGGGGTCCTTAATTCCATGGGTATCTAAATAAGTAGCAATAAGGCTTTCGGAAATTTCTTTTAAATCAATTTTTTTGTCGGCAAAGTCTTTTACAAGAGAGGTAACCGCACGGACAATCTCATTTTTCCCCCCATAATTAATGGCAAGAACAAGTTCAATGCGCCTCCCCCCTTTCGTCTCCTCCTCAACTTTATCAATCAATTTTTGTAACATCTTAGGAAGGCGAGAAAGATCGCCGATTACTTTCAATCGGACCTCTTCTTGGATCATCTCTTTTTTCAGTGTCGTCAAGTAAAAGCGTAAAAGACGCATAAGCTCTCGTATTTCCGAAGCCTTTCTTGCCCAATTTTCTGTAGAAAAAACAAAAACGGAGAGGGTCGAAATCCCAATCTTTGCTGCCGCTTTTACCACTTTCAACAAAACTTCCGCGCCATAACGATGTCCTTGCAAACTGGAAAGCTTCTTTTTTTTAGCCCATCTTCTATTGCCATCCATAATGATGGCGACATGCTCAGGTATACGCAAATGTTTGTCCCTTATCCGTTCCTACGACAAGCATCGAAATGAGCTGCGAGCATAACTCCAATAGACTTTGCAAATACTCTTCTACCCTTCCCGGAAAATCGATAAAAGAACGGATAGAAAAGGCAGGAGGCATCCGGTCGTCAAACTTTTCATAAAAGGCCCTTGTTTCTTGTAAGCTCTCAGGATGGGCTAAAAAAGGTCTATGCCATTGTTTTTTAAATATATAGCCTCTACAGATCTCGATTATTTGTGCAAGGGTATGGGATATCCTCCCATTTTCTCCACCTTCCCGTCCTAACTCGAAAACCACCGTACTTGGCATGTGATAACTATATGAAAATCTCCTATAAAATACTAGACAGGATCCACTCCTACCTGCTATCCTGGCCATTTTTATTTTGAGGTGTAATGGAAAAACAAAAGAAATGGCAATTTGTCCTCATTATCTTAGTCATTGCTCTTACCTTATACAATATACTTCCTACCCTCTTCTATTACGGAAAACCCCTCAAACGCCCTATAGATGAGACAAAGGCAAAAGAAATAGCCCTTAGCATGACTACGAGAGTCAATAGTCTAGAAAAAGAGTCCACTCAATGGCTCCGCTCTTACTGTAACCTCTTAAGGATAAAACCAACTTCGATTGCCCTTGATCCCAATAACCCGCAACTAATCACCCTCCTTTTTACCGAGGATCAGAATGCAAATAAATTTCGGACCTTTTTCCCTCCGGCAGGAGCCATTATCCCCTTTGCCCCTGCACAGCTCTCTTTAACTAGACAATCTTTCGAAGAAAATTCCAAAAGGGTAATTATCCAAAGAAAAATCCCTATACATTTTGGCAAAGATCTTTTTCCCGGCTACTTTGCTTTTGCCGAAAAAAATTCCTCTGCCTATCAAGAGGTCATCTTAGATCGAGCTGCTACGCTAGGAAATGCCGTAGGAGGCTATAGCGAGCCCGGCCTGATATTAGCTACTATTTTGGACAACCCCGCCTCTTCTGCAAATAGAGAATTAACCTATACCCTCGCCTCCCAACTAGTACAGTTTGTCCACGTTTTTTCCGAAAACTCCCCAATCACACAGCGCTATTTCGCAACTTTTACGCAAGGCCCACTAGATAGCAAAGCCTCCGCGCTACAAGCCTTTACCACCTCGATAAACGAGGTAAGAGATAGTTTAAAACTGCAAAGGGGAAAAGAGATAAGCGAAGAAAATATCCGTCTTATCGAGAGAAAAGAGGAGGTCCTCCTTAAGGCAGCGGCCTTGATAAAAAAATATCACTCAGTCTTTTCCAAAGGATCCCCACCTTTTACTTATGATTCTCTTTACGCCCAGCTAAATGGGAAAAATCGGGAAACCTTTGAAACGATACCTGTCGGAGGGCGTAACCCATTCATTAAAGAGCTTAGTATAGATTGGTCGCAAGATCGCCTTTTACTTACGCTATATAACGATGTCTTTTTGGAGAAGAATAGAGAAAGTGTAGAAAGACTCTTAATCAATGAAGTAGCCCGTATTACCCACCTTTCCGGGGAAAAAATTGCCTTTCGTGGAGACGAATTATCCCTACCCATGCATTCGTTGAATAATATTACCGGCCTCCTTACCCTCAACCTCACTGAATTTGCCAAAGCCCAAGTAGATCAACTACAACATATTTTAAAAAATTATTGGCACCCAAAACACCCGGAATTAACCGAAAAAAACTTCCCCATCTGGGACTATGAAACCTACCAAAATCTTCCGGCCGATCAAAAATCATTAGGGTTAGTAATTTTAGCCCCCGCCCTACTAAAAAACCCACCGGCTTTTGGCTTTAGGACCAACTCTATCTATATCATTGCCAAAGGGGTCGACACGCTCATACATAAATATCAAGCGCATCAAGAATCGGAAGACGCTAAAGCCTTTATTCAAGATTTTCACCACCTGCAAGAGGTTTTAAAACAAAATGGCTATGGTGGGTATTCGGGTTCGCTGCTTCCCCTCTCTTTGGGCTTTACAAACGACTTTATCTTTGAGAAAGACGATTACTACCAAACTATCCTGCAAGCTACTCGGGAAAATTTTAAAGTCCTCGGTTCCAAAAAATATGCCATTTTAGAGTTCACCGATATGGAACAGAGGATACTCACCCTCAATAAAATCGAAACCCAAATCCATGAAGACCTTTTGAAAGCTAGGGATGATTACCAGGCTTCTCAAGTCAGCATAGACCTCGAGAGGCGCTATGATGCCCCCAAGCCAATCAAAAATGTTTTCTGGAACAATTTTGTATTGAGCTTTTTCAAATATTTTCGAGGTGATGAAAGGAAGGTCCTACATTGGGGCCTAGATCTTTCCGGAGGGAAGACGGTAACTATCGAACTTCGCGATCAAAATAATCGTACTGTGACCGATGAAGCTAGTCTGAAACAGGGGGTAAATGAACTCTATAATCGGGTCAATAAAATGGGAGTCTCTGAAGTGGGGATCCACCTAGAAGGTTCCCATATTATCCTTGATTTTCCCGGTTCACAAAATCTCTCTGCGGCAGAGCTCGTCAAAGCATCTTCGATGTATTTTCATGTGGTAAATGAAAAATTTTCTTCCCATAATTCGTTATTGGCAAATGCGACTAATCTATTTTTACAAGAAGTTTGGAATGAAGCCTTAGTTACGAATCAGAAAGATATTGAGAGTATCAACCGTATTGCCTTCAAACATCTTTATGGCGATACGTTACAGGCCGATCTCGTCCAACCCCAAAGTGAAGCAGCCAAGACTCTGTATGAGAGTGGGCTACAACTAGCCGACCCTTTGAATAGTGCCGCAAGTTCCGCCTTCAACGACTCTCTTTCTAAAATTGCTATCTTACGAGGAAATGAGTATTCCAACTGGCAAGGGCAAACCAACCCTCTTCTCATTGTATTTCACAATTTCTCTCTAGAGGGCTCCAATCTGGAAAATATCCATACCTCCTATGATCCGTCTAAAGGTAATTACCTAACCTTTGAAGTGAAAGGAACTTATATTGATAGGGAGGGGCAAAAAATCTATCCTAGAGAAGATTTTTATGCATGGACCTCTCCATTTTCTAAAGATAAAATCACCGGAACGGCCAATGCAGAGTTTTCCCAAGGTAAGGGTTGGCGGATGGCGGTTATCCTTAATGAACAGGTGATCTCCTCTCCTACATTGGAACAAGGGCTCCGCAATAACGCGATGATAACAGGAGGGTTCTCCTTAAGAGAGGCCAATAAACTTGTCGCCGATTTGAAAGCGGGGTCCCTTACCTTTTCTCCTAAGATCCTTTCGGAAAAAAATGTGAGTCCTGAGCTTGGAGCCAAAGATAGGACAAGGGGAATCCTCGCAATGTGTATTGCCCTTTTGCTAGTGATAACCAGTATGTCTTTCTATTACCGTTTTGCCGGAATCGTCGCATCGGTAGCTGTCTTTTTCAATCTCTTGATTCTGTGGGCAACTCTGCAAAACTTACACGCAACCCTCACCCTTGCAAGTATTGCAGGTATCATCCTCACTGTAGGTATGGCGGTCGACGCCAATGTTTTAGTTTTTGAAAGGATCCGTGAAGAGTTTGCTATCACCGGAAGGCTTAGCTCTGCTGTAGCCGCAGGTTATAAAAAGGCATTTTCCGCTATTTTGGATTCAAATATCACCACTATTATTGCCGCCTTTATCTTGCTTCATTTTGATTCAGGGCCGATCAAGGGATTTGCCATTACCCTCATTATCGGTATCGTCTCTTCGATGTTTACCGCCCTCTTTATGACCAAATACTTCTTTTCCGGCTGGGTCCAAGATCCAACCCATAAAACTCTTAATATGGCAACCCTCCTTCAAGGGACGTCCTTCCTGTTTTTGCCAAAAGCAAAACTTTTTTCCATTATTTCGGCAATCATTATCCTATCCGGTACTTTGACCTGCCTTATTGAAAAAAGTGCCTTCCTTGGAATGGACTTTACAGGAGGCTTTGCCTTAAATATCGAAGTGGTAGCAAAAAAAGGGGAACACTACCGTGAAACGGTTGAAAAAGCCTTAATATCTGCAGGGGCTAAAGGGCAAGATATTCAAGTACGGGAATTAACTCCCCCTAACAATCTCCGTATTTTACTCAGCACCGGCCTGGAAAATCCCGGCAAGCCATTTTATCAACTACCTATTGAATCCGGTAAAAAAGATATTACTTATGCCTATGAAAACAACCCCCGTATCGTGTGGACCGTCGATGCCCTGAAACAAGGGGGTTTTACCTTTACCCCCCGAATGCTAGAACATCTAGATTCTCAGTGGACAGTGACAAGTGGCCAGCTATCTGACAGCATGAGAAATAGCGCCTTATTTGGGCTTGCCTTAGCCCTTATCGCTATCCTCATCTACATCACATTCCGCTTTGAATTTAAATTTGCCATCAGTGCTATCCTCTGCACCCTCCACGATGTCCTTATTACTATAGGAGCTATCTCTTTACTCCATTACCTTGGAGTCCCGGTTCAAATGGATCTCAATACTATTGCCGCTCTGATGACGATTATCGGCTATTCGCTCAATGATACGATCATCATCTTTGATAGGATTCGAGAAGATATCCGCTTGATGCGAAAATCGACATTTGCCGAAGTTATCCATCATGCATTGAATGTAACCTTAAGTAGAACAATGATCACCTCAGGGACCACTTTACTCGTTTTACTTGCCTTAGTGGCATTGGGAGGGCCGACGATCTTTGGATTTGCCCTTGTAATGACATTAGGGGTGGTATTTGGAACCCTTTCTTCACTTTTTATAGCCCCTCCCATTTTGCTGTTTTTTCATAAAAAGGAGCAAGGAAGAGAGGCCGCTATCTTAAATGGTTATTAAGAATTTTTAGACTTCTTTCGAAACAGTCCCAACAAAGATTTTTTTGTTGCAAACTTGAGAAAGTTTCCTTATAATTAATTTTTACAGGAAAATTATTTTTTAAACATGTGCTCAGGGTTTTATCCAAATTTACTGCACTTGAGAACACTACTACAGTGCCTCTTGGAACGGCTACTTTTCTTTTGGTTAACGCCCGCCGTTAACGAAGTTTTGGTTAATGAAAAATGAGGCCTTAAAAGTTTTTCTCTATTGACCTCTTTTTTTTGACACCGCCATATCTTTTAACTACCCCTTGGTAGCGAATAAATTTCCTGTACAAAACATTTATCGAAAATAAAGGAATCTTGGAAGGATGCCTTATGAACCTTTATGGATCTATCCGCTAAATAATCCTGACTGGAAAAAGACTATTATCGATGAATTTGAAATCCATCCGGTCATTGCTCAAATTCTTGTTTCTAGAGGGTTTACAGATCTAGAAACCATCCATGAATACCTATATGCAAAACTCCCCTCCCTCTACCCTCCCGGCTTGATGCCCGATATGGATAAAGCAGTTGCTAGGATCTCCCATGCTTTAAAAAACAATCAAAGAATTTTAATCTATGGAGACAATGATGTCGATGGGATGACTGCAGCCACCCTCCTCACCGAATTTTTAAGGAAAATCGGGGCAAAAGTATTTTTTTATGTTCCTAATAGGCAAGAACTTAGAGAAAATATTTTGGGAGAAGCCTTACAGTTTGCCTTAAAAGAAGATTGCAAACTCTTAATAACGGTCGACTGTGGCATTACGGCAGCTAAAGAGGTACAAAAGGTAACAAGTCATGGAGTAGATGTGATCATTACCGATCACCATGAGCCTACTTCGAAAATCCCTCACTGTGTCGCCACGTTAAATCCCAAGTTGATGGGAAGCTCGTATCCTAACCGGGAACTTACGGGGGTAGGCGTTGCCTTTAAACTAGCTCATGCTATAACCAACTATCTCACTGAAAATGATGAACTTCCTGTAAAAATCGACCTAAAAGACTACCTCGACCTTGTGGCTTTGGGCACGATTGCCGATATGGGGGCATTATTGGGAGAAAATAGGATACTTGTCCGTTATGGTCTTAAAACTTTAAAGAAGACAAAAAGGATAGGCCTCATCCAACTCTTTCAAATCAGCGATATTGATCTTCCCTCCCTTTCTCTCATGGAAATTACCTCCAAAGTTGCCCCCCGTCTCAATAGTTTAGGCCGTATTGCCGATCCTACCAAGGGGGTCGAGCTCCTCCTTTGTAAAGATGAAAAAGCTGCCGAATTGTTGGCCAAAGAGCTAGATCTTTACAATATTGAAAGACAAAAAATTGAGAGGAAGGCCTCGGAAGAGATTGAAGAATATCTTCGGGAAAATTCTTCGGTGCTAAAAGATAAAGCCCTCGTTTTGAGTTCGAACAAATGGCATCCCGGAGTCATTGCCATCATTACCGCCCGCATCGCAAAAGCCTACAATCGTCCTACCGTCCTCATCTCAGTAGATCGGGATATCGGCAAAGGCTCGCTTCGAACTATTCCGGAATTTCCTCTGCTGCAAGAGTTAAAAAAAATTGAAAAGCTCCTTATCAACTATGGTGGGCACGACTATGCCGCAGGGCTAACGATCCACTCCGATGCCATACAAGAGTTTAAAAAACAGTTTATAGCAGCTGCAAATAAAACACTGAAAGATCAAGATATCTTATCCAAACTCTACCTGGATGCAAAAATCGATTTTAACGAGCTCACTTTTGACTTCATGGAATCGCTACATCTTTTAGAACCTTTTGGAAACGAAAACCCCCCTCCGATTCTCTATGCCGACGCCGAACAAACTTGGCCGCCAAAAGTAGTGGGGAAGACCCACCTAAAGATGTTTTTGCAGCAAGGAGATAGGATCTTAGAAGGTATTGCTTTTAATCTTGTAGAAAAAAGAGAGGAAGTTCGGCGAAAAGGGGTCCATTTACGTATCGCCTTTACCCCCCATATCAATATGTTCTTATCGAAGGCAAGTATTCAGCTTCACATCAAAGATTTTCAGCTAAAGAATTGAATTATCCAACACTTTCCGTAACAGCTTTCTTTTCTAAATAGTTTGTTCTGTATGCGTTGATATCATCAATATGAATGACCCAAGCGGCCCCTTTTCTACAAGCTTTAAGTAGTCCCACACGTGTAGCGTAGTAGATTTTTTGCGCAGGAACACCCAACATTTTGGCTGTTTGCCCAATCGAAAATAACCCTTTTTCGTTGTTAAAGAGGAGCTCCCCTTCAAAAACAGACTTTGATCTGCAGTATTTAGATTTTCGATACTCTTCTAAATCGTTAAGATCTATCGTCCATCTGGTAGAGTCTTTGCTTGCTTTTAGTTTATTTTGTTTAATTGCAACGTAAATAGCTTGTCTAGTTACATTGTTGATTTTTGCCGCTTCCGTAATAGATACGACTTTCCTGCCATTTTGTTGGCACTCGTCTACTACCGTAGCGTTTTGAGATTCATTTCTTTCTTCAAACATATTTTCCTCGGTTTATCCTTAATTTTGTTTTCACTTTAAGGAGTTTATTATTAGCTACTATTATTACACATAAAAGATTTATATTCAATCAATTTATCAATTTAATTTGAATATAAAGCGAATATCTAATATATAATAAAAATTTTATTCCTTATTACTTTTTAAGCACCTTATTATAAACCTGTTATAGAATCTCCTGTTTCCGGAAAACTCCTTTTGTTATATTCTTAAAATTATGCGAAAAATTCTATGGATGCTGTTTTTATGTTTCGGGACCTTTTGTGAAGCAAAGCTCCCGCAAATCACTCCCAAAACCGTAAAAAATAAAATGGAAGAAATCTTAAAAACCCACGTAGTCTATAAGAGATTTTCCCCGGAACTTGCCGAAAGATCCCTTATAAATTTTATAGAAGAATTAGACCCTACAAAGACCTACTTCATTGAACCCGAGATTGCTCAATGGATCCACCCGAATGCCGACTGTTTGCAAAGGGTAGTTGTCGAGTATTTTAACTCTTCTTTCACGGTTTTTGAAGAGATTTACCAAGTAATGCTAGAGGCTATTGCCAGGAGAAATAGGCTAGAGGAAGCTATCTTTGAAATAGAGCTGCCAACCGAGGTAACCCCGTCGGAGTTTCAAAATCTTTCCTGGGCAGCTAATGAAGAGGCGCTAAAAACCAGACTACTTAGAATAAAATCCTTACAGGAAAATACCCTCCGGAAACTACATTCAAAAAATGGCTCCTTTGAAAGGCTAATAGACAAAAGGCGGCTCAATAAAGAGCGTGAGATACATGGAGAGAACCAAGGAGAGAGAGAAAAATTCTTACTCTCCTGTACTATGAAAGCGCTGAGCTGCTCTTTGGATTCTCATACCCACTATTTTACCCCTGCCGAAGCGGCTCAATTTATGATTCAGGTGCAGCAAAAACTCTATGGCATCGGGGCTCAGTTACGGGACAGTTTGGACGGTTTTACCATCGTCAGATTATTGGAAGAGAGCCCTGCCGCTACTTGCAACAAGTTAAAGGTTAACGACAGAATCATTGCCGTTTCCGGCGAACCGGTCGCAGGACTAGATATCATAGAAGCTGTAGAAAAAATCCGCGGCGAGAAGGGGACCCCGGTTACCTTAACCGTATTACGAGATAGCGAACAGTTTGAAGTTACCCTCGTTCGCGGGGAAGTAGTCCTAGAAGAGACCAGATTAGATACAAGTTTAGAGCCTTACGGCGATGGAGTTATTGCTACTTTAAAGCTATTTTCTTTTTATCAAGATGAAAATAGCTCCTCTTCGCAAGATATAGAAAAGGTGGTCAAAGCGCTCAAGAAAAAAGAAAAGCTAAAAGGGGTGATTCTCGATTTACGGGGCAACGCGGGAGGCATCCTCCCACAAGCTGTCTCGGTTACAGGGCTTTTTATTACCAAAGGGATCGTCGTCTCCATCAAGGATAGTCAAGGTCACGTGCAACATCTTCGTGAAATGGGCGGCAATATAGTCTGGGATGGTCCTCTCCTTGTCCTTACCGATAGGGCGAGCGCCTCTGCTGCGGAAATAGTAGCCGGTGCTTTGCAAGACTATGGGAGGGCTATCCTGGTTGGCGATAGTCATACCTTTGGCAAGGGGACTTTCCAAACCTTCACCTTAGACACCGCTAATAATGGGAAGGTAAACCCGCAAGGGGAATTCAAGGTAACAAGGGGCAAGTACTATACGGTCTCCGGGAAAAGTCCCCAATTACACGGAATAACTGTCGATATCATAGTCCCTGGCATGCTCGCTGAACTAGATATTGGAGAAGCTTTCGCTAAATATCCTTTACCCAACGACAACATTGAGCCCCATTTTGTTGATGATTTAGCCGATGTCCCATTTCTCCATCGCGATAGCCTAGCCAAGCTCTATCGAAACAACCTGCAGCAAAAACTTTCTATCTACGACCCGTACCTAAAAATCCTCACAGACAATTCCTCTTTTAGGATAGGCCAAAATAAAAATTACCAAGCCTTCTTACAAGAGATAAAAGAGAAGCATTTTGATGCCGAATCTATCGATCTATTTCATCAAAGTGATCTACAGTATACCGAATGTAAAAACATCATGAAAGATCTCATCTTTTTAATGGAAAAAGAAACGAATAAACTTGCTTCATGAAAATACGAGTTCGCATTGCCCCTTCTCCTACGGGTGACCCCCATGTCGGCACCGCCTATATCGCCCTTTTTAACCTTATCTTCGCCAAACATTTTAAAGGAGAATTCATCCTCCGGATCGAAGATACCGACCGGACACGATCTAAGCCGGAATATGAGAAAAAAATATTAGAAGCTCTCAAATGGTGCAAAATCCAATGGGATGAAGGGCCGGATATCGGCGGCCCTTACGCCCCCTACCGCCAGTCGGAACGCTCCCATATCTATCGAGAATATGCTGAGAAACTAGTCGCTGCGGGGCATGCCTACAAGTGTTTTGCTACCCCACAAGAGCTTACCGAAATGCGAGAGCTGGCCGGCAAGATGGGGAAAAAAATCGGCTATGACAGAAGATATCGCAATCTATCGGAACAAGAAATACAAGAACGGGAAAAGAAAAAAGAGCCCTATGTCATCCGCCTAAAGGTCCCTCTTACCGGAGAGTGTATCTATGAAGATGCTATTAAAGGGAGGATTGTCTGCCCTTGGGCCGATGTCGATGATCAAGTTTTGCTCAAATCCGATGGCCTTCCTACCTATCACCTCGCTAATGTAATCGATGATTTTCTCATGAAAATCACCCATGTCATCCGAGGCGATGAGTGGATGAGCTCTACCCCAAAACACATCCTCCTGTATGAATATCTTGGAATCAAACCCCCTATCTTTTTACACATGCCCCTCCTCTTAGGTGCCGATGGAAAAAAACTTTCGAAAAGGAGGAACCCCACTTCTATCTTTTATTTTAAAGATAGCGGATACCTCCCGGAAGCTCTTTGCAATTTTCTGACCCTCATGGGCTATAGCATGCCCGGAGATAAAGAGTTTTATCCTCTGCAAGAGATCATAGCACATTTTGACCCCCATCGGATTGGTAAATCTGGCGCCTTTTTCGATAATAAAAAACTCGATTGGCTCAACCAAAAGTATCTGATGGAAACCATACCGCAAAATCAACTATGGGACCAACTAAAAGAGTGGTCCTTCCATGATTCTTTTATGAACAAGCTTATGCCGCTTGTCCATACTCGAATGCAGACCTTTAGCGACTTCATCCAATTATGTGACTTTTTCTTCCTTAAAGATATCTCCTATAATGAAAAACTTCTGCTCGTGGGCACATTAACGCCGGAACACTCCTGTATGCTACTTCAAGCAATGATCTGGAGCCTGGATGAACAAGACGATTGGGGCAAGGTAGCCTTTGAAAAAGCTTCCCACAAGATAGCAGAAATCTTTGGTCTAGCTCACAAAAAGATCGTAATCCCCCTTCTTTTTGGTACCATTATGGGGAAAACTCAGGGCCCCCCCCCTCTTTGAATCGATCCCTATTTTAGGAAAAGATAGGACGCGGGTTAGGTTCTTAAGCGCCATGGCCTACTTAGGAGGGCTTTCGAACAAGAAAATGGATATTTTAAAGAAATGTTGGGAAAAAAGTGACTGCAAACAACTTATGAATTCTTCTCATTAGGGGCTTCCTCTTGACTAATTACATAATTCCGATAATTCCCTTCACGGACGCATCCGCTAAGAAGGATCGCCAATAATAAAAACAAGAACATGCCCTATACCAAAGAAAAACCTTATCACACCTATCTAAAAAAGAGATATCTTTTAAATAAAAAGGGCTCGACAAAAGAGTGTTATCATTTGCAGCTAGCAAATGAACTTTCTTTTATTCCCGGAGATAGTGTCGGCATACTCCCTCATAACGACCCGGTCCTCATTCAAAAAATCGCTCCTTATCTCAATGCCCCTTTGGAAAAGGTATTTTTTTCCTCTCGCTATCAGAAAAACTTCCCCCTCCAAGAGTTCCTTACCACCAAAGCCAATCTTTCAAAGATCACCCCTTCGCTATTCAAATGGTTGTTAGAGTTCTCCCCTCTTAAAAAAACCCTCTCCCATCTTTTACTGCCCGAAAACAAATTCTCCCTGTCTATCTACCTACAAGAGCGTCAAATATGGGATCTCTTCATAGACCTACAAGTTCCCCCTTTAGAGCCTGCTGATTTTTGTGACAAACTCCTCCCCCAGCTCCCCCGCTTTTACTCTATCGCCTCTTCTCCAAAAATGTATCCAGATGAGATCCACCTAATTGTCAGCGCCCTCTCCTACACCTCCTCAGGACATCCCCGTCATGGCGTCGCCTCTCATTTCCTCTGTCATCTTGCCGAAATACAAAAAACCCCCATCCCTATCTATATCCAGCCCTCTAACGGGTTCACCTTACCCCTAGATGAAGATGCAAGCCTTATCATGATCGGCCCAGGTACCGGCGTTGCTCCTTACCTTGCTTTCATGCAAGAGCGAGAAAGCTCTATATCAGCAGGAAAAAACTGGCTCTTCTTCGGTGAAAGAAATGAAGCTGCCGACTTTTATTATCAAGATTACTGGCAAAAGCTACAGCAAAGGGGAAAGCTAACCCTTACTTGCGCCTTTTCTCGAGACCAACAAGAGAAAATTTACGTGAGTCACCGCCTCCTTGAACACGGGGAAAAAGTGTGGGAATGGCTAGAAAATGGGGCCTACTTATATGTCTGCGGCGATGCCACGAAAATGGCCAGAGATGTAGATTTGGCTCTTCAAGAAATTATCAAAATTCATGGAAATCTCTCGGAAGGGGAGGCCCTGCACCATCTCCGCTCTTTAAGACAAAACAAGCGCTATCTCATTGATGTTTATTAGACCTCTTGCGTACCCCAAGCTTCGTGCGCTCGGCATGCCGGGACTGTTGAAATCTTTAGCTTTGCTCAAAAAATTTGAACCTTTTAAGGGACTGTTTCTATCTCCCATTTGGTTAAAATTTTACCCTTGCTTCCCCGGATTTGATCTTATCGAGTAGGAGGGAGCCTCGCGACTCCCGTTCTCTCACACTACCGTACGTACGGTAGGAATGCCTAATTGTCGCACCCCTCCTCCCGGCTTGGGTATCTGTACCCCTCTCACTGGCCGAGGGTCGTATTTACCCTCGAGCAAGTCTTTCTGTAGAGTTGCTTCGTGCTTTCTCAGCCACCCTTCCAGTGAATGGATCTCCTTCCCATCTATGCCGGGACCGCCTTTGTTGCTGATTACTTTTCGACATGCTTTCTTTAAGTTCTCATGGCTGACTACTCTTTCCATGAGTTGATCTGCAGGCACTTCTTCCCAAAAGAATGGTAGTAGC
>DAHXLK010000003.1 GCA_027366035.1 Chlamydiota bacterium
AGATAGGAGATGAAGCCGCCTAAGATATAAGCCAAAAGAACGGAAGGCCCCAGCTGATGAAGGGAAAACCCGGTCCCCAGAAAATAGGAGGAGCCGATAATACCGCCCAACGCGATCAGACTGACATGGCGAGATTTTAATCCCCTCTGCAAACCGGTATATATTTCCATCAGTCTACCCAATGTAAGACATTGCGGATAATACTCCACCTCGGTTTTTCACTTTCGGGGGTGATCCCGTCAATCCAGTATTTTTTCTGCTTTTCTTCAAATCCTTGCTGGGTTTTTAAATAGAGCCAGTCGTTTAAGAAGAAGTGGAGCTGGTAGGCCCCTTGTTTGATAGCATAAGCGAAATATTTTTTCCCTAAGATGTCGGAATACTGTATGATTACATACTCCGGATGGTTCAAGCACCAGATAAAGGCATGGGTGCTCGACCATAAAAGGGCGTCGATTTTCCCTTCTTGCAGCAAGGCAAGATCGTCATCGGCTACGATAACGGCTAAAGGAAAATGTCTTTTGGCAACATCTGCATAGGCGCCTGGGGCCCCGATCTTCAACCCTTGCATATGTGTCACCTTATTGTAGTCTAAGAATTGATCTTTATTCCTCTTAGGGACTACGAGGATATTATCTTCTTCGGTGTAAGCATTGGAAAAATCCATCTTTCTAAGGCGTGATTCGTCCATGATAAGGGCTGACATCCCAATATCAAAAAATTCTGAGGAAATCTGATCTCCTAAACTGCCAATCGAGATAGGGATCAGCTCGAGCTTGCAGTCAAGGTCTCTTGCCAGCTGATACGCATAGGCAATATCATAGCCGACCACTTCGCTCTCATCATTGATATAACAATAAGGGATCGTATAAGGATTGTATCCCACCCTGAGAACCCCGGTTTTTAAAATGCTTGCAAGTACCTGAACAGGGCCTCCGGTAACTTCAGGGTTAGGATGCTCAGCGCTATAGGTCTTCCAAATGTCGGGATTGGTATAGATAATCGATGGGACAGGGTCGAAAATAGCATCGGTTAAGCGGAGTTTCATATAGAGATTTTGGTAATTATCCTTAAAGGTAAACGTGTATTTGGCAAGGATAATCAAAAGGATAAAGCTAGAAAAAGCTGCGGATAACTTCCATAGGAGGGTTTTCCATCTAACTTGTAAGAGATCGTAATAAGAAAAAAGGACTAAAATAATGAAGGTAAATACACCGGCAATACTTATGAGGACCTGGAAATGGGCCGTCACCGCAAACGTTTCGGTAAAAAGCTCTAAAGCCTGCTTGGGAAAGCCTAGCTGTGTGATAAAAAAATGGATGGCGCTAACAGGAAATGGGGCGGCCCCAAAAGAGAGGGGGATACTAATAAGAGAGATGAGGAACTTTTCTGAGGGGATAAACGGGTGGCGAAAATAAAAAGAGAGAAAAAAAATAAAAAAAAGGACGAAACAGTTACCGATTTGGGCAAAACTATACCCTAAAGGAATGATCGTTTGTGAGGTGTTATGAAATTTCTCTGCCGGCAAATGGTTCTTTTCTCCCAATTTTCTCATATTGCGGATGATAAAAGGAAACGCAATGCTTGGGACACCGGTCGCAAAAGCAAGGAGACAGACCTTTCGAAAATTGCGATAGATATCTTGATAATGCAACGAGGTTAATGAACGAAGGAGTATCGGCAAAATGACCAAGGTAATAAACAGAGACGCTCCTATGAAAGCAAAGACATACAATTGTAGCTTATAAAGATCTTGAAAGTTCACAGTGCCAAAGGCATAGGCAATAAGAGAAAAAATGCCAATAGGGGCCATATGGGCAAGCCACATCAAAATTGTCTCAATAGCAGAAATGGCCCTTTCTAATAGCCCTAGTAAAGGCTCTTTTACTTTCAAATGCATCACCGCCATTCCTACTATCAGGCTAAAGATAGCAATTGCCGGGACGATGTTATTGACAAAATCATAAATCGGATTTTGAGGAATCACATAGCTTAAAAAATTCTGAATGAAGAGATCCTTCTCTTGACTTTTCCCAATGGTAACTAGAACAGGCTCCGGAATTAAAAAGGTCATAATAAAGATACAGACAAAACCAATAGCCCAAATCGATACGAAAAAAAGGCCCCCCTTTTTTAAAAGTTTTTTTGCTATTTCAGGAGTGATGGATCCTAGACCATGAATAATGGAAAAACAAATGTAAGGGAGCGTGGTCATCTGAAGGAGCATCACAAAGATGTCCCCCACCGGTTTAATGAACGAGGTAAGCGGTCCTAAAAACAGTCCGGTAGCAACTCCGATTAAAATCGCAGCTACCACAAGGAATATAAGACCAATATGCCGCATCTACCACCACGAATGGGGATTTCTCTTCGTTTGTTCTTTAGGTGGTGGCGGTACTTGAGGCAGATTTTCTCTTTCAGTCATTTTTGTAGGGGGAGATTCCGGAGGCGCCGAAGACGGAGGCTTAGTTTCTTTAGAAGGTGGCATCTCTTTTGGGAGGGGCGGGTTTTCTCTCTCAGTCATTTTTGTAGGGAGAGATTCCGGAGGTGCCGAAGACGGAGGCTTAGTTTCTTTAGAGGGCGGCATCTCTTTTGGGAGAGGTGATGGGGAGGGGTTTACGTTCGGTAAAGCAGCCTCGGGCGCTTTTATCCTCTGCATTGCATTTCGCCTCTGAACATATTTGGTTTCAGGAGAGATCTGTTTGTAGTAGCTATATCCCCAGCCTTTGAGGGTCCCATCTTTAAAAAAAAGGGGGGTAAAATCTCTTGCATCGAGGCCTGATTGACCTAATTCTTCTCTGACAGTGAGATAATACCAAACCTGATAAGATCTATCTTTTCCTACCGGTAAGACACCGATCCTGTAGGGATAACCCATGATACTTAAAACCTGCCCCTCTGTCATCCCCGGGGAAATTAGGGTCATATAGTAACGATTAGCGTCTGCCCTAGAACCGCTCACTATAGGACTACCGGTGCAAGCAGTCAAGAAAATAAGAAGTAAAAAGATATGCCAAATCATAGATCTCCCCTTTTTTGTATCTTAGGAGAATGGCAATGATTTGTCAAAACTCTATTGAAATATATATTTGGCAAGTCCCCATTTAGGAGAATCCGGAGGTGCAAAGGTTTCGAGTTCTTTGATGATCCCCCTTTTTATTGCTGTATTCCACGCTATTGCCGGGCTAATATTTAAATCATCCAAGACGAGCAAAGTCTTTTCATGAGCACAAGCCTTCATATTGATAATATCAAAAAAAGCCGTCTCTATATCATGCCCCCCATCGATAAAAATCAGATCAAACGTTTTGCCAGGATGCTGAGAGGCATACCAAGGTACCGACTCTTTAGAATCCCCTAGGACAAGCTCTAAACGCCCCGGAAATGTTTTTTGTAAATATTCATATCCTTTTTGCACATAGTCATGATGTCCAATATCAAAAGAGGTTACAAAAGTTTGGGGTTTTGCCAGTAAAAAGATTTCTGCCGAATGTCCGGCATTAAAACCTGTTTCTGCAACAAACTCAATCCAAGGATTTTTCTCAAAAAGATCTTTAAAAAAGGTTCTATGGCAAAGCTTGCCAATATGACCTTCGGTAATGACTAGGTTATTTTCTAAGATATACTCATCTAAACTACAATATCCGGATAAACAAAAACTAAAAACAAAAAAGCAAAAAAAAGAACGCATACACACCTACATAAATATTTATAAGTCGCCCACATAACCTCGCTTTGAGACCTAAATTTTAGGTTTGCAAAACCGGTTTGAGTTTTTAAAAATGACATATCCGACTTAGGCATAGGTATTTCTAGAAAACACAAATCGTGCAAAGCCTGGAAAAATTTTTTCTAAATGCGGTTATGCAAACGGCCTCATTTTAGGAATTTCTAAATTAGAGGACTGTTTCGATCTCCCATTCGGTTAAAGTTTTACCCTTGCTACTCGGGATTTGATCTTTTTAAAAGTGCCTATACCTTAGTAGGATATATCACTTTCAAACCGACTAAAGCAAGGCTCACATTGTAACAAAAAAGCGAAGGTCGAAATGCTTCTATTAGGAAGCGAGCATATAATTTTATAACATTATTTTATGCAAAAATTTTTATTCACAGGTAGGCCCATGAATATGCCACTCGATATCCATCTCTTGGATTTTGTGAATAGCGTAGGCATACCATTTTTTAGCCTCCTTGAAAAACTCTTCTTCCCGTCCGCTACTGGCGAGCCAGAAATAACCTCCGATGAGGAGAAATAAAAAGAGGAGTTTTGTCATACCTTACCAATAAACAAAATTAGATTTTTAATGCAACACTGCTATAGTCGCTATCTTATGTTTTTACTCCTCCTCCCCTTTTTCATCCAAATGGTAGCGATTGGTATCGATGAAATCTATTTTCACTATAAACGGGGCCTTCCGTTATGGGAGAGGATTGGCCATCCCTTAGATACGCTCACGGTTATTTCTGCATTAAGCTATATCTGCCTCGTCCCCTATTCCCCTTTTGCATTAAAAATCTATATAGGGATTTCGGTTTTCTCTTGTGTGTTCGTCACAAAAGATGAATTTGTCCACAAACATTACTCTCCTGCAGCTGAAAATTGGCTCCATGCTTTTTTATTTTTACTCCATCCCATCGTCCTTACAATAGCAGGATGGATATGGAGGTCTTTTCCGGAGCTAATGTTTTTTCTCTATGCTCAGCTGGCAAGTATGATCCTTTTTTGTTTGTATCAGGGAATATATTGGAATGTTTTCTATGATCAACAATGAGTTTTATCATACCTTAGACGTTGGCTGGTATCAGGCCTTCGACCATCCCGTCGCCCTCCTCCGAGCTGAAAATGCTTTAAGGGCCCCATGGGTGATAGCTACTTTGGTTAAGAAGATAGGAAACAAGGCAAAAGTACTGGATATCGGCTGCGGCGCGGGGCTCCTTACCAACCCTATGGCAAAAGCCGGCTTTGACGTAACGGGAATCGATATATCGAAAGCAAGCCTTCAAATTGCTACCCAATTTGACAAGACAAACAGTGTCCGATACGCCCAAGCAGATGCCTATGAGCTCCCTTTTGAAGAGCAAACCTTTGAAGGGGTCACAGCTATGGACCTTCTCGAACATGTAGAAAAACCTGAAAAAGTGGTACGGGAAGCGGCAAGGGTCCTGAAACCGGGCGGACTATTTTTTTTCCATACCTTCAACCGGACCTTTTTAAGTTATCTCATGGTGATTAAAGGGGTAGAGTGGTTTGTAAAAAATACCCCAAAGAATATGCATGTTTACGACCTTTTTATCCCCCCCAATGATTTAAAACGCTGGTGCACAAGGCAAAAACTACAAATAGAGGAAATCTTAGGGCTAAGACCTAAAATATTGCACCCCTCTTTTTGGAAAATGCTACTGACAAGAAAAGTCCCGGAAAATTTTACCTTTACCTTTTGTAAAAATCTTTCTACCGGTTATATTGGATATTGTACAAAACTATGACTCAAATTACCCTGAAAAAAAAGACGGTCCATACCTCCGGATCTTTACTTAAAGTAGGCTCTACCCTCCCCGATTTTCTCTTAGTAAATCAAGAACTAGAAGACAAACGGCTGCAAGATTTTAAAGGAAAAAGAAAGGTTATCTATATCGTCCCCTCTTTAGATACTTCCGTATGTGCAGCTACGACCAAAAAGATGAATGAATTGGCGAAGAAACATCCCGGGTATCTTTTTTTAATTATCTCTGCCGACCTCCCCTTTGCGCAAAAAAGATTCTGTGTAACAGAAGGGGTAAACAATATCGTCACCCTCTCTATGATCCGCTCTAAGGACTTTGGTAAAGACTACGGCGTCTTGTTACTAGATGGACCTCTCGCGGGTCTGTTAGCAAGGGCTCTCATCGTAGTCGATGAACAAAATCACGTTCTTTATAGTGAACTTGTAAAGGAAATTGCTGATGAGCCTAACTATACTCAAGCTTTTCATTATTTAAAAAATTCTACAGTATAAGGGGCTGTTTCGATCTCCCGTTTGGTTAAAATTTTACCCTTGCTTCCCCGGAAGGGGCTGGCGTGAACATTTTAAAAGCAACCGCTATCCATAAAGCATATATCCCTATTGCAAGGTAGCTAACTAAGGTGATCGTATGATCGTGTAAGAGAAACTGGCAAAAGAGGAGTAAAAAAGAGGCAAAAGCCTTCGCTGTTCTTGAGGCAAAGATATCGATAATCGCTTTTCCTTGAAACTTCTCCTCTGTAGAAAGGGGGGTATAGAGCATCTCTTTAGCTACCCCAAAAAAGGAAAAATCTATCGTCTTAATCATGATGAAAGCGTACGAAATGACCCCGAAAGTAGGAAATAGGAGAAATAAAAGGACATTCGCTATCAGTACAAAAGGGATCAGTCTATGAATATTTTTTAATCCAAGGAAGTGGATAAAGAGGTAGCTTCCAAAAACCTGACAGGTCATCGCTAAAAAATTGATGAAAGTAAACGCTCTGCCGCAATACTGGGTTCGAAGATCGAGGGTAGGGATATTTTTTTGTAGCAATACATGAAATTGATAGTCGATAAAGGCAATAGATATTTGCATGGCAATCACAAGTAGCAAAATATAGGGGAGAAGTCGAGATTTTTTGATAAGAGAAAATGACCCTTTCTCCTCGGAAGTAAAAGCTACGCCGCCACTACGGGAATAAGTAAGATAATAACTATAAGAGATGGCAAGATAGATAGGTAACGTGAAATAAAAAAGCTTATTAGACCCAATATTGACGGCAAAAAAACTAGGAAATAGCCCTCCTAATGTCGAGCCAAAAGAGCCAACCCCAAAAAGAAGGCCATAGAGATATTTTGCTTTAGCCGTATCCATACTATGATGCACTAAAGACCATAGCTGTTTAAACATCAATAGGATATAGATATCCTTGCAGATAAATTGCAAAAAGGCGAGTAGCGGAATATCCAAAGCAAAGATAGCGGTGAGAATATTGATAGTGCTGACTATAGAAGTAGAGACCAAAAAGGTTTTGACGCAGCCCCATAGAGTTACGAGACGGTTATAGAAAGAAATAACTAAAAAATTGAGTGGGACCATGGCTAGCCAGGCATAAGGAAAATAATCAGGGGAGAACTGGGTAATGAAAATAGCGTTACTCGCAGGCCTGGTAATGCCATACTCTAAAGAGATTAAAAAGCCGGTAATCACGGCAGGAACAACAAATTTTTTCATAATTTTTTGTAATTTTCTAAGGCAGAAGTCACATCGACCTCATAGTTTGAAGAAACATAGATCCAACTTTGAGTAGTCCCTGCAACTTTACACAAAAGCTCGGAGCAGTCTTTCGCCTGTTCTACCATCAGATGACTACGAGATACAGGGAAAGAGAGCGACTCATCCGAAAAAGGATTTTTTTTCAGCTCCCAATCGAACTCCCCTTGTGGGGCCTTAATTTTTTGCTGGATATCCTTGAGATCCCTATCGGTAACCGAAGAGGGAATTGAAAGGGCTCTAAAACGATCTTTCCTATAGACGATTCTTCTAGCATCTTCATAACCGATATGACAAGGATCACTTGCTGCCTTATGTAGTTCGCAGATCACCACTGCATCGTTAAGCTGCAAGAAATCTTTTATTTTTTCCCACGTGTGCAGCGGATAGATTTTTTTGATGAACCGCCTCAAATGAAACGAATAGGCTTTCACCGACGAATATTGGTAGACACGTCTATGCATAAAATGCCTGGCTAGAAGTAGGGCTTCACACGACTCTAACCCATTTTCATTGATGCCCAAAGCAAGCTCTTCTTTCTTCCCCCCTGCTGTAGGAAGGACACGGATCATTTCGATCAACTGTTCATAATCGAAAAGGCCGTAGGCAACCCCGGTACTTTTCGCATCGCGAAGAAGGTAGTCGATCCTGTCTCCACCAAAAAAATCACCGGTGAGGACGGCAGCTACTACCCTCTCCCAGGGAGTAAAAGGGACTTTTTTCAAAATAACCCACTTCTTTTCCCCTATCGCAATTTTTGAGACGTCTTGCAAAAAGTCTCGTGAAGAAAATTCATTCGTAAAAGGGGAGGTAGCAAAGATTTTTCTCAAAATTGGAGCAAGGTAACTACTCTCTATAATTTTTAAAGTCATATGTTCATGCCCCTCTTCTCCCAGTACCTCCTTTTCTGCCACATGGGAAAAAGGCAAATGTCCTAGGTCATGACATAGAGCAGCTAAACGGAGGACAAGTCGCCAATAGCCATATGCTAAAGAGCCAATCCGTGGGACTAGGTGGAAGACATCAGGACGGGCCGTTTTGCATATATTATGAAAAATTCTACTACACAGCTCCATTGTCCCAAGTGAGTGTTCAAAACGGGAATGGGTAGCTCCCGGATAGACCAAATAGGCTATCCCCAGCTGATGGATATAATGCAACCGTTGAAAAGGTACCGAACCTATGACCTCCCTCTCTTCATCGAAAAGGATAAAGCCATGGACAGGGTCATAAATTTTTTTTTCTTTAGAAAAGAAATCTTTTGCCATCTTTCTCCTCCTCTTATTATCACAAGCAGAGGCAATATTTTCACTCTGTTCTGCATCTCTTAGATTTAGAGCTACTTATAAATTTGTACGCCATGAATAGGAAGACGGGGGCAATCATAATAACATTGCCGATTAAGATCATGAGAGAATAGCGGAGCGTCGAAGTGATTTGGATATTATCAGGGGGAAAGTAGCCTACGATAAGGGTGATAAAGCATCCAATAAGTCCTAAAGAGCAGGTAAAGAAAAGGCCGAATTTCCCCATGGGGATAATGTATCTCGTTTTTTTCGGTATAGCCGGCTTATGCATCTGCAAGGCTGCAATAAAAATAATGACATACATCCCCATATAGAGCTCAGTACTGAGGTCGGTTAAAAACCAGTAAAAAGCGTTGATCGACGGCAAAAAGAGAAACGTAAGACATATCAGACTAACTAGGCAGGCTTGAGCGATGAGGATTCTAGAGGGGGCTCCCGCTTTATTTAGTTTGGCAAAAAATGGGGGGAGGTAACCAAATTCGGAGGCATGCAAGAGCCCTTTAGCGGGGGCAATGAGCCAGTTGATGATTCCCCCTATGGCTCCAAGGACGATAAGTAGAGTAAGTGGAGGGACGGCCCACTCCATATGAAAGCTATGAAAAAAATTGGAAAAGACCTGCATAACCCCATCAACCAGGCGGATTTCGCTTCCGGGAAGGACTGAGGCAATCGTTAACGCTCCAAACAGTTGGGTGAAGATGAGTATGCCGATCGCATAAGCAATTGCTTTTGGAAAATTTTTTTGAGGGTTGTCGATATCTCCGACATGAACACCGGAAAGTTCCATCCCTAAAAAAGAGGCCATAATGGCAGTTAGGGATATCCAGTTGGTAGTAGAGGTAGATGTGGGGAGGATAGAGGTAAGGTTGAAGTGGATATATACCTCTTTACCGCTAAACCACCGGATCCCACCCAGTAAGATCAAAAAACACATCGGTAGAAACATTCCGAATATCGCACAAATATTATTGATTTTAGAAGAGACATGGAGCCCTTTGATATTGATATAGGTTAGTGTCCAAAAGACAGAGAGGATGATCGCGACTAGGTAGCCCTTATTTTGTGCCAGCTCGGGATAGAAGAGATAGGCAAAAGTTCCTGCGATAAAAGAGAGGATCGTAGGGTACCAGGCCATGGTGTTGACCCACTGCAGCCAGATCGTTATCATCGCCATTTTCTCTCCTAAGATCGACCGTACCCAGTGATAGACCCCCCCTTTTCCCGGAAAAAGAGAGGCAAGTTCTGCAGAGACCAAAGAAACCGGAATTAAAAAAATGACCGCTGCAAGGAGAAAAAAAAAGATAAGAGAGCTGCCGAAAAGGGCGGCGGCAGGTAAATTGCGAACGCTATCAATGGCAGCTATAATGAGGAGAATAAGTGAAAAAAGGGGGATTTTTTTCATGTCTTTCTGGGCAGACTCTCTTGAAGATAAGAAGAAGAGACGATCATAAATTCGGCTTTTCTTTGTAGCTCTTTAATATTTTTTGCACCTCCATAAGTCATTCCACTTCTTAGCCCGCCTAAAATCTCTTGAATGAGTGTCTCTGCGCTGCCCGTCACCGACACCCAAAAATCGACCCCTTCTGCTACCGTTTTTTGTTTCAAACCTCCATAAAAATCATTTTGAAAATCTTGGCTTGCCTGCCCTCGATATTTTGCCTTCCACCCTTCTAAAGTTTCTTTCTTAGGAGCCGCCGATTCTAATACCTCAGCAAATAGTTTGCCTAACATCACACTATTTGCCCCTGCTGCAAGGGCCAGGACCACATCGCGACTAGAACGAATGCCTCCGTCCGCAATCAAAGGAGCCCGGAGTTTTTCGGCAATTTCCGCACAATTTTGGATAGCGGTAAATTGCGGAACCCCAAAACCGGTCACCATCCTAGTGGAGCAGGCGGCTCCGGGACCAATCCCTACCTTTACCGCATCGGCTCCGGCATTGACGAGGTCATGATAGGCCATAGCCGTACAGACATTACCTGCAATAACTTCTTTATCGGGATGTTTTTTTTTTAGCATTTCAATATAAGCAAACATCTTATCCGAGTGGCCATGAGCGACATCGATACAGACTCCGGCTGCCCCTAAATCAAGTAGCTCAAAGGTCTCTTCTATCTTCCCTATCCCCGAAGAGATAAAGGTTTTTCCCTCATATTTTTTTACCCATTTTTTTTGTTCTTGTAACGTGGTAAAACGGTGGAAAATCGGGATGGTTCCATGAGCGATGAGGACATCGGCCAGCTCATAGCTAATGACGGTGTCCATGTTTGAGGCAAGAAGGGGGATGCCTATCTTCAACGATTTGGTCAACCACGACTCGAGGCAAGGCTCGGTTCTGGAAGGGATATTATTGAACTGGGGCACTAAAGCCACGTCATCGAAGGTATAGCCGTATCTCATACAAAAATAAATTACCTCAATGTCGGATAAATCAGGTATACTTATCTTCTATGATCACCGTAGTTATCCTGACAAAAAATAGCTCCGCTACCTTAAAAAAGACCCTCGATTCTTGCCTCTTTTTTTCGGAGGTGATCGTTCTAGATACCGGATCTACCGATACTACGTGTCAGATTGCAAAGGGTTATCCTAATGTAAAAATATTTTACTCGGAATTTCTCGGTTTTGGAAAATTGAGAAATATCGGAGCTTCCTTCGCTTCTAACGACTGGATTTTAGCCTTAGATAGCGACGAAGAGCTCTCTTTCGAACTCCTAGAAGAAATTCAACATGTCCGGCTGGATCCCGCACATATCTATTCTCTTCCTTTTCACAACTTTTATAAAGGAAAACAGATCAAATGTTGTGGCTGGCATCCGGAAAAACATATCCGCCTCTACCATAGGAAAACTACCGCTTTTAAAGAGTTTGAGGTTCATGAAGGGATACGAGTAGATAGCTTACAAGTTATCCCTTTTAAACATCCTATCCAACACTATCCCTACCGCTCCATTGAAGACTTTTTAACGAAAATGCAGATTTATACTACCTTATTTGCCAAACAAAACCGACTCAAAAAACCCTCCTCTTTCCTCACTGCTTTTTTTCATGGCTCTTATGCCTTTTTCAAATCGTACCTGTTTCAAAGGGGCATTTTCTACGGAGGAGTTGGTTTTATCATTGCGACCTACAATGCCAGCACTGCCTTTTATAAATACCTAAAATTAGCCGAAGAAAATCAAAAATAGCATGTTATTTACCCTAATGTACCATAGGGCTTTTCCCTTCCTTGAAGACCACTTAAAGTATATTAAAAAATACCCGGTTCTCCTCCCGGGAGAGCCTATTAAAGGAAAATCCATTTGTCTCACCTTCGACGACGCTACCTCTGATTTTTATAAAGAGGTCTTCCCTATCCTTCAAAAATTATCACTCCGGGTGATTTTAGCCGTCCCCGTGGCTTATATCTCTACCGAAGGGTATTGCAGCTGGGAAGAGCTCAAGGAGATGGTTCAAAGCGGCTATGTCCATATCGCTTCCCATTCCTATTCGCATCCTAATTTATTAGCTAATGGAGTCGATTTAAAATTTGAAATTATCTATTCAAAATATATTTTACAAAACCATCTAGGCATTCAAGTAAATACTTTTGTTTACCCCTACGGCAAGTTCAATGCTCCCATTCACTCCCTAGTAAAAAAAAATTACTCTTTTATTATGAGAATTGGAGGCTCTTTTAACCTCACTTGGCAAAACTTTTCAAAGATTATTTATCGTATTGATGTCGATGGAGCTCCTTCCGTAAAAAGAAAAATTCAAATAACGCCGCAGCTATTTTCGTTTCTATTTCATTCTATTAGACAGAGATAATTAAAATTCTATTATTATAGAAATTAAATATGTAAGTTGATATAATTATAAATCGTTAAAATTATTGGAATATTATGAATATTCGCTTCAATACATGGCTTAGACCCGAGGAATTACCGGATCTTCACTTTCACGATAAAGCCGGTCAAGAGCGACAAATTTCAAGAACAGACGTAGTCAAGGGGCCACATAGAGAAGTTCAAAGAGTTTTAGCTTTATTTCAGGGAAAAACGGATCCTCTTGTATCTGAAAACAGCACAGAAGATACTCGTCAACCAATCTCAGTAACTGTTACCCCGGAGATAAACCAAAGACTTACCCGTATAGAAAAATACCTTCAAAGATGTCACAAACCTCCCCAGTCCCCTTCTTCAACTGTCCTACGGGTATCTAGACAAAAAATAAACCAATTGAAAAGGGCAGAAGTCAGTTTTATTGCCAGGACAAGGGCGCATTTGAATACCTGTTCTACAGTTTCCTCTTGTGTGGTAGCTGTTTTAAAAGTTATTCATACCCTATTTTTAATTACGTTTTTAGTAGCTCCAACCGAAGTGATCCGAGGGTTCGGAGTTATATTTTCACATTTTTGCTCTCTCTTTATGTCCAAAGAGGCTCAAGATCAGGTCGCTACAGCTCAAATTGAACAGAATGAAGAACGAGAATTAGATGGGAAACTCGAACTTGCAGATGGAGTATCCCTTGCAACAGCTACCTTACTAACTATAGCTACTATTACAGTCAAATTTCTTAGTGCAGCGACTTTACTTTCTTTAAGTATTGTCTCTTCTGCATTTTTTAGTATTGCGGCTATTGTAGAATTTGTAATCTGTGCAAGGAATTTAAACCACTACCTAAAATTTAGAGAAAAGCTAGAATCGTTTTTTAATAACCCCAATCTTACAGAGAAAGAAAAGATTCAAGGGGCTCTTAATTATATTGCGGATAAAATGTTTCTGAATTCTGATAAAGAATCCAAAATAGTGGATACCAATACCAAAATAGCAACGCAATCGGCAAAAATTGATCGTTTCATCAAAAGGGTGGGGAAGAAAAATGCCCTTATTTTACTCCATAATCTCGCACCGATATTAAAACAATTACAAAATCCCGAGACAGAAGCTATGGCTCTAAAACAAGCCGAGCTTATGCTAGAACATGTGAAAATAGGGAGCTCCAAAAACATCATTGGCGAGTATTTAAAAATGGCATCGGTTGAGATCTTTGGCGGTCTTGCTTTTTCCTTCATCCTTCCTATGAGCATCATCCTACCTATCGTGGCTGTAGGAGCGTTCGTCACTGCAGGAATATCTGTCCCTTGGTTCCTATCTTGGTATAAAGAACGATGTAAGATTCGTCAGTTACATGAAGAGAACATTCAGTTACCGATAAATCCTGGGGAGGCGATGATTCAATCTACTGAGGATCTCGTAGGGGATGGTTCCGAGCCTTTTGGCGATTTCGAGGACGGAGAGGAACTCCTTCCCCTGGCTGCCCAGTAACACCACCTCCTCTCCTACATAGGCCTCATCGTCTCCGATATCTACCATAAACTGATCCATACAAATAGTCCCTACGATCGGATATCTCTTTCCTCGAATAAGTACAGAGCCTTTATTGGACAGCTCTCTTAAATATCCATCGCCATAGCCGACAGGTATGGTAACGATCCTGGTAGATTTTTTAGTTACATAAGAATGACCGTACCCTATCCCTTCCCCTTGACCTACTACTTTAAAATAGGAGATTTTCGCTTTGAGGGAAAAGCAGGGGGCTACATCAGGAAAATCTTCCGAATAGCCAAAAGTTAAAAGGGAGGGGCGAACCATATCTAAGTATGCTTCAGGATAGTAGACAACACCTGCCGAGTTGGCAAGATGTCGAATCAAAGAAAGTTTGTTAAAAGGGGGAGATCCGATAAGGTCTACAAAACGTTTAACTTGGGTTTTTGTAAAAGGATGATTGGGAATATCTGCCGTTGCCAGATGGGAATAAATTCCAACTATATCCAAACATCCCAACCCCCTCATATATTCATACAAGGGAGCCGCCGATTCGACACGGACCCCTGTCCTTTGCATTCCGGTATCGACTTCTAAATGGACCCGGCATTTTCTTTGACATTTTTTTGTTACAAGATCAGCTTTGAACTTAGAACTAATAGAAAACTCTAAGTTATAACGGAGGAGATCCTCCACCTGATCTTCATGGATAGCGCCTAAGACTAAGATGGGTAATAAGATGCCCGCCTCTCTTAATAACGCCCCTTCCTGCAAGTGGGCGACAGCTAAATAATCGACTCCGGCCTCACAAGCGGCTAAGCTCATAGGGATGAGACCGTGCCCATATGCGTTTGCCTTTACCGGAAGGCAAAACAATCTCTTGCCGATATGCTTACGGATAGCGGCAATATTTTTTTTAAATTGAGCGAGGTCAATTTCTATCCATGCCGGATGCGCTATCATAGGTCTCTTTTGCAATTTGTGAGTATCATACTAAATCTTCTCGGTGTAGAGCGCTACAAACAGCATACTAAATTTTGGATTTTTAAATAGGGTAGACTAAAGAAGCTATAGAGGTGGTTTTGCAGAGATTAGAACTTGTCCTAAAGCGAGGGTTATCAGGAATTAGATGCTCCATTTGCATATATCCCCCGGAGCCATCTTCGGTTTCTATAAGGGCAAATCCATCGGAGTATTTTTCGATAAGATAAACCAAGTGGCCATAAATAGCTTGGCTTGCATAGGGACTGTTGAAATCTCCGCTTTGCCGTTAAAATTTGAGCCTTGCAAAGTCGGTTTGATTTTTTTGAAAGTGACATATCCTACTAAGGTATAGGCACTTTTAAAAAAATCAAATCCGAAGAAGCAAGGATAAAATTTTAACGAAAAAGCGGAGATTTCGACAGTTCCCATAGGGAGATGCTTCCGAACATGCTTCATAGAGGGTAGCTACAGCAACCTGAATGAAATATTTGTTCTCTTTGAGAGAAGGTAAAGGAGTATGCGCCGGTAGGGGAATACCCATGCACCATAGAATAGCTATCCTTTTCCAACAAAAATAGGAAAAGTTTCCTACTTCTTCTATTTTTGTTTGTATATAGTAAAAATATGAACAAAAAATGGGCAGGACTCCTCGCGATCATGCCAAGCATTGGGATGGTTTTTGTCGATCAATCGATTCTACCGGTTGCTTTGCCAACTATCCAGAAGCATTTCGGAGCTAGCAATATGGCGCTATGGTGGTCGGTCAACTCCTATATCTTGGTATCTGCCGTCTTTCTATTAGTAGGAGGAAAGCTTGGCGACCATTTTGGTTACCGCAAAATCTTAAGCATAGGGATGGGTGTCTTTGCCTTCGCCTCGGCCTTGTGTGGTATCAGCATGAATATCCTTTGGCTCATCCTATCTCGAGCATTGCAGGGAATAGGGGCGGCTCTTATGCTCCCTGCCTCTTCTCCATTGATCATGTCTCTATTTTCGAGGCAGGAGCGAGGAAAAGCAGTCGGAATCAATACCAGTATTAGCTCCCTTTTCTTGATCTTCGGGCCTCTCATCGGAGGATATTTCACCCAAAGCCTTTCTTGGAGGTGGATCTTTTGGATAAATATCCCCATCTCCATTCTGGGAATCCTACTCCTTCATAGATTCATTGAAAGATCTGCCAAGGTAGAGCAAAAATTCGATCTTTGGGGATTTGTTTTTTTTCTCTTCTCCTCCTGCTCTCTCATCACCCTGATTATGCAAGGAGGCGTCTGGGGCTGGCTCTCGATACATACCCTTATTTTCTTTGCCATCTTCTTCACCGCTACCTTCCTATTACTCCTCCGTGAAAAAAAATCCTCCCACCCCTTTATCGATCTTGCCCTTTTTCGCCACCCCGTCTACACAGCAGTAAGCCTTACTATATCTGTAACCACCTTTGTGTTAATGATTAATGTCTATCGAGTCGTCTATTTTCAAAATGTTCTTCATTGGTCGCCTACAGAAAGTGGGGTTGTCTTATTTTTCTCGACAGTTCCGATTCTTTTCATGTCTCCAATAGGAGGTTGGCTCGCCGATAAATCGGGACCAAAAATATCTTTATCGATTGGTTTTATAAGCTTAATTTTTTCTTTTTTCTGGCTCGCCTTTTTTGTGAAATCCTCTCTATGGATGCCCTTTTTAGGGCTTATCGCGTTTAGTATGGGAATAGCTCTTATTTTTACTCCCTCTTATTCTTCTGCTATGAATGCTGTGCCGGTTATCAAAGCAGGGTCGGCTTTCGGTGTCTTGTCGACGATACGATCCCTGGCTTCTAGCATGGGAATTGCCGCTATCGCCGCTTTTGTGATATTCGTTGAAACCCAAGTCTTTGTTCATGTTACCCATCAAAATCCCAATACGAAATTTTTGGATACCGCTTATCTTAAAAGCGTAGTGCAAAACCCCAGTCAGATAGATAACCTCCCCTCTGAGGAGGAAAAAGTGATGCGCCACCATCTCGTCAAAGCGAGGAAGGATGCCTTTTTTGCCGTTCACATGGTCATGGGAGTCCTTTTAATTATCACCTTCCTTTTAGTAATCAGCCTTTATAACAGAAAATCTTCTCATCATTTGCCGGAATCCCCGGCAGAAGGATGGGATTAGGGGACTGTTTCGATCTTCGCTTTTTTGTTAAAATTTGAGCCTTGCAAAGCCGGTTTGATTTTTTTGAAAGTGACATATCCTACTAATGTATAGGCACTTTTAAAAAGATCAAATCCGGGGAAGTAAGGATAAAATTTTCACCAAATGGGAGATCGAAACAGCCCCTTAGGGCTTTTCAGCCACTATATAATAGCAAGTGGTCACTAGCCCTTTCCGATCGGCCTCTATAAGAACCTCTCCGTCTTTTGTTAATCGGTCAAAGAGAGTTTTAAAATGTTTAGGCAACAATCTGATCGTCACGAAAAAGCGGATTAGGGCATACAGTTTGGTATAAAATTTATCGGCGGTTTCAATAAGGGGGGCTTGGTTGCCCCCTTGACTTGGATTTTCACTAATCAAAATCTTAAAACCAACTTTTTTTAACAGATCGACATAATCTGATTTAGGAAGGGTGCCAATCGCACCGATCAAAGGCTTAATCTTTTTCATCAAGCTTAAATGTTCAGGATTTTTAGGATCATATTTATCGAGACACATCCAATCTAAACAGGCAAACCGCCCTCCCGGCTTTAAAACCCTATAGAGGTCGGCAAAAAGTTTTTCCAAATGTTTAGAGAGGCTAAAGACCTGAATTTGATAGACGCCATCTAAGGAGCTGTCTTCAAAAGGAAGGGGGAGGTCATTCAAATCCCCTTGCCGGAATTTGCATTGCTCAGATAAGCCATTCCCCAAAGCATATCTCCTTGCCGAATCGAGCTGGTCGGGATCGATATTGATTCCGGTTATTTCAGCAGAAGTTAAGGAGGCAACATGAGCAGCTACACGCCCCCTGCCGCAGCCGATATCTAACACCTTAGACCCTTTACCAACCGTAAGATCTTTCGCCATCTTTTTTTCAAAAAGTTTCTGATTCTGAATAATACTTGCGTTGAGATCCATAGCCGGTGGAATATACATCTTTTCCACCTGACCGATAGCGCAGAGATGGTTTAAAACCGAGTAGTAGTCAATGAGCTTTTTTTTGATTTCTTCATAGTAATCTTTTCCAAGAGTCCTTAAAAGAGCCTCTTCATTGGACCAATCGTGATCGTAGATAATATAGGAGTTCATAAAAGCATCGATTTTCTCTTGGGGAAGGGTGTAGAGGGTTTTGAAAGATTTTGCAATAGTAGATAATCGGTAGAACCAGAAATTTATTTTTGGTTTTAACGCAATTTGTAACATGATTGAATCTCCTAAAAAATTTAAATTTTATTTCTTGCGTGCAAAAAAAACTATTTTTTTCTTAATCTTTTTTATATGTCTGAATTTGGCTCACATACTTTTCATAGGGATATCGCAGATACATTTCTTCCCAAAGACGTAAATCGACATCTTATCGATGTTACCTTAAAAAAAACAAAAATTCACCTTTCCCATATCGATACCATCGCCGAAGCTTTAAAAAAATGGGCTGTTTCTCAGGGAGCTACCCACTACTGCCATTGGTTTCAGCCGTTAACCGGCTTTGCATCAGAAAAGCACGACAGTTTTATTGGAGCATTTTCCGGGCAGCAGCTTCTGAAAGGGGAACCCGATGCTTCCTCTTTTCCCTCCGGCGGCTTAAGAAATACTGCCGAGGCTAGGGGGTATACATCGTGGGATCCAATTACCCCCCCATTTATTTTCAACCGTATCTTGTGCCTTCCTTCTTTTTTCTTTTCCTGGAAAGGGGAAGCTCTCGATTTTAAAATCCCCCTTATCCGCTCCGAAATAAAGTTAGAAAAAGCCGTGTTACGCCTTTTCAAATTTTTAAAAATCTCGCAGGCCTCTATTCACGTCACTTTAGGTTGTGAACAAGAATATTTTCTCGTCGATAGAGATAAGTATTTGAAACGATATGATCTTCACTTAATTGGCAGGACCCTTTGTGGGGCGCCTCTTGCAAAAGGACAGCAGCTGGAAGATCACTATTTTAGGGTGATCCCTCCTCGCATTTTAACCTATATGGAGGAGGTAGAAAAACAGGCCTGCTCTCTTGGCATTCCCTTAAAGACTAGGCATGCTGAGGTTGCCCCTTCGCAGTATGAAGTAGCTCCCATTTTTGAAAGTAGTTCCGTTGCGGTGGATCATAATATCCTTTTGATGGAACTCATGAAACAGACGGCCTATCAGCATAATCTCGCCTGCATTTTTCATGAAAAACCATTTGCCGGCATCAATGGCTCGGGTAAACATTGCAACTGGTCGATCTCTACCGATACCGGATTCAATTTATTTCATCCGACCGAATCGCCTCATACTCACCTCTTTTTTCTCCTTGCCATTACTGCCCTTCTCGATGCTGTTTATTTGCATAGCGACCTTTTAATGGCCTCGATCGCCACCCCGGGTAATGATTATCGCTTAGGAGGACACGAAGCCCCTCCTCCAATCATCTCTGTATGTTTAGGAAACATGTTAACTGAACTGGTAGAGAGCCTCTCTTTTGGAAAAAAATTCACCTCCCATCCTCAAGAAAAAATAGATCTCATTATAACCAGCATTTCGAAAGACTATTCCGACAGAAATCGGACCTCTCCTTTTGTATTTACGGGAAATAAATTTGAATTTCGTGCAGTGGGAGCTTCTGCTAACTGTGCTTTGCCTTTATTTGTCTTAAATAGCCTTTTTGCCCATCAACTAGATCTATTAATGGAGGAACTCGAAGGGGGCAGAGATCCTTATCGTGTCATGCAAGATCATTTAAAGGAGTCTAAAAATATCCTGTTTTCAGGGAATGGGTATTCTCAACAGTGGGTTCAAGAAGCTAAAAAAAGAAAACTCCCTATCTTTCAAAGCTCCTCGGAAGCAATACCTACCTTCCTTTCAAAGAAAGCGGAAAAAGTTTTTGAAGGGGTTTTAAGCAAAAATGAACTTAAAGCTTACGCCCATACGTTGCAAGAGCAGCGAGAAAAATACTTAGAAATAGAAAAAAATCTACTTCAAGAGATTTTTTACACGGGAGTCCTTCCGGCCGCTAAGCGCTCTAAATTACCTACAAATAGGGCTCAAGTAGCTATGAAAAATCTTCAAAATTCTCCTTTAAAAGGGTTGAGAAAAAGGCTAGATAGGGCAAGAGAAGAGATCGATACAATCGAAAATCACCTAGAAGCCAAAGAATGGCCATTACCTAAATACCGGGAGCTTCTTTTTTTCACATAATTTCGGCAGCAATTTTGGCAAGCTCCGATCTTTCAGTCTTATCTAAGAAGATATGGCCGTAGAGCTTCTGATTGCGAAATTTGGAAACTGTATAAGTGAGTCCATTGGAGTCTTTATCTAGATAAGGATTATCGATCTGAGTGGGGTCTCCGGTTAGGATAACCTTAGTCCCGTGCCCCGCTCTAGAAATCACCGTTTTGACCTCATGCGGCGTAAGATTTTGAGCTTCATCGATAATCATGTAAATTTTTGGCAGAGACCTTCCACGAATATAGGTGACCGCTTCCATCTCAATTTTTTTACTTTCTAAAATAAATTCCATAGACGATTTGCCGTTGCCTTGCCCATGGGCAATTTCGCAGAGGAATTCTAAGTTATCATAGATAGGTTGCATCCAATTAAAGAGTTTTTCTTCTTTGGTTCCCGGCAGATAGCCGATATCTTTTCCCAGGGGGATGATGGGCCTAGAGACTAAAATTCTGGAATAATGGTTGTCATCAAAGACCCTTTTCATCCCGCAGGCAAGGGCAAGAAGGGTCTTCCCCGTGCCTGCCTGGCCAACCAGGGTAACTAAAGGGATATCGTCTCGAAGGAGGAGATCGATGGCGCATCTCTGTTCGATATTTAAAGGGTTGATCCCCCAAATATCTTTAGAGATCTGTAAAAGAGGTTCTAGCTTTTTTGTCCCTTTATTGTATTTACAAAGAGCGGTGGATTTTTCCGGAGCATGCAAAAGGCAGTATTCGTTAGGGCTAAAATCGATGGGGGTTTCCATAGTCCCATCCTTATAGAAAAGGTCGATATCTTTTTTGGACATATCGAGCTTGCGTATCCCTTGATACATCTTTGCAAAAGTGACCTTTTGATTTTCATAGTCTTCTGCCTCCAGCTCCATAGCCTCTGCTTTCACGCGGGAGACAAAATCTTTCGATACAAAAACGATTTTCTCTCCTTTTAAAGATAGGCTTTGCGCCATGTGTAAAATCCTATTGCTATTGCGATCGAGAGGAAGGGGAAAGCCGGCAATCTTTTCCGATTTTCCTTCTAGAAAAATTCGAACTATGGGGCCTTCAGGTATCTTTACCCCCTTTCCCAAATCCCCCGGGTAGAGGTTCTTTAACGAATCGATATAGCGGATCACATCTCTTGCATTATGACCCAGCTCATTAGATACCCGTTTTAAACTATCTAACTCCTCTAAAACCACCAGGGGAATGACCACATCGTTGTCTGCAAAATTTTTGATGGCATTTGGGTCATGTAATAATACATTAGTATCTATGACAAAGGTTTTACGCGCCATTTTACTCCCTATCTTTTTTAGGTTACTCCTTATCTATGCCTAAAAAGGAAAATTTATGGAAAGGAAGTTTTTAAAAAACTAAACATAAATAGGTTATGACATTTCCAGCAAACAATGCTCCTGAGTGCTAAAAATATTGACTTTTCTCCTTAAATCTATTATAATAAGTTATATTTTATGTAATGTAAGGGACGACTCTTATGGAAATAACCGGAAGCTTTTTAAGTCTACCGCCTCACATCTCTACTTCCTGGAAGAATATTGTAGCTATTTTCCTAGAAGATAAGGGCCCTTTTCCTATCTTAGCTATTGAGCTGATCAACGGTTCGAAAATTCTTATCCCTGGCCTTTCAGAGCAGATCATAGAAACTATTTTTGAAACCCATGCTAAATATCTGGAAGAATCCCATACCAAATCGACAGATAACCTCTTTTTAAAGTGGGGAGGGGGTAATGTCATAACTAGCTCGCAAGAAGGATTTTCGAATGCCCTGCAACATAATTCCGAGCATAAAGATGCCCCTAATTTACCTCTTGAGATCTTACGCAAAGTGGCTAATATCGCAAAAGTGCTAGGGCTTGACGATCCTCACACCATGCCCAAACCGGAACCTCACTGCAACTGTGTTTACTGCCAGATTGCCCGGTCTATTCAGGCGCAACATGGCCAAGGAGAGAATGAGGACGAAGAGGTAAAAGATGAGGAGCTCCGATTTAGAAGTTGGGATATTAAACAGGCTAATGACAATCAATATATCGTCTCTAACCCCGAAGATGAAAAAGAATACTATAATGTCTATCTAGGGAACCCTGTAGGCTGTACTTGCGGGCATTCTAATTGTGAACATATTCACGCAGTGTTAAATAGCTATTAAAAGGGACTGTTTCGATCTCCCGTTTGGTTAAAATTTTACCCTTGCTTCCCCGGATTTGATCTTTTTAAAAGTGCCTATACCTTAGCAGGATATGTCACTTTCAAAAAAGACGAACCGGCTTTGCAAGGCTCAAATTTTAACGAAAAAGCTAAAGATTTCAACAGTCCTCTTAGTAGGATATGTCATTTTTGGAAAAACTAAAACCGGTTTCGCAATCATAAAATTTAGATTTTCAAGCGGGAGATACGAGCGGTTGCAGCTTTTTTATGTGTTCTTTTGCTTGTTCTTTTGCTTGTTCAGAATTGCCAAAGACAGCGCGGATCATAAGATTTTTCTTAGTATGTTCGGAGTCGATGAACTCTAGAACCTGAGTGTGATAACCGGCAGCTTGTAGCTTTAAGGCTCTCATCCCGTCGGTAAGGATAGAGGAAAACCGCTCTTTCAAGATGCCAAATTGAAATAGCCCCGCTAAAACTTCCGAAGTAATCTTTTTAAGATACTCCTGCTGGCAGCAGGGGGCTAATAGTATCGCTTTAGCCTTCCAGCTTATCCCCTTTTCTAAGGCGTCGTCAGTAGCCGTGTCGCAAGCATGCAAAGCTAGAACCATATCCACTGTACCTTCAGGATGATAATCTGTAA
Organism: Chlamydiota bacterium; assembly: GCA_027366035.1. Lineage (GTDB taxonomy): Bacteria > Chlamydiota > Chlamydiia > Chlamydiales > SM23-39 > DAHXLK01. Next base: position 23,000 of record DAHXLK010000003.1, read on the forward strand.
TTTTCTTAGCTACAAACTCTGGTCCATTTTCTTGTTCTTTACAAAAAGAAGCCAGCTCTTGCCTTCTCTCTACTCCAGTTAGGTGGACCGTATAGCCACGGTCTTTGAGAAAATGGTATAAGGCAACAGTCAAATAACCCTTTCCTGAGGCTAGATCGACCACCCTTAGCTTTTCTTTAGGGAGATGGGGAAGAATATCCTCTATCAACTCTAAAAAGCGGTTGATCTGTCGAAATTTGTTTTTTTGTATTCCAAGGGACTTAAGAAAAGGTGCTTCTTCTGAGATAAGAGATCGTTTAATCCGGTTGTGGTGTGGAGTGGTAGGGGTTTTGGTAGGCGGTTTTTTCAAAAGGGTCGTCTTCCCTTTTTTATTTTTTAAAAGGTGGTAGTCGGCTACCGAAGTATAAATCAAACCTTGCTTATAATTATTTAGCCGGTCCCAGTCTATCTTTTCTCTATTTTCATGAAATACTTTATCTTTGTAATATTTACTATATTGGTAGAGGCCATTTTCAATAGGACGAATAGCCACTTTACTAGGCATATCGGGGGAAAAAGGGGAGCTAAAAGTAGCGGAGAGGATCTCCCCTTCAATATTTTCCATTTGTGCACATAGGTAAGACGCTCTTATCTCTCCATTTTAGGGGCTGTTTTCCTCTCCCATTTGGTGAAAATTTTACCCTTGCTTCCCCGGATTTAATCTTTCTAAAAGCACCTATACCTCAGGATATTACACTTTCACAAAAATCAAACGGGCTTTGCAAGGCTCAAATTTTAAGGGCAAAGCGAAGATCGAAACAGTCTCATTTTGACAGATTGTTGGCAAAGAATCCATCGAAAAAAAAGTAAAGATTTTCTATAGTCATTTTCAATGACAGCCTTTTTAATTGAGACAAAATCCGTCCTATTCATTCATGGTTTTTTAGGGGGTGGTTGGAGCCTTTTTTTCTTTGCCAAAGGATTTAAAAAAAAAGGTTGGAATACCTTCAACTGGGAGTACCAAGGGAGGGAGAAGAGGATCGAGGAGCACGCAGAAAATTTAGCGCTACAACTACAAAAATCTTTTTTTACCCCTCCTGTCTATTATGTAGCTCATTCGATGGGATCTTTAGTCCTAAGAGGGGCTCTCAACCATCCCCGCTGCCCCACCTGGGCTAAAGAGGGCAAAGCAGTCCTATTAGCCCCTCCCAATAAAGGAGCCTCTTTAGGAAGGCTCCTCGCCAAATTCGAGCTGGCTAAGAAAGTGGCTAAGGAATACGCAGGAAAACAACTGATGACCGAAACTGATTTTCCTCATTTGGGGGAATTCCCCCTTACCCTAGATGTCTTTGTCATCGCAGGTAATTTTGGGATAAATCCTTTTATCCAAGGAGAAAATGATGGGGTAGTGGCTGTAAAGGAGACTCAGCTAAATACTCCTCATAAACGGATCGTCTTAAAGAAAGGACATAATAGCCTGCTCTTGAGCAGGCAAGCATTTAAGCTAACCGAACAATTTTTTAAAGGGAGCCATGAACAATCCTTTTAAATCGCTACAACCCCTTTCGAAACATCGCTTTTATTACTCGCTCCTTACTTTAGAAGAACAAGGAATTGCCGAGATAAGCCGTCTTCCCATATCGATCCGGATCATGCTAGAGGCGCTCCTCCGTAACTGCGATGGAAATTTGGTGACGGAGGAAGATGTCCTTCATTTAGCCAAATGGAACGCAAAAAAGGTAGGCCATGCCGAGGTCCCTTTTATCGTCTCTCGGGTAATTTTGCAAGATTTCACAGGAGTCCCCCTTTTAGTCGATCTTGCCGCTATGCGCGAGGCAGTAGCCGATCAAAAAAAAGATCCGAATGTAATTGAGCCCGATGTCCCTGTTGATTTAGTTATCGACCATTCGGTGCAGGTAGATAGGGCAGGGACCGATGACGCCTTTTTATTTAATTTGAAAACCGAGTTTCAGCGGAATAAAGAGCGCTATGAACTGCTGAAATGGGGGCAGCAGGCTTTTAAAACATTTAAAGTAGTGCCTCCCGGGATTGGGATTGTCCATCAGGTCAATCTGGAATTTATCGCTACCGTCGTCACTTCGAAAAAAATAGAAGGAGGAGAGCTCCTTTATTTCGATACCCTGGTAGGAACTGACTCGCATACGACGATGATTAATGGCCTCGGAGTTTTAGGTTGGGGGGTAGGGGGGATTGAAGCAGAGGCAGCGATGCTCGGCCAGCCGGTTGCTATGCAGATGCCGGAGGTTATCGGTGTCCATATGACCGGCAAGTTGCAAGAGGGGGTGACGGCTACCGACCTTACCCTAAGGGTTACCGAAATGCTACGTAAAGAAAAGGTCGTCGAAAAATTTGTCGAATTTTTTGGTGACGGCGCTGCCAGCTTATCCGTTGCTGACAGGGCAACTATTGGAAATATGTCGCCGGAATATGGGGCTACCATCGGATTTTTCCCTGCCGATGAGAAGACACTCCAATACCTTGCGATGACAGGGCGCTCCAAAGAAAAAGTAGCGGAGGTAGAAGAGTATTTACGGGCCCAAAAGATGTTCGGCATCCCCAAAAAAGGAGAAGTCGATTACACCAAAGTCCTGGAGCTTGACCTATCTACGATTCGACCATCCGTTGCAGGGCCTAAAAGGCCGCAAGACAGGATCCATCTTACCGAGCTGAAAAACTCTTTTCAAGAGTTACTGACAGCGCCGCCGGATAAAGGGGGATATGGGAAAAAATTAGAGGAGAAAAACCGACAGATCTTTATCCATGCCGGAGGTTCCTTTCTCATCCATGGTGCTCATGCCGATGGAGGGACAAGGATGATCGGCCCCCTTTCAACAGATAGAAACGAAGAAGAGATGGTGAATAATCGCCCTTTTACCAATCCCATTGCCAACCCCGGCTATACCGAATATGGAAAGCATGAAGGGGTCTTTCATGACGGATCTATTGTTATCGCAGCCATTACCAGTTGTACCAATACCAGCAATCCCAGTGTGATGATCGGAGCCGGCCTCCTAGCCAAAAAAGCGGTGGAGCTAGGGCTTACCGTAAACCCTCTTATTAAAACTAGCTTAGCTCCTGGCTCTAGGGTAGTTACCGACTATCTGGAAAAAACAGGATTGCAGAGGTATTTGAACGATCTTGGTTTTCACCTAGTTGCTTATGGATGTACTACTTGTATTGGCAATAGTGGACCGCTCGATGAAAAAATTGAGGAGGCTATTAAAAGTCACGATCTTATTGCCGCAAGTGTGTTGAGTGGTAACAGGAATTTCGAAGCTAGGATCCACAGTTCGGTCAAGGCAAATTTTCTTATGTCTCCTCCTCTCGTCGTCGCCTTTGCGATTGCTGGAAGGGTCGATATCGATATGACGAAAGAGCCGTTAGGAAAGGGGAAAGATGGGAAAGAGGTATTTTTAAAGGATATCTGGCCACAGGAAAAGGAGATTGAAAAAGCGATAGAAATCGGAATCCGGCCCCAGATGTTTTCACAAAGGTATTCCCATATCTTGACCGATAATCCTGTGTGGAAAGAGATTACGGGAAAGACAGGAGCTAGGTATCCTTGGGATCCCGGTAGCACCTATATCCAAAAACCACCTTTTTTCGCGGGCTTTACCTCGCGGCTTCCTAAGCCAAAAGAATTTAAAAATATGAGGGCTCTGGCTTTATTTAAAGATTCGGTCACTACCGATCACATCTCTCCTGCTGGGGCGTTTAGTGGAAAAACGCCTGCCGGACAATATTTGGCTGCCAAAGGGGTGAAAGAAGGGGAATTTAATAGTTATGGTAGTAGGCGGGGCAATCACAATATTATGATGCGAGGGACTTTTGCCAATGTCCGTATTCGGAATGCGTTAGCCGCCGGTAAAGAGGGGGGATTTACCCGCCTTATGCCGGAGGGAACTATCTTGCCCATTTTCGAAGCGGCTGAAATCTATTCGGCTAAGAAGGTCCCCCTAATTGTTTTTGCGGGGAAAGATTATGGGATGGGAAGTTCTCGGGATTGGGCTGCGAAGGGGACGGCACTTCTTGGAGTGGTCGCTGTCGTAGCTAAGAGTTTTGAAAGGATCCATAGAAGTAACCTCATCGGGATGGGAGTCTTGCCGTTAGTCTTTCAAGAAGGGGAAGATTGGGAATCGGTGGGGATCACAGGAGATGAAGAGTTTTCCTTTTTTGGTTTTGAACCTTCCATAAGGCCAGAAGTTACTTTGGATATTGGAAAAGGAAAAACGGTTGCTCTGACGGCTTGTTTAGAAACCCCTGTAGAAGTGGAGTATTACAAGCATGGAGGGATCCTTCCCTACACTCTTCGTAGGATTTTGTCTATTACAGGTAAGTGATGTCTTCACCTTTTTTTTAGACACTGGGACTGTTTCGATCTCCCATTTGGTGAAAATTTTACCCTTGCTTCTTTAGATTTGATTTTTTTAAGTTCCTATGTATTAGTAGGATGTGTCGTTTTCAAAAAGGGGGCTGTTGAAATCTCCGCTTTTCCATTAAAATTTGAGCCTTGCAAAGCCGGATTGATTTTTTTGAAAGAGAGATATCCTACTAAAGTATAGGCGCTTTTTAAAAAGATCAAATCCGGGGAAGCAAAGGCATAACCAAATGGGAGATCGAAACAGTCTCAGTATACCAAAAAATTTTTGTGAAAAAATTATTATGCTCCTCGGGACTTGGTCAGAGATCTCTTAATGTGGTTAAAGGATATAAAGCTTTAATAAAGGATTCGGTTACTTGCGAATAGGATCCCGGTTCCATGGTGGTTTCATTCCGGTCATAGATTCCCAATACCTTGATTGTGGAAGAGGTATAAAGAGTCTTGGGGTTTTCAAATTTAGCATGGATCCTATAGGTTCCATCATGCAGGGAAAATTCGATAGGGGTTTCCCCTCCATTTTGTTGTACAGTAAAGATATAGGGCCACCTTTTATCGCTGAGGACCGATTGCCCATCAAATAGATCGGAAAAATCATCCCTTCCGGTAAGATAGTGGATAATGGTAGGTAAAATATCGATATGGCTCGTCATGTGGCCAATACCTGTCTTTATCTCACCTAATTTGTAAAAGATGGGGACAGATATTTGTGCCTCATTGAGGTGAGTGGCATGGAACATCGCCCCTTGTTCAAAAAACTCCTCTCCATGGTCTCCTGTAAAGGCGATCACCGATTCCGTATATAGATTATTATCTTGTAACTGTTTTAAAAATGCTCCGATTTGGTAATCGACGAAATACAAGGCATTTTTATACCGGTTTTTGACCATCTCTAATTCTTTTTTTGTCGTAGCCATCGAAAGATAGTCGATATTTTCTACGAAAGGGGTAAATGGAGTAGGAAAATCTTTGGGCCAGTGATATTCTGAGTGGGTCGCATCGAGGAAAACGATATAAAGGTTGCCATATTGCCCTTCCTTTTCCATCAAGGCCTGCCTCAGTGCTTTCCAAGTAAGTAGATCTTTATCTGCAGCGCTAAGCTTCCTGTCAGAAGAAAACTCTTGGTAGTCATCGATTAAGGCTTTCGTTTTGCCAAAAAGGAGCTCTTGCATGTTATAATAAGAGAGTTCGGCAGAACTAAACACATGGGTCTTATAGCCTAGTGATTTTAAAATTCGGATCGGAATGCTCCCCCCTTGCCACTTTTTTTTAAGTTCGGCCCAATGGTAGGGGAGGACTGAATGGAAAATGGAAAACCACGAATAGTGAGAGGCATTGGCATTGGCAAGGGAAAGGGGAAAAGAGAGCTGTTCTTTGGAGAAAAGATGCAGGTTAGGGGTAATGTCAGAAGAGACGTAGTCTTTTCTAAAGGTTTCTATAACAAAAAGGTAAATATTGGGCCTTTTATTTGCTACGAACGATTTTTGTTTCAAGGTATCCATTATCTCTTCTTCCTTTCTGGGTTCTTTAAACGTACCCGGAAGTTGAAGGGTGAAGCCTGTAGGGGTGAGAAAGGTGGCTCCCAATGGGAGATTTTTTTTCAGATGGGAATGGGTTTTGGCTGCTATCTTATGTAAAATCCCCATATCGAGTCCCAATAGCCCCAGTCCAAGGGCAGCAGCGAACAAGAAGAGGTGGAATGGTTTTAAGATTACAGGGACTTTTTGAATAAGCTTTCGGGTAAACCAGTAAAAAAAGATCCCTATTATAGGGATGCAGAAGATAGCACCTAAAATTATAAACAGTATTTTTACGTTCATATTGAGGGCGAAAATGGCGGCAAAAAAATGGGAAATCCCTTCGGCAAAGAATAATTTGAAAGCGTATAAGATCGATGCATCCATAAGTCGAGACATGATGAAATCGACAAAATGACCCAAAAAGAAAAGAAAAGTAATTCCAATAAAAATTTTATATAAGATCTTAGAGAATTTTTTCCGTATCCATAACCCTAAAAAAGCAAGACAGCTTATCTCTAGTAATGCTTGCCCCGCCGAGTAGAGGGTAAAGAAGATTTTCACCCCCAAGCTTCCCTCCTCCTTGGAAAAAATCTGGATAACGCTTAAAAAGGCGATAAAAAGAAAACCTAAGGAAAAATAGAGATAATTGAATTCTAAAGAAGGATCTTTACGGGTAAAAAGATTTTTAAGCCATTGAATCATAATGTTATGATAACTTATATTATCCCCCAAAGACAAGTACAATGAAAAAGTTAATAAAAAAAATATTTTTCCTTTGTTTTCTATTTGCCATCCCTATGTTTGCAGAGGAATACTATGAGGTGGTGGTCTTAGGAGGAGGTCCCGGAGCGTTGACCTCTGCTCTCTATTTGGGAAGATTTGGTCTACGCCCGGTAGTGATCGAAGGGGGGCTTCCCGGTGGGCTCATCTCCCAGTCGCATTTGGTACAGAACTGGCCGGGAGAAGCCGGTATTTCGGGATTGCAGCTCATAGAAAAGCTTCATAGTCAAGCGGAAGAAAATGGATCGGTCTTCCTTGCGGAAGAGGTGATAGATGTCGACTTTTCTAAAAGACCGTATACCTTTACCACAAGAGATCTGCTCCATCCTGAAAAAGTGAGAAAGATTGTTGCCTCTTTTTGTATTATTGCGATGGGAACGCGGCCCAATAGGCTAGGGGTTCCCGGAGAAGAGGATTATTGGGGGAAAGGGGTAGCAAACTGTGCGGTTTGCGATGGCCCCTTATATCAAGATAAAGTAGTTGCTATCATAGGTGGAGGCGATGCGGCTTTATTGGAGGCCGACTATCTTTCGGAGATTGCAAGTAAGGTGTATATCTTTATAAGGAAAGATAGCTTTCGCTCTCGTGAAGAACAAAGAAAGAAAAAGATTGTGGATCGTCCTAATGTAGAGGTCCGCTACCTCACTACCATAAAGGAAATTGGGGGAAATAAGGATCAAGTGACTCATGTGATTGTAAAGAATCAGGGAAAAGAGGAAAAAATTCCGCTCGACGGGATTTTTTTAGCGATCGGGGCGACCCCTAACTCTCATATTTTTGAAAAGAAGCTGGCCTTAGATCCTAAAGGATTTATCCAGGTAGGAAGAGATTTACAGACATCGGTTCCCGGCGTTTATGCGATTGGCGATATCATAGACCCTATTTATAAACAGGCCATTTCGGCAGCAGGAGATGGGGCGAAAGCAGCTATTTCTGCTCACAAAGAATGGCTCTCCATTCCTAAAAAAGAGCTCGCTAAAAAGGGAGGGAAAGAGCCTTCTATAAACAGACTAAAGGTAGAGGAGGTACAAAGCCTATCTCAACTACAAAAGATTATCAAAGAAAGCAAGGTTCCTGTCGTGGCCGATTTCTATGCCAGCTGGTGTGCCCCCTGCAAGATGATAGCGCCTCTTTTTGAAGAAAAAGCAAATGAGGTGGAAAAGAGTTTTCGATTTATCAAAGTTAACATAGATATCTTGGATAATAGTTACCATATCCAATCCATGCCCACCGTGATCCTTTTTAAAGAGGGGAAAGAGGTGACTCGTAAAGTAGGCACTTCTGAAATTTCTAACTTTTTACAAAATTTATTCTAAAAAAACCTCTTGAGTATGCCACAATACTTTTTATGAGTAGGTCTATATTGCAGTGGATTCATAATTTTGATCTTTTTCTTTTTGACTTCGACGGTCTTTTGGTCAATACCGAACATTTGCATTTTCAGGCTTATGTGAATGTTTTTGCCAAACGGGGTTATCATCTGAAATGGAGTTTTCAGACCTTTACGAGGATTGCCCATATTGGAGGAAGTAGTTTGCAAGAAGCTATTTGCGGAGAATTTCCCGATCTTGGAGCTATTGGTTGGGAGGAGATTTATCTGGAGAAAAGGCGAGAGTATTTACAACTGATCACCCGAGGAAAACTTGAATTGATGCCGGGGGTAAAACCCCTTTTGCAACAGCTGGAAAAAGAAAATATTCGAAGGTGTGTCGTTACCCATGCCATGCGGGATCAGGTGAATCTTATCACCCCCTTTCTCTCCATACTGAAGACGATACCTTACTGGTTTACTAGAGAAGAATTTGGGAAGGGAAAACCGGATCCGGAAGGCTATTTGCGGGCTATACAGTTATTGGGGAAAAAAGGAGATAGGATCATTGGTTTTGAAGATAGTGTGCGAGGGTTAAAAGCTTTAGCAGCTACACCGGCTTTACCTGTCCTTATTTGCGAGCCCCATTACCCACATCTGAATACAATCCTTCAAGAGCATAAAGGGGCAAAACATTTTCCTTCGCTCGACCTCATTCATAGTCTACCTTGATCAAAAAAAGGGGATGGGGAGGAGCGGTAGGGCCTGCCAGTCTACGCGATTTTTCTTGTAAGATTTTGGGGATAGTATGAGGCGATAAGGCCCCTCTTGCGACCTCTAGAAGGGTCCCTACGATGTTTCTGACCATTTTATATAAAAATCCATCGGCTTCAAATTCTAACCGTATCCTATCCCCTTCCTCGATCAAATCTAATCGGTACAAAGTTTTGATCGGTTTATTTTTTGCACATCCACGACCCGCTTTATTGGAAAATGAGGTAAAATCATGGGTCCCTAGAAAATAGGCAGCTCCAGTTTTGAGTCGGTTAAGGTCTAACTTCATCTTGAGATTTAGGCTGATATTTCTTCTAAAGGGGTCAGGATGTAGAGCAAGATGGTAGTAATAGGTTTTTCTAAGGGCGCTATATCTGGCATGAAAAGTAGGGGGGACCTCTTCGATAGTCAGGATACGGATATCGGGGGGGAGGAGGGCGTTGAGAGAATAAAGAAGGGGGAGATGAGGGGCTGTAAAATGGGCCACTTGTCCTAGCGCATGAACCCCTGCGTCGGTCCTAGAGGCTCCGATAATAGAGATCTTTTCTCGGAGGAGGATCGATAAGGCCTTTTCTATAGTGGTTTGGATAGAGGGGCTATTGGGTTGGGATTGAAAGCCAGCATAGGCTGTCCCATCATAGGCAATCGTCATCTTGTACATGGGACTGTTGAAATCTCCCATTTGGTTAAAATTTGAGCCTTGCTTCTTCGGATTTGATCTTTTTAAAAGTGCCTATACCTTAGTAGGATATGTCACTTTCAAAAAAATCAAATCCGAAGAAGCAAGGCTCAAATTTTAACCAAATGGGAGATTTCAACAGTCCCTACATAGAAAAAAAAGCCCAAAAAGACATCTCTTTGGGCCGGGAAACTCAAAAAAAAATTACGAGAGGTGTTTGTTGACGAGTTTTGTCATTTCAAACATGTTAACGGTTTTCTTATTGCCGCCAAAGACTTTAGAGAGTTTTTCATCGGCAATGATATTTCTCTTGTTCTTTTGATCTTGCAATTTTCGGGATTTGATATAGTCCCAAAGCTTTTGCGTCACTTTGGTCCTTGGCATTGGCCCTTTCCCTACGATTGCCGCAAGCTCATCACTGACTTGCATCGGCTGCATGAATTTTGAGTTTTTTTGCTTAGTCGCCATATCACTTTCTCCTTTAAGACTGAAAATGGTTTAATACTCACAATAGAAATCTTTTATCTCTATGGGCTTTAATAGTCAAAAAAAATCGTTCAAAAAGGGGCCTTTCTTCCAAAATATAGATAATTTAGGTGGAGTATATGTATAGGAAAACTAGTGAGTTTGCTTCTTTTAGAAAAAAAATTGCCGGAGCAAAAAACATTTTAGAAAAAATTGCTTTACTAGACGCCACCCCTTCCGTTACAGAGGGGAAAAATATGCTAAAAAAGCTAGGTTTCCCCTTTTCTCAAGAGGAAGAATATGTATTAAAAGCCCTTATTTTTCTCCGGCAATGGGAGGTGGTATTTAGTAACGAAGAGGAGAGTTCTCCTTCTTTTACTCTGAAATTGCAAGCTTTTCTTAACTCTGCTATTCAAATCGACCATTTTTACAGGGAGATAGGGGGACTTATTGGCTATCAGTATGAGCTATTGCGATTGATGCAAAGGAAAAAAAAGGAAAAGGGGCAAATGCGTATCTATCCCCCTTTGTGTATCGATATTTCTAAAGAAGATAAAGAGATACAAAAAGCCATAAGTTGGGGGATCCACCATTTACCGGAGATAGGAGAGCTCTACCCTATAGGAGGAGCTGCCGATAGGCTCCACCTACAAGATCCTACAACCCATGAGGAGCTACCGGCGGCAAAGCTCCTCTTTGCCGGTAAGACCCTCCTTCAATATTTAATCGATGATGTGGCTGCCAAAGAGCATCTTTACTATAAGCTCTATGGCAAGAAGGTCCTTACTCCCATTGCTATGATGACCTCTCATGAAAAGAATAACCATAAGCATATTTTAAATATCTGTGAGGAAGAAAAATGGTTTAAAAGGCCCAAGGAGAGTTTTCATTTTTTTACTCAGCCCCTTGTTCCCACTATTACCAGCGAAGGGAAGTGGTGTATGAAAGAGACGTTGGCCCCTCTCTATAAACCGGGAGGGCATGGAGTGATTTGGAAACTCGCTAAAGAGTGTGGGGTTTTTTCATGGTTCCAAGGGCAGGGGAGGAGAAAAGCCCTCATTAGACAGATCAATAATCCCATTGCAGGGGTAGATTCGGGACTTTTAGCCTTTGCCGGGATCGGATGTCACAACGATATGTCTTTTGGCTTTGCCTCTTGCCCTAGAGAGGCAAATGCTGCTGAGGGGATCAATGTCTTAAGAGAAAAACGGGTGGCTAAGGGATTTTCTTACCATCTTTCTAATATCGAATATTGTGATTTTGCCAAATATAGCATTACAAAGATGGAAGCCTTTCCCTCTAATACCAATATCCTCTTTGTCGATCTAAAAGAGATAGAAAAAGTAGTTGTCGACCACCCGTTTCCGGGACCTTTGGTAAACTTAAAAAATATTCGCTATTTTTCTAAAGGAAGTCTGAAGGAAGAGAGGGTAGGAAGGCTAGAGATGACGATGCAAAATATCGTCGATAGCTTTGTCGAAACCTACCCGGTAGCGGCAAGGAGGAGGTTGAAAAAGGTCTTTATTACCATGAATGAGAGGAAAAAGACGATTTCTACGGCTAAAAAGGTCTATTTTTCCTCCGGATCCACAATAGAGACGCCGGAGAGGTGTTTCTACGACTTTTTATGCAATGCCCATGAGCTATTAACCCGGTGCCGGTTTACCTTGCCTTTGATGCCCTCTTTGCAAGAATATTTAGAAAAGGGGCCGTCGTTTATATTCTCCTATCATCCAACGCTAGGTCCTTTGTATTCCATTATCAAAAAAAAGCTGTCGAAAGGCAAACTGCACAAACAGTCGGAGCTGCACTGCCACTTGTCCGATTTATATTTCGATACAGTGGAAGTCAACGGCTCTTTTATTATCCGAGCAGAAAACCCTACCCAAGGAAGATGTTTTTTAAGAAATGTCCGGATCTTAAATGAAGGGATAGATTATGCCGTCCCTACCCGTTTTTGGTCGGGAGAAATGGTCAGAAAGGAGATGGTCAAGATCCATTTGCAAGAAGGGGCAGAATTTTATGCCGAAAACGTCACTTTTAGAGGTAACCACTTGTTCGAAGTAAAAAGCGGATATCGTTTAAAGATTAAAGAGCACGGTGGAAAACTTTCACAAGAGATGGAACGTGTAGCAGACCCATCCTGGAGCTGGAAATATGAGCTAGGAAATCAGCAGATTCTACTAAAAAGGCAGTAAAGATGCATCCTTACTGCCTCTATGAATTGATTATTAAGAGCTACTTGGGATGGTGGAAGCTGATCCTTTTCCTAAATATCGTGAATAGCAGATATAAGCAGCAACAGCAGTAGCTGTAAGCGCTACTGGAATTCCCACTTTTGGGGTCATTAAGAGAGAAAAGCTCCCTTTAAGGACGCTTAGGGCGATAGACCCTACTCTAGCTGCTACATGAGCCGTACCATACATTACGGTACGACCACCGTTTACGACTGCTCCGGCAGCTCGCGAACAAACAGAACCTAAAATCATATATACCTCCTAATAGGGTAAGTTTTTTATCGAAAAGAAACTATTATATATAATTTTCGATTCTTGTAAAGATAAAGTTAAGAAATCTCTGAATGGGGTTTAAAAAGTAGTGTTATTGCGTAAATAGCTGCGGATGATATAGTAAGGGACTGTTTCGATCTTCGCTTTGTCGTTAAAATTTGACTTTGCGGGTTCCAAGAATTTGAGAACGCACCCTCAAAGCAAAATATATGTCTATCTGCTCGCCTTCAGCTTTTGTAGAACTGCGATGACGGAAAGTTCTTCCATCTTCCGTTGTCGCGCTTGTGGAGACTCTAACCCGA
>DAHXLK010000019.1 GCA_027366035.1 Chlamydiota bacterium
TTGCAAAAGGAGTCAAGCAGGGTGAGCAAAGAAAAAAAGTAATGCTAACATTCGAATCAGGTAGCGTACTTGAACTTAACTATAAGAATTCCGAAATGGAATTTAACTCAAATGAGCGTGGCAGCTGGAATCTATACGAGAAAAATGGGATTATCCCTCCAGATGAAATAATACGGAAAATGCTTCAGGCAATAAAGAAAGATGAATTTGTAAAAAAAACTCAAAAAAAATATCGAGCAGCGATCATTGATGAGTTTCAAGATACTGACCCTAATCAATGGGAAATTTTTAAAAAGCTCTTTTTCTCTGAGAAGGTTATGGATCTTTGCTACCTAGTGGGTGACCCTAAACAGGCGATATATAGCTTTAGAAATGCCGATGTCTATACCTATTTTGAAGCAGTCACTTTCTTAGGAGAATCTGCGCTATTTTATTTAGACACCAATTATCGTAGCAGGCCGGCTTTAGTACGTGCATTTAATGCTCTATTTACCCAAAAGCCTTGGTTATTTTTGCCAAAGTATAATGATTTTTTGGCTTGCCCCCCTCTTCAATCGGGACTTTCTGAAGAGGAGGCTGAACTTAATTTCCCTGTACATTTTTTTCTTTCAGAGGGTGAAATGAGTTTTTCTGAAAGAGAAGAAGATCAATTTTATCCATTTATCGCACATACAATTATTGAACTATATGCTAAAGGAGTAAAGCTTTCAAGTATTGCAATATTAGTTGCAGATCGATATCAATCTTATTCCATTTGTCACTACTTACATAAGGTAGGGATATTATGTAATAGTAAAGCAAGCGTATCTATCACGAAAACCCCTACTTATCAGGGGGTAAAAGAGCTTTTTCAAGCTGTTGTAGCCCCATATCATGAAGGGAAGATAAAGATGGTTCTAATGGGGCCTTTAATCAATCTGACCTTCCAAGAGGTTAAGGCAATATCTAAAGAAACTATGGAGGAGATTTCTCGATACTTTTTTGAGCTAAAGGAGTTATTTTATGCTAAAGGACTTCCTTTATTTTTTTCAAAATTTTTTTCCATTAGAAATAAGTTAGGATTTTCTGTCAAAGACCCTTCTGTTTTTCATGAGTTTATACAACTAGTAGAGTGGCTACTTTACCACTGCAAATTGCAATCCTTTTCTTTGCAAACTCTCATAGATTTTTTACACGAAATGGAGATCTTCTGGGATGGAGGAAAACAGGAGGTTATGGAAGAAGAGGCTATTCAAGTGTTAACAATGCATAGCAGTAAAGGCTTGGAATTCGATTATGTGTTTGTCCTAGGTGCGGCAAAAGAAAAAAATAATGAACTTGATTTAGAAGAAAAATCAGAAAAATTAAGACAGCTCTATGTAGCGATGACTAGAGCTAAAAAAAAGGTTTTCATCCCTTGTGTCCTAAAAGTTGTGGATGATCTATCGAATGCTCCCATTTCTTTATTTTTCCGAACTCTTCTTGACGATACTGCAAAAGGATATAGAGAAGGGGTCCTTTATTTTTTAGAAAGACTATCCGCTGAAGGAGCTTGTAGTTATTCTTGGTTACAACATCAAAATCCACCTCACTTTGAAAAAAGCACTACAGAAACAGCTTTACAATTACCAAAGCCTGTTTTACTAAAAAAAAACCAAAAATTTATCTATTCTTTTTCTTCGTTAAAAGAAAGTAGCTATGAGAGGGCTTTAAAATCTGAAGTCGAGTTGCCGAGAGGGGTTGAATTTGGTGTTTTTATTCATAAATTATTACAGAAAATACTTTCTTACCCCCTTTCTCAAGAAAAACTGAAACCGATTGTAATTCAAGAGGTACAACAATCTTCTTTCAAAAGATATGAGGAAGAAATTTTACTTCTACTAGAAAATGCCATATCTTCTCAATTGAACCCTCAGTTTTCTTTAAAGGATATTGATCATAAAAATTTACTTACTGAAATGGAGTTTTATTATCCGGATAAGTCAGGCAACTATCTGCTCGGCTTTATAGATCTTGTTTTTTCCCATAACGGGAAATACTACCTTTTGGACTGGAAAACAAACGATCTTGGAATGGAAAGTAGTGATTATGAGATCTCTCCTCTAGAAGAGGTTCTACAAAAAGAAGGTTATTTTTTACAAGCCTCCATTTATTCAAATGCATTGCAAAAATATTTAAAGATTGTGGACAGCAAAACATTTGCAGATCTTTTCGGTGGGATGTTTTATGTGTTTCTTAGGGGGTTAAAGCATGGACAAGGGATTTATCACTTTATCCCTAATAGGGAAGTTCTGTTATGAGTGCTTGGCCTACTTTGCGATTGTGGGTTACCGAGGGTCCCTTCACTTATCTTGACTTTGCTTTTGCGAAAATGCTTTTGCCGGACACCGAAAGAGAGGATGTTGCAATTGTTTTCGCTTATCTAATGGCTGCGTCGCGAATGGGACATATTTGTATTACAGTAGATAGACCGGAGATCTCTATGGTATTTTTAGATAAAAAAATTGATAAAAATAAAAGTATTCTTTTACGAGAAAAGCTCCTTTCCGGGTGGGAGAATCTTCCTGAAAATATCGTAGACAAGATTACCGATGAATCACGGTTACCCCGGCAATCAGTAGTACTATGGAATTCACATCTTTATTTGCAGAAGAATTATTTTTTTGAAACAAGCGTAGTAAAAAATCTTCGGAGGTTACAAAGGGTCGCTCCGAAACCGGTTTCAGATAAGTTTTTGACGAGCTTACAGAATTTATTTGAAAAAGGGGGGTTATTCCCAGAGCAAAAAGAAGCAGCCCTCCAATCATTTTATCAAAGTGTATCCTTCATTTGCGGAGGACCGGGAACGGGAAAAACATATACTGCTAGCCGGCTTATTGATCTTTATACGAACTGTTCAGATGAGTCATTTAAGATTGTCCTTTCTGCCCCTACCGGGAAAGCGGCAACCTTGTTACAAAGAAAGGTTTCCGGAAAGATAGCAGCTACTACCCTTCATGCTCTTCTGGGAATGAATAATAAAGGTAATTTTATTAAAACAGTGATTCCATTTGACCTTATTGTGATAGATGAAGCATCGATGATTGATATTTCGCTAATGTCCTATCTTTTAGAAGCAGTTTTAGAAGGGTCTAGGGTAGTTTTTTTAGGAGATCCGGATCAACTTTCTCCCGTGGAGGGGGGTAATGTTTTTTCTGATATTGTGGCTCAAGAAAAAAAAGGGTGTACAATTCTAAACTGTCCTATCCGCTTTGAGAATGAAGCATTAGGTACTTTTGCAACTTATGTGCGGCTCGCAAAAGAAGAATCTATCCTAACCCTTCTGGAAGAACAGCAAAGCTCACTTCAAGTGATGGCGACCCCTATATCGGATAAAAAAGTATGGCTAGCTAAAGCCTTTACCTATTTCCCTCCTCCAACGGACAAGAAAAGAGATCCAAAAGAGGTCTTGCAAGAGATGGACGCTTTTAGAATCCTTTCTCCCCTGCGACAAGGACCTTTTGGGGTCGAAACATTAAATGAAGCATTGTTACAACAATATATTCCATATGGAATGTGGCATTATATCCCAATCCTTCTTACAGAAAATGACAATGTAAAAGGGCTTTACAATGGAATGCAAGGCATTCTGATCCAAAAATATACAGGTAAAAAAAATGCAAGAGAAGGGGTGGCGTATTTTTGGGGTCCTACAGAAAAGTTATTAGAAATATCAGGACTGCAGTTACCCCCTTTTGAGTGGGCTTATGCTATCACGGTACATAAAAGTCAGGGTAGTGAGTTCGACCAAGTGTTGCTAGCGCTTCCTCAAGGAAGCGAATCTTTTGGGAAAGAAGCCCTTTATACTGCCGTAACTCGAGCAAAGAAAAAATTAGAGATAGTAGGCGCCCATACTACCATACTCAATATGCTAAGAAATAATGGAAAAAAGGTTTCCGGATTAGAGAGAAAGTTTTGCTTCTTGAAATAAACGGGACTTTATTCGGTTTGCTTTATTTTTCTTAAATACCCCTTTTTTTACCCCTTTATCCATAAGGCTGAAAATTTTGTTTAACCTTTTTCCTACATTTTTCTTTTCCGTGTTTTTTATCTCGGCCTTTAGAGAAAGGATAGAGGTTTTCACAGCTGATTGGAAAGAACGATTCTTAAAATTACGTTGTTTGCTCTGAAGATCCCGTTTTAAAGCGGAAGATTTCCGTTTACGAACTTCCTTCTCTTCTCCTTTTTTAGCGGTGCTAACCTCCTTTTTGAGGTTTTCATTTTCTTCTGCCATAGGTGATAAGCCTCTTTAAGTTTAAGTTTAGGTATAGGAGTATAATGGTTTAAGAATAATAGGTCAAAAAAATGCCGTTCCGAATAGCTATTTTTTGGAATTTTTTATTTGGTATAACCGCCTTAATAGTGTGCTACTTTATTTGGAGTGGGGTCATGGAAATATACCATTATTATGCATTATCAGCTTCAGCTAAGCCTATTGTTCAAGAGTGGCAAATTAGGGAACTGAAAAATGGAAAGTACCTTGTAGCCGTAAAATATAGCTATGAGGCTCAAGGAAAAACTTGGCAAGGAGAAACGGTATTTCCGGAGCCAAAGTTTCCTAACCCCTACGCAGCGAAAGAAAGCCTGCAAACATTAGCTCCTATAACAGTGTGGTATAATCCTAATGGAAAACACCAACCCACTCTGTATAAAAAATTTCCAATAATACTTTTCATTCGCGGAGGGGTAGCCCTTCTTATTTTCCTCTATTTTTTCGGATTAAAAAGAAGGCTAAAGCTCATTGAATTTTAACCTAGTTTTCGACTAAACTTATCTCCTACTTAAATACTATGATAAGCCTCAAAAGAGATATTATTTCTAAAGATTATTTTGACTATGATCCTGCAGAAGATTGTAGCGGGGGAGATCCCCGTAAAGTCCGCTTATATGGATTTTTAAGTCTTATTCGAAAAATTGGGGTAATCCCCTTTATTTTAATTATCAAAACTGCAAAAACATTACTTTGCTTGATAGGATTATTTCGAACTTTTGTTTTTTTGGTAGTAACTTTGGGAGTGGTAGAAAATACCCGGAGGCGTTTTCTGCAGAACGTACATATTTTTAGTGATGTCATGGCAGATTGGATATTACTGCCGTTTGCTTTTATGGCATGCTTAATACGTCTTGGAATGGTGATCATGCGAGGAGTAGATTTTTAACCCTCGATCTAAAAGTCTCAAATAAAAATTTTTTAGTGACCATTTTTTATTGTAAGAGGGAGGAAAAGGAGATTCTAACCTACCCTGTAATGTTAGGAAAAGAAGGTCTCCCTCGAAATAAAATGAGTGTTTAAGACGATAGTGCAAGGATTTCGGGATAGAGTCCACATCAAACGTGAGTTCCAGGGGGTGAAGATCTTGAAGAAAAACCGGAAAATAGGGGCCTTTATATATTCTTTGCCTCCCACAGAATTTCTCTACTTGGTCGTAAATGAAAGGGGAGATTCCTGATTTTACATGTATAAAATAGCATGGTTGTGTTCGTAGGTATTTCTCAACAGATGTGACCTTTCTTTTATTGAAAATTTTGTCACTTAGAAGCCATACAACCGTATATCCTAAAAGTTGATAATCATAGACTCTATTTTTCCCTTCAATTTCAGGAAGAATAGAGCATTGAATTTCAAATACAATTTTTTTAGGGTGCCAAATTACATCTGCAACTCTACCTAAAGATTCAAATAAATATTCCATTTCAGCCTCCCCTTTAGGAAGGATGTCTAGTAGAAGAAGCTGAAACCTTAAGTGGTAATAGGATTTTTCTCTTTGCCGGCAAGGGATTGTGTTTAGATGAAAAAAATGTCTTTGTTTAAAAAGGCCCTGTTTTAACCTCACAGACCCTTTACATTCCAGACACCGGTAATTTTTTTTCCGTTTTGCAGTATAGACGGAGATTAGCTTTTCTTGATCATCTATGGCATAGATTTGCATGTGAAAAAGATAAAAAACCGCAGAATTTTTTTGAATACTAGATTGAAAATAATAATAATGAATATGATACTCTCATCTTCCGGAGGCTATGAGCACTTCTCACACATTAAATAATTCATTCAATCCTCAACACCAACAAAAAGTAGACGAGTTGGTGGCGATCGCTAAAGAGCAAGGTTTTATCACCTATGAGGAAATCAATGAAATCTTACCGATGACATTTGATTCTCCGGAACAAATCGATCAGGTCTTGATCTTTCTCAGCGGAATGGATATTCAGGTCCTTAATCAAACGGAAGTCGACCGGCAAAAGGAGAGAAAGAAAGAGGCAAAGGAATTAGAAGGGCTACCTAAAAGGAGTGAGGGGGCTTCTGACGATCCGGTAAGGATGTACTTGAAAGAGATGGGCTCCGTCCCCTTACTTACAAGAGAAGAAGAGGTAGAAATTTCTAAACGGATCGAAAAGGCCCAGGTCCAGATTGAAAAAATTATTTTGAGATTTCGATACTCTACAAGTGAGGCAATCTCTATTGCTAATTACCTCATTACCGGTAAAGAGCGATTTGACAAGATCATCTCCGAGAAAGAGATTGTCGATAAACTACATTTTCTTTCCCTTTTACCCAAACTATGCAATCTGATGAAAGAAGAAGATGCAAAATTAGAAGAACTTCTCATCACTTCGAGAAACCCGTCTATAAAAAGTGAGGGAAGAGTAACCTTACTAGAAGAGATTGAAAAATCGAGAATCCGCTCCGGTGCCTACTTAAGAAGATTTTCAGCAAAACACAATATTATTGAAGATTTTGTAGAGGTGATTTTATCTGCATACGATCGGTTTTTGCATTTAGAAAGAGAGATACAAGAGCTAACCCCAAGGGCAGAAAAGAATAAATTTGCGGCCGCAAAATTAGCTGCAGCAAAAAGGAAACTATATAAAAGGGAAATTGCAGCAGGAAGGATATTGGATGATTTTAAAAAGGATGTTCGCATGCTGCAAAGATGGATGGACAAAAGTCAAGAAGCCAAACGAGAGATGGTGGAGTCAAACTTAAGGCTGGTCATTTCGATCGCAAAAAAATATACCAACAGAGGCCTCTCCTTCCTCGATCTAATTCAAGAAGGGAATATGGGGCTTATGAAAGCGGTAGAAAAATTTGAGTACCGGAGAGGGTATAAGTTTTCTACCTATGCGACCTGGTGGATTAGACAAGCAGTTACACGAGCTATTGCTGACCAGGCAAGGACTATCCGGATCCCTGTTCACATGATTGAAACTATCAATAAGGTTCTCAGAGGAGCAAAAAAACTAATGATGGAGACCGGTAGAGAGCCCACTCCGGAAGAGCTAGCAAATGAATTAGGCTTAACCCCTGAAAGGGTAAGGGAAATTTATAAAATTGCCCAGCACCCGATTTCTTTACAAGCAGAAGTAGGAGATGGCGCAGAAAGTCAATTTGGTGATTTTTTAGAAGATACCGCTATTGAATCTCCTGCAGAAGCAACCGGATATGCGATCTTAAAAGATAAGATGAATGAGGTGTTAGATACGTTGACAGAAAGGGAACGGACGGTATTGATTGAACGTTTTGGTCTTCTCGATGGGAAGCCAAAGACTTTGGAAGAAGTAGGGGTCCGTTTTAAAGTGACAAGAGAAAGGGTGAGACAAATTGAAGCAAAAGCTTTAAGAAAAATGAGACACCCAACTAGGGCCAAACAACTACAAGCTTTTTTAGACCTCTTAGAAGGAGAATGATGGAGCGTAACGGGCTTGAACCGTTGACCTCAACAATGCCATTGTTGCACTCTACCAACTGAGCTAACGCCCCAAAAAGCTACCTAGAGTACTGAACAGATGTATTTTGTTACAAGGTATGTATTTTGAGAAACTAGAAGAGCTCCCCCACGACCCAATCCTAGGAATTAAAGGGGCTTTTTTACAGGATCCACGGTCACAAAAAGTTGATTTAGGGGTTGGCAACTATAAAAATGAAAGACTTCAAGAAGAGGTCATGGAGGTTGTCAAAGAAGCGGAGACGGTTATTTGCAAACAAGAGAAAAAGGCCGATTATCTCCCTATTGACGGTTCTCAAGAGTTTCTCCAAAAAGCCGGAGAGCTTGTATTTCAAGAAGAATATGTTTTATTATCCCACAAACTATATGCTGCCCAATCGGTTGGCGGGACCGGCGCCCTTAGAGTTTTAGGAGAGCTTTTAGTAAAGTTAGGGGGAAAAGAGATCTATCTATGTAATCCTACCTGGCCTAACCACCACTTAATTTTTGAAAAAGCCAAACTAAAAATCATAACTTATCGGTATTTGGAAGATAACGGAATCGAGTTAGATTTTAAAAATCAAATAAAAATCTTACAAAAGGCTTCTGAAAATAGCATTGTTGTATTCCACGCCAGTTGTCATAATCCTACCGGCATCGACCCTTCACGGCGTGAATGGGAAGAACTTCTCGCCATTTGTCAGCATAAAAGACTTTTTCCTATATTTGACTTAGCTTACCAAGGCTTGGGAATAGCTGTTGCGGAAGATGCATGGCCGGTGAGGCTTTTTGCCAAAAGTGGCATAGAAATGGCCACAGCCGTTACTTTTTCAAAAAATTTTAGCCTATATAGTCAGCGAGTTGGCTCCTTATTTATTCTAGGAAAAGATGAGGAACAAAAAAGGAAGATTGCAAGCCATGTAAAACAAATCATTCGCTCCTTTTATTCTAATCCCCCTTCTCATGGAGCAATGATAGTAACTGAAGTGTTGCAAAACGAGAAAATGAGGAGGCGCTGGGAGTTAGAGCTTGCAAAAATGAGAGAAAGGATGCAAAAAATGAGAGAAGCTTTAAGTCTGCTCCTCTCTTCGCCACAGATAATGCAACAAAAAGGGATGTTTTCTTTACTCCCATTAACCGTTTCACAAGTAAAAGAGCTGCAAGCAAAATATGGGATCTATCTTTTGGAAAATGGGAGAATCAATATTGGCGGATTAAATAATGCTAATGTCCAAATAGTTGCAGATGCCATTAAAAAAGTAGGCGGTTAGTGAAAAAAATTGGCTATTTTCCTTATGTTTTTTTTGTTCTATGTCTCTTTATTTTATTGAGTTTGCCTCAGAGAGAAGTCGAAAGGTGTAGGAGCTTTTCTATAGCTTGTTTTTCTTTGCCTTGGCGAGCTTTTCATGGACTTAGAGAATTTCTTTTAAATGCCCCTACCCTTTCAGAAAGAATACAAGAAAAAAATGGACCTATTGAAGAGCTAGCACGACTTACACTAGAAAATCAAAATCTTAAAGAGCAACTTCAGGGAGTTTATGAATGGTTGCTCTTTGATCAGAGAATTGAAGATCAAATGGAAACGCTAAAGAGCTGTAAAGAACAATCACTAGTTCAAGAGGTCAATTTACGAGAATTTTTTCAAAGGAGGGGTGAAGAGTTAAAAAAATTACTAGAAATAGAGCTTCAGTCCCTTCCGGCTAAAGTGATTTATAGAACCCCTTCTTCATGGAGTAGTAGTCTTTGGTTAAATGTTGGAGAAAAAGATAATGAGGTATTAGGGACGCTGATTGTTGCGAAAAATAGCCCTGTGCTTTTTGGGAATGCTCTTATAGGAGTGGTAGAGTATGTCGATAAAAGAAAATGTAGAGTTCGTCTCATTACCGATTCCGGCTTGATCCCCTCCGTTAGAGCTATTCGCGGAAAATCACAAGATTTAGAAATGGTGCAACTTCTCGATGCATTACAGGAACGGATTACTTTAAGAGAAGGTCTTTTTACCCCTTCTGAAAAAGAAGAGCTTAGCCACTTGCTTTTACAAGTAAAGGAAAAGCTACCTTTTAGAAAGGACCAATATTTAGCAAAAGGAGAACTGCAAGGATCTTCTAACCCTTTATGGCGATCTAGAGGGAGCTGTTTGCGTGGTATTGGGTTTAATTATGATTATCCTGATCAAGAAGGTCCTGCTAGAGCTTTACGTATGGAGAAAATCCTCTCTAGTAATGTAGATGCTGACTCATATGAATCTTTATTGCAGGGTGGGGATCTACTCATAACTACAGGTTGGGATGGCGTATTTCCGGCTAATCTTCAAGTAGCCTTTATAACGAAAATTTTTCCTGTCCAAGAAGGGGCTTATGCTTATGACATTGAGGCTAAGCCTTGTGCTTATAATCTAGAAGATGTCTCTACGGTTTTCGTCCTTCCACCGCAAAAAATCGACTGAATATCCTCTAATAATTCTTTCCGCTTTCTAGCGGGAAAATAGGTAAGGTTATTTATTTTCCTTTGTTTAGCAATAAACTTTTTTTGAAGATGGCTTTCTATAAACCTAAATAGGTCTCCCTGTGAAGGAAGTGTATAGCCGCATTTATGCAAAAAAGTGGATTTTTTATTGACTAGATTATGAGAGTTAAAAAAAAACATAGGTTTTGTAAAACTTAAAAAATCATATCCGATAGAAGAAAAATCGATAAGGAGGATATCGATTTTGGAAAGTATCGGGAAGATAAGAGGATATTCTCGAAGAACAAGGAGATTTTTTTGTCCGATGTTTTCAGGAAGCGTCTGATAATATTTCGTCGGGGACATCTCTTCCAATAGAGGGTGGGGTTTGATGATGAGGTTGATGTGTTTGGGAAGTTGAGAGATCAATCTACGACATTCTAGGAAAAAAGAGGTGGAGTTTTCCTCATCATTCCAGGTGGGGGCATAGAGGATCGTGAGATTGTTAACAGGCAGCTGGCTAAAGATTTCTTTAGCTACTAAGTCGTCATAAAATTTTTTGTTCTTAAGATAGTAGGCAAGACGATAGTTGCCTATGGGAACATGCGGGGGTGATTTTCCCCACAGTCGTTGATCTTGCAATTTTTTTTGCATATGAGTTCCATATAAAAAGAAAAGATCCTGCTCTTCAATACCAGCCATCATTGGTTTTTGATGTCCTTTATCCGAATTACCATGAGGGCAGTAGGCAAAACGAACGTGAGGGAAAAAAGATTTAATATATGAGGTAAAGGTTCTATCCCAAAAGGTCGATTGGATAAATAGATCGTATTTTTTTGCTAAGGTAAAAAATGAGAGTTCCTCATTGGGGACAAGATAAGAGATAGCTTTAGGATAATACTTTTTGCAAAGAAGGTAGTTTTTTTCTTCAGTGATTAAACAGGGGATTTGCAACAGTAGGCTCAAGGGGATGAGATGGTCGAGGAGTCGTTCATCCTGTCCTGTCATTATAGAAAGGATGTTAGGATTTTTGACAGAGTCCAAGGATCTCTTTTTTAATTTTTTGCAAGTCACAAGGAGGTCCAAATGCGTAATGATAGATGTTTTTTCTGATACTAGCAAAATGGGAGTCGTTTCTTAATCCTTTTTCTAGGAGAGAGAGGATTTGATCCCCTTCTTGTAAAGAGATCGTAGTCCCGCATTGATGAAGAAACAAACTTTTATCCGATGATGGACGATTCGAAGAATTGAAAAAAAACATGGAACGGTTGAAGGCTAAAAAATCATAGCCAATAGAGGAGAAGTCTCCTAAATAAATATCTGCTTTAGCAAGTAGTGGGTAGATAGGAGGGTATTCGGAAATAAAAACCAGGTTGGGGATATCTTCATGTTTTCCAAGGATGTGATATACCTTCCCAATCGATTCGAACCTTAACATCCAAGGATGTAGCTTTACAATAAGGTTGTATTCTCTTGGAATCTGTTCTAAAACAAAGGGATATACATCGAAAATAGAGGTGCTTTTTTCATAATCGTCCCATGTTGGGGCATAAAGGATGGTTTTTTTTTTAGGATCTAGCCGGCTAAAAATTTTTTTTTCGGCCATAGCATCAAAGAAAGGCTGATATTTTTGATAATAAGCCAAACGGAGGTTCCCAACAATTACCGTATTTTTGAGATCTTTTAAAATATCGTGATAGCGGAGCATATCAAGCATATGGTCCCCATAAAGCAAACAGATATCTTGATACACATAGTTACCTAGGACGCCGGATGCATACCCTTTATCCGAATTACCATGGGGGATATGAAGACTGCGGATTTTTTTTCGATTTGTCTGTTTTCCGGGTATGAGCTCGAAATCTATAATTTTTTTGGGCCAAGAAAAACTATGAATGATAATGTCGTAATGCTCTTTTATAAACTCAGTATGTAATTTGGTACTATTGACCCATTGGACCTGGCAAGAAGGGTAAAAAGTTTTGATGAGTCCTATATCACTTTCTTCACAGGTAACTAAAGGAGCTTGAAACAAATCGCATAATGGAAGCAAATGATCGAGATGATGAGGGCTGTTGATGCGAGAAATCGCAGCTATTTTAAGTTTTGTAGCAGTAGTCATAGAGTCTTTTTTTCCTTCTAGAGATTAAAGTAGATGGTTGTATGGATACTAAATGAGAATAAATGTCTTTATAGTGCTTTTTTTTTAAAAATGTTCCACAGCTAGCCAGAGGAGATTTTTTCAAAAACACCATCGGTTTATCATAACGTAAAAAGTCATAACCAATAGAAGACATATCTCCAATATAGCCATCTATAAAATCGAGTAAAGGATGAATCAAAGGAAAATCTTTGAGTAGATGAAAATTCTCTCTACCCTCTAAAGGGAAAAAAAAACGCTCTAATTGCCAAGGATTTTTTTGCCACATATTAGGGTGGAGTTTGATAATTAAATTAATTGGATCGGGCAGACCTTCTATTAAAGCGCTAACAGCCTCTTCAAAAGAACAAGAATCTTCATAATCTTCCCAGGTAGGGGCATAGAGATAAGTGGGATTTTTAGCGGAAAGTCTTGCTAATTCCTTTTTTAGGATATCTTTATAGAATGTCAGATGTTTTTGAAAATAGTGGTAACGGTAATCTCCTAACTGAATATAAGGCTTTATAATCTTATGACGTTTAAGCTCTTGCGCCATTTTTCTCCCGTAAATAAGAAGGTGTGATTCTTCTTGTAAAGAGAAAAGATTATCTTTATCTGACTGACCATGAGGACACCAAATAGTTACTAGCTCTTTCCCTAAGGTGTCTTGGGCAAATGCAAAGTTATTTTGGAAATGGCTTTTTGTAAAACAGTAGATAACCCCGGTAAAATCTTTTACAAGTTTTTGATGGATGTTAAGATAGTCGTAATAAAGAAGATTTACATCGGGATAATATTTTTTTACTATTTCTTCTATAGCTTCTTCTGAAGTCACTAGAGGGATGCGAAGGAGAGAAGCTAAAGGGGCCAAATGGTCGATATAATGAAAATCCGGTCCATAAATAAGACAAGCAAGCATATAGGGTAAGTATGTCTAAAGAGCCCTTTCCCTATCAAGCATTGCTTCAATGGTTTGAAGAGCATCAAAGGCTGCTTCCTTGGCGACAATCTCCCTCTCCTTATTCCGTATGGGTATCAGAAGTGATGTTGCAGCAGACAAAAGCCGAAACGGTTATCCCTTATTTTAAAAAATGGATGGACCTTTTCCCTACTATAGAAGCCCTTGCAAAGGCACAGTATGAGGTAGTATTGAAAGCTTGGGAAGGGCTAGGTTATTACAATAGAGTGAGACATTTACATGCAGGGGCTAAAGAAATATGCAAACGATTTGGCGGTGTTTTTCCTGAACAAAAGAAAGAGTTAGAAAAAATCAGAGGAATCGGTCCTTATACAGTGGGGGCCATACTCTCGTTTGCTTTTGGGGTAAAAACACCATGTATTGATGGGAATGTAACGCGGGTTTTATCTAGATATTTCTTAGTCCAAAAAGAGGTTGACTCTAGCAATGGGAGAAATAAAGTTTGGAAATTAGCAGAAAAGATGGTTCAAATGAGCCCATCACATACAATCAGTGAAGCTTTGATAGAATTAGGGGCGTTAATTTGTCAGAAAAAACCCCGGTGTGACGAGTGTCCTATCAAACGAGGCTGCCTTGCTTACAAAAGAGGTATGGTAGATAAATTACCTAAAAAAAGAGAGAAGATTGTCTATGAAAATAAGGTTAGAATCGTTTTAGTTATCCGGCATAAAGAAGAGGTATTGGTAAAACGGTGTGGCCCTAAAGAAATTATGGAAGATCTACACGAATTTCCTTACGTTGATGGAGACAAAGAGGATGAGGTGACTTTCCTTTTAGAAAAATGGGGAATATCTACTACTAACATGCAAAAACTCCCTAAGGTAAAACAATTTTTTACCAGGTTTCGCTTTACCTTATATCCCAGAAGCTTTCAAGTAGAAAAAATGCAAAAAATCCCGGGATATTTCTGGATTTCCTTAAGTGAGATCGGTAAGCTCTCCTTTTCTTCCGGTCATAGGAAAATTTTAGAAAACCTTTTGAAGTTATGAATATTTTACACTTGGAATCCTCCCCCGGCTGGGGAGGGCAAGAGATGAGAATCTTAAAAGAATCAGAAGGACTCCGAGAAAGGGGCCATAAGATCATTTTTGGCTGCCCTAAAGACTCAGGACTTGCAAAGTTTGCAAGGGATAGAGGATTTTCTATTTACGAAATCGACTATCAAAAAAGAAAAAGTCTTTCTATCTTAAAAAATCTATTTCAGATCTTAAAAGGTGAAAAGATCTCCATCATTCACACCCATTCTTCTTTAGATTCTTGGCTTGGTGGAATTGCAGCCAGATTGAAAAGTATCCCTGTTATCAGAACAAGACATCTTTCTACTCCGGTTAGGGGGGGCCTTAACAGTTATCTGGTCTATAACCTTCTTACCGATTTTATAATTACTACCTGTTCTTCTATTATCCCCGATTTAAGCAAAAAATCGGGTAAGTCTTGCTTGTATTTTCGATCTATCCCAACCGGAGTTAATCCTGAAAAGCTCCTATTTTCTGAGGGAAAAAGGGCTGATTTTAGAAAAGAGCTACAGGTAGCAAACACAGATATTTTGGTGGGAACAGTCTGTTTTATGCGTTCTTGGAAGGGGGTAGATGATTTTTTACAAGCAGCCTGTATTTTGCGTGATGAGAGTCAGATAAAATGGGTGATTATCGGTGGGGGACATCAAGAAATATATAAAAAAAAGGCAAAAGAGCTAAATGCCCCTGTTTATTTTGCCGGTCATCTGCAAGATCCGGCATTTGCTATCGCAGCCCTTGATATTTTTGCCTTGCTAAGCACAGCGCATGAGGGTGTGTCTCAATCGGCTTTGCAGGCAGCCTATTTGCAAAAGCCTTTAATTACTACTCCGGTAGGTGGGCTAGCTGAAATTTGCTTGGATAATGAAACAGGCATCATTGTTCCCCCCTTTTCCCCTAATGAAGTGGCTAAGGCTGTTGTAAAATTAAAAAAAGAGCCGTCTTTTAGGGATATTTTAGGAAAGAATGGAGCTAAATGGGTACAAGAGAAGTTCACAGAAAAAAATATGTTGGATGAAATAGAGGAAATTTTATCGAAAATTTCGAAGCCAAAAAACTATTCAATCAACTGAAAAAATATTGCTTTTCTTTGTTTTTTACCGCCGGAACTGTTCCGATCTCCCATTAAAGGTGCTCCTCTTCATTTTCTGAAGATTTTGAAGCCCCCCCCTCTCGATGCATGTGCATGTGGGCCTTTTTCGTATAGTCGAAATAGGCAACTCCGGCTAAAAAGCCAAGACCGGTAAAGGTAACTAAAGGGAGAAAAATTGCTAAAACAATCCTTAAAACTCCGATTACAATTTGGACCATTTTCTCTTGTTTACCAACAAACTGATAAAATTTTATCAATAATCCACCTGTTTGTTCAGGGAAAATAGCTGCTATCACCGCAGCTATACCGGCTAACATCAAACTCCATCCGGGACCGGTAAAAAAGTCAAAGGTACTCGATATACTTGCAATAATTACAGATAAAGCGAAAAATACTTCAGATGTATACTTCCTAGCAAAGTTTTCAATTTCTTCTACAGACATTCCCCCTTTCAGCTTATCCGTTAATTTCCCCCTCTTTTCCATGAGTACCCCTATATATTGCACCTAGTGGTAAGGTTAATTCTTTTCTTTATTTATTTGCAATCTTTGAAAGGAAATAGCAGCTCCCGTTAAAAAGGATTTTTGAAGGCCGGGAGAGTAGGGTGGAGCAAGCGATGTTTTTTCGGGCATAACAAACCCCTCTGATGTGGGCATTTCAGCTAGCCCTCGCATTAAGAATTTTGCACCCCCTCGAACCAAACAT
>DAHXLK010000021.1 GCA_027366035.1 Chlamydiota bacterium
CGTGGATAGCAAGTGGAAAGGGGGCTCGGATCAGGGAGCTTTTGAACACTTCATGAGGCCCCACAGTTCAAAGGGATGTTTGGTTCGAGGGGGTGCAAAATTCTTAATGCGAGGGCTAGCTGAAATGCCCACATCAGAGGGATTTGTTATGCCCGAAAAAACATCGCTTGCTCCACCCTACTCTCCCGGCCTTCAAAAATCCTTTTTAACGGGAGCTGCTGAAAAGTTTCTTTAACCCTTGTCTTCAAAAACTTTTTTCTGCTATCCTTTTAAAGATAGTTTTTAGGAGGACTTGAATGTCATTTGAGAATGCAAAAGCTAATTTGAAAGAGTTTGGAAGAGAGTTGAACTTAGAAGCCCTCGACTTTGATGAAAACTATACCTGTATATTAGGGATAGATAATACCTTTTCTCTACATATTACCTACGAGCCTAACTCCGATCGGCTCTATTTATATTCCCCTATTTTAGATGGACTTCCTAAAAACGATAAGTATCGTCTTAAGCTGTATGAAAGGCTCCTGGAAGGCTCTATGCTAGGTGGGCAAATGGCCGGTGGAGGGATCGGTGTCGCTACTAAAGAGGAGCTGATACTCATGCACTGCGTCTTAGATATGGGACTTGGTGTAGATGAAAACGCTTTGAGAAAATTTGCACCCCTTTTCGTAGAGACGGTGGAAAAATGGCGAGAGATCGCTAAAAAAATCTGCGCCGGAGAAGAACCGGAGCCTTTCCAATTGCCCCTTCCGCCACAAGAATCTCGTAGTTTCGGGAAACCGGGAGAAAAATATTTAAAGATTTAAAAGGAATCCTAAAGCACGGGTGATATTCGGATTTTTTTCCTGAATATTTTTTTCAACTAGTTTGATACTGGTAATAACTGTCGAATGGTTTCTTTCGAAAAATCGTCCAATCTTACATAGCGGGATCTTTAACTGTACTCTACACAGATACATGGCTATCTGCCGAGGAAGTGTCGATTCTCTACTCTGAGATTTCCCTAAGATATCGGCCGGTGTGATACTAAAATAATCGGCAACCTGTTTTACGATAAGTTGCGGGGTTATGACTACTTTCTTTTGGTTTTCAATCAAATCTTTTAAAAGAGTTTGGGCAGTAGCCGGGCTTATTTGTTGGTTTCCGTAAATTTGTAGGCGCAAGGCTAAAGCTTCTACGGCAGAAACTAAAGCGATTGTACTAGAAGAAAATGAGGTGAGAAGAAAGGTTATCAGCTCCTCAGAGGGGAGGAGGTGGTATGCCTGTAGTTTTTTTATGAGGATCTCTTTTAGATCTTCCGGTTTGTTTTCGATGGGGACGGTGAGGCCCCATTCAAATCGAGAGATGAGCCTTGGCTCAATCTCTTGAAGCTGGGAGGGGGCGAGGGTAGAGGTAAAGATCATTTGCTTAGATAGGGTATGCAGGGTGTTGAAGGTATGGAAAAACTCTTCTTGGGTAGCTACCCTCCTGGAAAATACATGGATGTCATCTAAGAGTAAAACGTCGATTTCTCGATAACTTTTCCGAAACTCTTGCATCCTACTTTGCCGGATAGCCCCTACCATATGGTAGGTAAATGTTTCACCGTCGACAAAAAAAATTTTTTTACCTTGTCCTAAAAATAGATGGGCAATAGCCGATAACAGGTGGGTTTTTCCCGATCCGTTTTTACCATAAATATAGATAGGGTTAAAACCGGGAAAAGTGGCATTTTCGGGGAGTTTACTCAAAAGCTCATAGGCAAGGCTATTTCCGGTAGTTTTACAAAAAAAAGGGAAGGTAAAATAGGGGTGGAGAGGTTTAGAAAAGATAGTAATTTCTTTAGGAGGTATCTTTTCCCCTCCTTCTTTTTCTAAAGCAATATGGACCTTGATCCTCTTTCCGGAAGGGCTTTTTAAAGCATAGAGTCTTGGGCGGATATGCTCCTCAAACCACTCTAACTGAAACGGATTTTGTGCCCGGAGATAGAGGTTCCTAGCATCGAAGTTGATTAAGCGAAGAGGGGAGAGCCATTTTTGTATAGTTTCTTCACTTAATTCTCGACTTAGGTCTTTTAAAAATTGGTCCCAAAGGTTCATCGATCTTTAATAGGGATGGTGGAGGAGGGGAGGGCAATTTTTCTTTTCATCATCCACTGCTGCAAAATACCTAACAGCATAGAGGATAACCAATAGATATTCAACCCCGATGGGAAGTGGTAGAAAAGGACTGTGAAGACAATAATCATAAGGTTGCCCATCATCTTGCTTTGCTTTTGCTGATCGGTTAGCGTCTCTTGATCTAAATTCGAAAGCTTATTGGTATACCTTTGCTGCAAATACATGACGAAGCCAAGTAGAATAGGCAGGAGGTGGAACTGTGTCCCCAGAAAGACGATCGGATACCCCCAAGAAAAGACAACATCAGGGGCGGTCAGGTTATCAATCCATCCCGGAATAAAAGGGGCCCCTCTCAGCTCAAAGGTAGATTTTAAAAGGTCAAACATCCCAATCAAAAAAGGCATTTGGATAAGGAGAGGAAAGCAGCCCATAAAAGGGTTGGCTCCGGTTTGTTTATAGAGCTGCATGATCTCTAATTGCCCCTTTTTAGGATCTTTTTTATATTTTTCTTGGATCGCTTTTACTTTAGGAGCGATGAGCTGCGCCCTCCCCATCGATTTGATCGACCAGGCATTGAGGGGATAGAGCATGATACGAAGAACAATGGTGAGTAAAATAACGGAAAAGCCCCAAGAGTGGGTGATACGGTAAAATAATTTCATCAAAAAGAAGAGAAATTTGGCAAATGGTTCAGAAATAAAGGAAAACCATCCATGAAAACTTTGGGCATAAGAAAAGTCCGGAGTATAGCCGGTTTCAAAATTAGTATAGACCTCATCTACCATCGTTAAAATGGCCTCTTCATAAGGCCCTGCAAAGATTCTAAATTCTGCCGTTTGGTTCCCCTTCAGAGGCAAAAACATCTGATAGGCAGGATACTTGTTCGCAGGGTACAGGTCATAAGCGGGATCGATGAGTGTAAGGCGGGTAGGGGCGTCATTGCCGGAAATTTGAACGGCTTTATAGCCTGACGGAATCTCGGTGATAGGATTTACAATGACCCCAAAAAAACCGTTTGCATTGGATATCCAACTAGGTCTTATAGAGGTAGCTATCATCGTATCGGAGGGGAGTTTTAATTTTTCGACGTCGGTTTTTTTCCCTCGATGTAGGAGATAGGTGAGAGTTGGGGTAAAACTGCCGGAGATAAGCTCTACATCAGGAACCCCTGAACTGAGCCATAGATCTTTCGAGTCTCCTTCCACACGTATCTTTAGATTAAAGCAGTATGGGGCTCCTTTTGCCTGGAAAAAATAAGTTTTGACAATATGAAGGGACCCAATGGTCGCTTCCATCTCGATAAGGTCTTTTTCTAATTTTGAGACAGTATATATTGCCTCATCAGCTCCTGGAATAGAGAGGGCATAATATTTAGAGGGAAGAGCTTTTTTTACCTTCCCATCACGGTCAAAAAAAGATCTTCGAAGAAGGGGATAGTAGCCTCCTAATTTGCCTGTATAATGAAGTTTCTCCCCTTGTTCGCTATAGGTATAGTAGGGATGTTGCGGGAAATAGTCGTTCTGAGGACTTTTTTCTTTAAGGATCCGATCAAATTCAATCTCTTTTACGATATCAGAGGAGAAGGGGAGGTTGATTTCGGCGATTGCTCCCCCAGTGGTTGAAAAGACCAGCTGCTGGTAGTCATTTTCTAAAACATAATAGGAAGCTTCTTGAGGAGTAAGGGGGGAAAGGGACTCTTTCGTTTCTACTTGAGCGGTGAGCTTTGAAAGGGGTTCCCCCTTTTTTTGCGAACTATTCCACCGTTCAAACCCCAAAAAGCAAAGGGTCATAAAGGCTATGTAGAGCAGTATCCTCTTATCCATTAGGGGATTGTCTACTTTCCAGAAGGGTTAAAAATTGAGTGAAAGGCTCTGTAATACGAACGCCTTCAAGCCATTCATCTTGTAAAAGCTCCTCTATTGGAGGAAGGACATCCAATTTTAAAGCTTTTTCTAAAAGATACATCGCATCAGCCGGTCTTGTTGTCAGCGAATAGAGGCAAGCGAGATGGTAGTAGGCATGCTGGTTGCCTAGCTGCCCCGCTCGAATAATTTTGAGCTCGGCTTCCCTATACAGCTCCCCTATTGCAAACGAGTCGAGTACGTTATGGGCTAAATTGATGAGGGTCAATCCCCATTCGAGGTAAATCTCTTCGTTTTCTTCATCTTCTTTGATCGCGAGTTTGAAATAGTTCAAGGATCTATGGAAGAAATCAATATGGGAGGTTAGCTCTCCCAAATGGGCAAAGGTGAGGGCTATTTTATAGTGGATATTAGGATAATCGGGATCTATAAGAAGGACCTGTGAAAAGACCTCTATCGCACGTATATAGTAGTTTTCCTCGTCGAGATGGTCTCCCAAAAGGTCTAACGAGGCTGCATAGTAAAAGAGCCATTCGGGATGATAGAGGAGGGCATTTTTTTGCGACTGCAGTAGCGTTTCTAACAGTTGAATCCCTTGTTCCAACACCTCTAAATTAGAGGTAATTTCTGCAAGCTTATAAAGGGCAAGGGCGTAATCATAGGTGATGAGAGGTGAGTTTGGCCTTAAATCAGATGCCTTGGCAAAGAATTTTAACGACCTTTGTAGCGGCTCTTCTTCTTCGATAGCCCAGCCAATCCGGGAATGACAAAATCCGAGCTGGTGCCAGAGTTTGGCATTTGTCCGGTCCAAAGACAGCCCTTGTTGCAGTTTTTCAATAGCCAAATCGTAAAAGTTAGGGTCGTTATAATATTCGGCATAGGCGATTAAACAAGAGCCATAGGCATACCACAGGTCCGGATCTTCAGGATTTTGATCGGTAAGGTGTAAGATTTTTTCTTCGGCTTCGACGATCGCGTCTAAATGTCCTGTATAGCTGCCAAGAAGGGCTAAAGGCTCTACGAGCTGCCATCCCTCTTTTTTTGCCCCGGCATATTTTTCGATCGCTTGTTTTATCTTTAAAGGATCTTTATTGATCTTTCCTGATTCTCCTAGCAGATCTCCCCATAGGATCCAGAAAGTATCTTCGTTACTATCTACTTTAGAAAAATGCCTATTGGCTTCAGTAAAATATTCTTCATCTAGGGTATGGCTATATAGCCTCTTGTAGGCAGAAGCTAGGGCAAGGTGGGCGGTAGATAGCCCCTCTCCCTTTTTAAAATGTTCAATGGCTTGTAAATAAAATCGGGTGTCATTGATGAGGAGACCCATCTGTAAATAGGCATAGCCAAAATCTACCCAAAACTGGGGAGTCGGGGTGGCAATATGGATCATGGCATTTCGAAAAGCGTCAATTGCCATCCTTACATCCACTGCCTCTTTAGAATGTTCGGCGATATGTGTCCCTAAAAGGCCAAGCTCCCAGTAGTGTTGCCACAGCAGCTCCTTGGGTTCCTTTTCACAAAGGGTAAAAGCTTCATGAAATTTTTTCTTAGCTTCAAGAAAATAGTGGTATTCTCCAAAGAGTTTTCCTAATTCAAATAGCGACTTTCCCCAATAGATCCAGGCCCCAAACCTTCCTTTTTCGATAGAAGTGGCCGTTTTACAGCATTTGGCAGAAAAAAGGAGCCCTTTTTCATGAGCCTCTTTCTTCCCAAAATGGTAAAAAATTTCTCCTAGCCGCTCCCACGTGCTAGCCTCTTTTGGAGCAAGTTGTATCGCTGCTTCAAAATAGCCAATCCCTTCAAGGCTCCCTTCTCGCAAGATTTTCTCCCCCTCCTTTAAATAGAAAGAAAGGGCCTCTTTTTCTCTTCCTTGCGCAATAGTAGAGGGGTCGGGAGTTATCGAAACCTTTTTTCTTTTGGAAAAGAATTTGTGGAAAACATTGCCGGTCTCGTTCATCGGTTTTTAAGTATAAGAAAGGATTCTTTTTTAGACAATAAAAACTATGCAAGTTTTTTATTAACAAGATCTTGCGGCATAATTTTTATTTTTTTAGGAATTTTATATTTTGGAAGATGATTTTTCAAAAACCCTTTAAGATCACATAGATAGTCATATTTTACATAAGCAATAGGTACCGATCCAAATTCTATATTTTTTTCTGAAGTGACATAAGCTTCTAAGACAGCCGGATGGAGGAGGAGAACTCTTTCAATTTCTTCGGGCTGGATATTTTCCCCGCCGGAGATAAACATCCGGTCTTTTCGCCCACAGATAGCAAGGCCTAACTTGGAATCGTAGAGGCCAAGATCTCTCGTTGCCAACCAGCCAGATGGTTTTGGCTCACCATAGTAGCCTTGAAATAGCACTTCACCTTTTACAAAAATTTCTCCTTCTACTTTCAATTCGCGATAGGGGAGGGGATGGCCTAAATAGAGGAGGGAGTCTTTTAAGATCGGATTTTTGGAAATGACAATTGCAGAGGCAGTTTCGGTAAGGCCGTAAGTGAGGAAGATGGGGAGGTTATTATCGCAGCCTTTTTGATAAAGGGTTGGCTGGATGGGGGCCCCTCCTAAAAGGAGGCATTTCAAACAAGGGAAGTCTGGGGGATGATTAGATAGGAGGCGGCTCAGTTGTGTGGGAACTAAAGAAGCGTGGGTGATATTGCGCCGGGAAAGGAGGGTAGTAAGGTCCGAGTTGGGATCGGGGAGGACAAGGGTGGATTTTCTTAAAAAAGTACGCCACAGTATTCCCATCCCACTTACATGGTATAAAGGAAGTGAGAGGAGATAGCGATCTTGAGGCTTCAGATCGATAGCCGAAAGGGTTCCTAGGGCATTATAGTAGAGGTTTTCCAAAGATACTTGGGCGAGTTTGGGGCTTGCAGTAGAGCCGGAGGTCATCAGAATAAGGCCTTGAAAATAGCCATAATCGATTTTTTCTATTTCCCCTTTAGGAATTTTCGTATTGGCTATAAATAGGGTGGAGCCATTTCGAAAAGCAGAAAAGATAGAGCAAATAAGCGAATAAGAGGGGGGTTCATAGAGACAAAGGCGTTTGGGGGTAGTTATAGCGTCGATATCTCGATCGAATCTAGCATAGG
Source organism: Chlamydiota bacterium (assembly GCA_027366035.1). Classification (GTDB taxonomy): domain Bacteria; phylum Chlamydiota; class Chlamydiia; order Chlamydiales; family SM23-39; genus DAHXLK01. Next base: position 7,063 of record DAHXLK010000021.1, read on the forward strand.
TAATACCGGTTCCTAAGTACTCAACTGCTATAGCGTGAGGCGAGCTGATAGCTCCCTCTTTGATAGGACAATATTCCATAGGTAATAGGTAAGGGTTTTTGTAAAATATCTTTTTGTAAAAACCGGTAAGTGTCAATGCCTAGCGGCTCTTGTATATGTAAGGAAATTGCTAGCTGGGCGATGTTCAAAAGGCCAAGGCCACTTTCATAGTAGGAGCTCAAAATAATATCGATACCCCTTTTTTGCAATTGTTTGCACCGGCTATAGCCCCCAAAAAGGGTCGGCTTTACCACGATGGCTTTTAAGTTAGGTAAAGAGATAATCCTATCTAATGGATAGAGATAAAGCGATTCATCTACAGCGATGGGAAAGGGGAATAGGGAGGTGAGGTCGGAAAAATTTTGGAGCGGCTCTTCTAGGTAGGAAAACTCTTCAGGGGAGAAATGACGTATAATATTTTTTGCCTCTTTCAGACTCAAACTTTGGTTGAAATCGACACGAAGAGATACTTCGGGATAGGTAACTCGTAGGTGTTTTAAAAAAGAGGTGGAGGGCTTTTTTACTTTAAACGTCCGGTAGCCTTGCCCATAGGCCTTTTCGGCATCTTTTTCATGGAGGACTAACGCTGTTATTTGCAGGTTGGTATTAGGAATATCATTGGTGGTTTGCTCATAGGCAGACTCTAGAGCAAAAGAAAGGGAAGAGTATCTACATTCGGCGACATCGGCATAGCCTTTTTTCCCATTTTCTGTTGTCAATTCTAGGATTACCCCCTTTCTCCTCCTTCTCTTTAATGTATTGGGAAAAAGGGGAAGGTCATAGGGGGTTAACTGAAGAGACAAAGGAGGGTGTATATCCATAAGATGGTTGCTGTTTTGGGAAGGAGGGGGGAGAGGTCGTTTTTTTTTAAAACATGGTAACAAAGGGAATAAGGAAAGGTGAGGAGGAAGATAAGTGGTTGTAAGAAGAGGATTGGGATGAGATAGGCCAAGGTTAGGCTTAAAAGGTATTCGACTTTGCCGAAAGTTTTCCCAAAACGGACAACCGGGGTCTTTTTATTGGTCAGGCTATCTTCTTCAAAATCGCGGAGGTTATTGGCAGCGAGGATCGCGATAGAAATTAGCCCTGTCCCTATTCCCAAAAGGATGGGGATTAGAGAAAATTGGTGGGTCTGGGCATAGTAGGTGCCAAAAGAGGCGATAGGGCCAAAAAAGAAAAAGACAAAGGGTTCTGCTAGGCCAATATAGGCAAGGGATTTGGGTCCTCGGGTATACAATATCCCGAGCAAAATAGATAGCATGGGGATGAGGATTAGATAGCTTTTAGTTTGATAAATAGGAAAGAGGCTAAAGAGAAAAGCTAGAGAGAAAAAAGTAAAAAATCCCTGTTTCATCCTAGACAAGGAAATAATGCCAAGTTGCAAGGGACGAATAGGCCCTTTCCGAAGGAGAGTGTCCCCCCCTTTTAGAAAATCATAGTAGTCGTTGGCAAAATTGGTCCCTATTTGGATACATAAGGCAAAGAGGAGGATGGAGGAAAATAGGATAGGTTCAAAACACCCTTCTTTATAGGCGTAAGCTGCTCCGATAGAGACGGGGCTAATTGATGCGATAAGGGTTTTAGGTCTAGCTGCTGTAAGGTAGGCGTTTATCATGGCCGTTTAGGAAAGGAGGTAAAGTTAGGAGGTCTTTTTTCTAAAAAGGCATTTCGCCCCTCTTGAGCCTCTTCGGTCATGTAGTAAAGGAGGGTCGCATTTCCCGAGAGCTCTTGTAATCCCGCTTGTCCATCGCAGTCGGCATTTAAGGCAGATTTTAAGCAGCGGATAGCTAAAGGAGAGTGTTGCAATATTTCACGACACCACTCGATGGTAGTCTCTTGGAGCTTCTCATAGGGGACGACACAGTTGACAAGCCCCATCTCTAATGCCTCTTCGGCATTGTAGCGCCTACAGAGAAACCAGATCTCTCTAGCCTTTTTTTGCCCAACGATACGGGCAAGATAAGAGGCTCCAAAGCCACCGTCGAAAGAGCCAACTTTTGGCCCTACTTGGCCAAAGATGGCGTTATCGGCTGCAATGGTAAGATCGCACATGACATGAAGGACATGGCCACCGCCGATCGCATAACCTGCCACCATAGCAATGACCGGTTTGGGACAAGTGCGGATCTGTCTTTGAAAATCGAGAACATTTAGTCTTTCGATTCCATTTTGATCCCTATATCCGGCATCCCCTCGGATTTTTTGATCCCCTCCGGCACAGAAGGCTTCTTTCCCTTGTCCGGTTAGGATGATGACTCCAATACTCGGATCTTCTTTCGCGTCGATAAGGGCTTTTTGCATCTCTTCAATCGTAAGAGGGCGGAAGGCATTTCTCACCTCCGGGCGATTAATGGTGATGGTGGCGATCCCATCTTTTTTAGAGTAAAGAATATCGGTATACATTAAACCTCTTGCGTGACCAAGGCTTCGTCGCTTTTGGGGATTATTTTGGCCGATTTTTGCTTTTTTTCGTAGGGGTAGTATACGAAATGTAATACAACCCCTAGGAAAAGAACCCAAAAATCGAGAGAAGCTTGGTTACGCAAGAGGTCTACTAGCCTGTCTTTAAAAATTGTAGTACTTCCTTAGCAAAAAGTTGTGGTGTTTCTAAATGGGGGGCGTGTCCTACACCGGATAGGGTTAGGACTCGGATATGTGGAAGATGGGGGATTTTGGAGTAGAGGAGGCTATATTTTTCATCTTCACTGCCGCAAATGAAAAGGATCTGTTGCGGCAAGGAGGAAAGTTCTTCGGTTAAGTTTTGCTGTTTGGCAGTACTTAATCCTAACAAGACTTTTGCTGCTTCTTTTGGGAAAATATTTCGTGTTCGTTTTACCTTTCCTACCGACTGCAAGACCGACTGAGAGTACCAGTTATTTAAAAAAGTTTCCATCGGCTCTTTTTGCAATTTCTCTGCCCAAATTTTATCTTGCTTCCACCTTTTTTTCCTCTCGCTAGGATTTTGTAGACCTAAATGGGAGGAGATGATGATGAGCCTCTTTACTTTCCGGGGATAACGTTTGGCAAAAAGCAGAGCGAGACGACCCCCCATCGAGTAGCCGACGAGATCGCAACTTTCAATTTTTTGATATTGCAGGTAATTTTCGATGGCTTTAAGAAAACTTTCATAAGTTGGCTTTTCGGTAAGTCTGGCCTCTCCATGTCCCGGGAGGTCAAAGCTAAGACAAGGAAGGTGGGGCTCTAAGAGTTGGATGCTCTTGTCGAAATCTTGCTTGCAGCCTAGGAATCCATGAAGAAAGATTAGCATGGTTTTTGTTGTCGTCGGTAATAATTTCACAAAGAGTATGTCCGTTCGGAAAATTTTTGAAAAGAGTTTGTAGACTTTTTACCTCCTTTATTTTGCAATAGGTAAGGCCAAAATCTTTGGCAATACCGGAAAAAGTAAAGGGATGCTTTGCCCGGATGTGGGTGTCATAATGTTCTTTCTCTTCGCGAATTGGAAGATGGGTAAAAATTCCTCCACCATGATTATTGAAGACAAAAAGGGTAATAGGATGCTTGGCTTTTTGAAGTTGTATCAGAGAATTCATATCGTGAAGAAAAGCAAGGTCTCCAATACAGATCACCATTTTTTTTTCGAGAGCACAAGCTATCCCAACAGCCGTTGCGATATTGCCGTCGATCCCAGAAACGCCCCGATTGGCAAAGGTCTTATTTTCTTTATGAAAAAAAAGGCTCGCGTCACGAATAGGCATGCTATTGCCCAAAAAGAGTAGGGCTTCCTCTTCCATATGCTGAGAGAGGAGGTGAAAAAAATAGGGTTCGGTAAGGTCGGAATCTTCTTTAAAATAAGAAGAGAGGACCTCACTACATAAAAGATTTTTCTCCTCCCAATTTGCCAACCATAAGGGGTCTGCTTCTAAAGGAGAGATTTGTTCACAGAAACTAGCTATCTCTCCATAAAAACGGTGGGTGATAGTATGCAAAGGGTCGTAGCGAGTAGGATGGTCAAAGATAGCGGCATACAAAGGGGGCCTGCAGAAAGAGAGCCACTGAAGGAGGGTTTTGGAGACAAAAGGGCCGCCAAAATGTAGAACCGCCTCTACTTTTGGCATATCAAAAGCTTTAAGTAATAGTTCAAAATGAGAGATCACCCCAACTCTTACTCCCGAAAGGATATCGGGGAAAATTGGCCATCCTAATTTTTTAGCCAATACGGTAATAGGGGCAGAGGGGATAGGGTCACCTCCTAAGACAATCACCCCCCTTTTAGTCAAAGGAAGGGGCGGAAGATGGGTAAACGATCTATTTGCAGTATGAAAAGTTCTTGAGATGTTGGGGGAGGGCAAAGAGATAGGAGGAGAATAGAGGGGTTCTTTACAAGTAACGTTGATATGGATAGGGCCCATGGGGGGAGTAGCTGCTTTAAATGTAGCATATGCGACGAGTTCTCGAAGATAAGGAAGGAGAGTGGTATCCAAAAGGGGGAGGTCGACTTCAAAACGGACGAAGCTAGAAAATAGTTTGACCTGATCTATGGTTTGATTCGAGCCACAATCTCTCAGCTCCTTTGGCCTGTCAGCGGTGAGGACGATGAGGGGAATGTGGCTGCTATGAGCTTCCATAATAGCGGGTAAGAGGTTGCCGGTAGCGGTTCCTGTGGTGGTGATGATGCAGGCAGGTTGTTTTTTTGCTTTAGCATAGCCAAGAGCATGGAAGGAAGTCCCCCTTTCATCGATGTGGATGAAGGAGGTGGCAAGAGGGTGTCTCGCAACGGCGAGAAGTAAAGGGCTATTTCGAGAGCCGGGAGCCATACAAAAATAGGTGACTCCTTGCGCTATCAACTCGTCGATAAGGCTATTTGCCCACTGCATAGAAATGGCCCTAGTTTACTTTCCAGCTCTTCCCACTCCTTTTCCGGATGGGAGCCTTTTACAATACCTGCTCCGGAAAAAAGGTGCAGGGTATTTTTTTGAACCACACACGAGCGCAAGGCTACTGCAACCTCTGCTCGGTTGGGGCTTATCCATCCGATGGGAGCCGCATAGAGTCCTCTGGCAAAAGGCTCTTTTTCTTTTAAAAAGGCTTTTGCTTTATTTATAGGGTAGCCCAATGTAGCAGGGGTAGGATGAAGGGTTTGGATCAATATCGGATCCGGCAACAGCTTATGCAAGGTTCCTGTAAAAGAGGTATATAGATGGTGTATATGGTGCGTTTGTATAGTAGAGAGGGGGCTGATAGAAAGCCCTTTACATAAAGAGGAAAGTTTTTGAATTAAGTCGTCTTTTACATAGGAAAATTCTCTTCTCTCTTTTTCTTCAAAGCTTTCCCCTTTGCGTTTGGTCCCGGCAACCGCTTCGGTATGAATTTCCCCCCTGTTTCTTTCATAGAGTAATTCTGGGGTAGCCCCAAGAAAAGCAGTATCGGAAGTAGGTTGATAGAAAAAAAGGGTAGTATTTTCTTTGGTAGAAGCAAGGTGGGAGAGGATTGCAAAAGGATCGATGGAATATTCGGTAGTTAGAGAAACTTTTCTTGCCAGTACTACTTTTTCCATCTGCTGTAAAGCAGATAGCACCAACTCTTTCCAATAGATATAGGAAGGGAGATCCTTTCTTGTAAAGATGGGCAAAGAGATTTTTTCCCCAAAAGGATGCCAAGGCCTGACTAGTTCTTTTTGTGGGAGGAAGAAGCCTTCGGAAAAATCTTGGAAGAGGGGATCTTTTCGATCATCAAAAAAAAGGGCGCCGAATTTTCTCCCCTCTCCCGATTTTTTCCCAACCGCTGCAATTTGTTCCTGATTTTTTCGATTAGCCCAGTAAAACTTAGGGAATATTTTTTCTTTGGCCAGCCAATCTAGCACTTTGCCCCTTCATAGAGAGTGACTGAGCCAAAGGTAAAGGGGGTGGCGGTAAGGTTTTTAAATCCCTCCTTATCCATGAGCTTTAAAAAAGCTTCTCCATAGGGAAAACGTTCAATGGTTTTATTGAGGTAGGTATAGGCTTCAGGATTTTTCGAAATAAAGCCTCCAATTTTTGGAAGGAGCTTTTGTATGTAAAAGAGATGGGCCTGTTTGACCGGTTGGTTAGAGGGGAGAGAGAATTCAAGGATAAAGCTTTTGCCTTGAGGTTTTAAGACCCGATACATTTCTTTCAATGCTTTATCGACATGGTGGACATTGCGTATGCCAAAAGAGATAGTCGTGATATCAAAGCTTTCATCTAAAAAGGGGAGGCGTTCGGCGTCCCCTTTGATTAGTTGGGCTTTATAGGGTTTTCCTCTCAGTTTTTTTTGCCCAATTTTTAGCATATCTTCCGCTAGATCTATTCCGATAGCCTGTGTGATATTGGGACATAGGTCGCAGAGGACAATGAGCTGATCGGCAGTTCCTGTAGCCAAATCGAGGAGGGAGATAGGGGTAGTGGGGAGAAAACGGGCGATCTTTTTCCTCCAACGCAAATCTTGCCCCAACGACAGGATCCGGTTGACCCAGTCATAGGTGGAGGAGATCGTGTTAAACATTTTTTCTCTTTCTCTCATTTTCTGTAAGGTACTTTTTTCGAAGGCGGATACATCTGGGTGTAATCTCTACGAGTTCATCGGATGCAATATAATCGATCGCCTGTTCTAATGTAAAATTGCGAGGAGGGGTAAGGAGGATATTTTCATCTGACCCTGCTGCTCTAACATTGGTGAGCTGTTTGCCTTTTGTAACGTTGACCACCAGGTCGTTATCTCTACTATTTTCTCCGACTATCATTCCTTCATAAACCTCGTCGCCCGGTTTGACGAAAAGAGTCCCCCTTTCCTGTAGATTGAAGCAGGCATACCCGTTTGTTTTTCCCGGACCATTAGAAATCATGACGCCACGATTTCTTCCTGTAATCTCCCCTTTAAATGGTCCGAAGGAATCGAAAATCGAGGTAAGTATCCCAAGTCCGGAGGTTTTAGTAAGAAATTCGCTCCGATAGCCCAACAGTCCCCGTGTCGGCATGAGGAAGTCGAGGTGGGTAATACCTTGGTCGGTAGTATGGAGGTGTCTGAGCTCCCCTTTTCTTTTGGAGAGATCTTCGATGACCATACCGGAAAATTTTTCGGGGACTTCGATATGGGCCTTTTCAAAAGGCTCTTGCTTCACACCCCCTTCTTCATGGGTGATAATCTGAGGTTTGGAAATAGTCATTTCAAAATCTTCTCGCCGCATCGCTTCTAGTAAGACCGAAAGGTGGAGCTCTCCTCTTCCGCAGATGCGGATCACATCATCACGGGAAGGGACCTCTTCGATTTTCAAAGAAATATTGGCCCTTTTTTCTTTTGCCAGACGGCCACGAATCTTATTCATGGTGACATTTTTCCCATCTTTTCCGGCAAAAGGGGACGAATTGACCATCATCTCGACGGAAACGGTAGGTTCAGAGATTTCAATTAAAGGAAGTTGAATCTGTCGTTCCGGACTGCAAAGGGTATCTCCGATCATGATCTCTTCGATCCCCGATAGGCTAATGATATCGCCACAACCTGCCTCTTGCAACTCTACTTTTTTAAGACCAAGGTATCCTTCAATTTTAGTGATCTTATGATCGGTGGCAATTTTCCCCCTATCGATTCGGATGACCATATCTCCTTGTTTTATTTTGCCGTCTAAGATTTTGCCGCATGCTTGTCTTCCCGAATATTCATCGTAGTAGATAGTGGCAGCTTGCATCAAAAAGGGGAGGTCTAGATTACCATTAGGGGCAGGGCAAGCGCTTAGGATGAGTTCTAATAGAGGAGATAAATCTTTCGGCGGATCTTTGGGGTGGAGGAGAGCGTAGCCATGAAATCCGGAAGCATAGATGTATTTAAAATCGAGTTGGAAGTCAGAGGCTCCTAGTTCTACGAAAAGGTCAAAAGTTTTATTTAAAGTAGCGTCGGGGTCGGCATGGGGCCTATCGATTTTATTGAGGATGACGATGGGTTGGATCCCTTTTTTTAAAGCTCTAGAGAGGACGAAGCGAGTTTGGGGCATGGGCCCTTCTTGCGCGTCGACTAAAAGGAGGACGGAATCGATCATTCCCAGTACCCTTTCTACCTCTCCGGAGAAATCGGCATGTCCTGGAGTGTCGATGATATTGATCTTATATTCTTTATAATAAATGGAGGTGTGTTTGGCAAAGATAGTGATCCCCCTCTCTCTCTCTTGATCGTAGGAGTCCATGACCCGTTCAGGAACGACCTCGGTATCTCGAAAGATATTGGACTGTTTAAGGAGGTTATCCAATAGAGTAGTCTTTCCATGGTCGATATGAGCGATAATAGCGATATTTCTAATCTTATCGGGAGCAAACATGGATAAAAGGTTACAGAAAAAATCCTTATACTTCTATAAATTTGTCACCTTTTCTCAGACATCGCTCGAAGCGGTAGTTACCGTATCAAAATCTTAAAGATTGATACGCAAGGTCGATAATGTCATAACATTGCATAGCTTTATCCCTATCAGCAACACTATCCAAGAGCATTCTAAAATAGGAACAACCGGTGGTATATAAAGCATACCATATACTTCTTAAAGCTGCCCATCGCTGATCAACAACATTTTGATCCTTTGCCTCTTTTTCAGTAAGTCCAAGTATTTGTAATGCCATAGATTTTGATAATTCAGACCTATTGCTACTAAGTAGGAATTCGTTGCTAAGACAGAAATAGGCTTTGTATAATTTCTCTGCAGTATCCCTATATTGGGACTCATATCTATCTTTTTTATTCCAGTCCGTAAGAGCTTGCCGAGCTGTTTGCCCAAGTTCTCTATCTAGCTCTTGTAGCCTTTCAAGGCATTTTTTTGTTACCACAGAATAATCATTTGCTTCTCCCTTTTTTATACCGAGAATCCACATAGCATTCCTTCTGTAACTGAAATCGAAATACGACCATGTGATAATTCTCGAATCAGAGAAAAGGGGAATATCTGAATCGCTGCGTATATAAGGAGCTTTTGAAGGATCTTTAGCTTCTTGAGTATTCATATATTCTGAGATAAGATCGAGCCCAATAGCTAAAGGAATCCCATAAGGAGAAAAATATATCGCGGCTAATGAGGCAACATCCAAGGCGATTTTATAGTGCTGTTCTTCGCGAAAAGCATTATATGTATTAAGGACGCGAAAGGGCAAATTCGCTAAACTCATTGCAGTCACAGATGCAGAACGGTGTAAAATTAGAAAATAAAAATTTGTCAGAAGACATTGCGTGTTTTTTATATTGTTTAAATTTAAAGGAAATTTTGAAAGAATATCGATAACTTTTATAGACATATTTACCTACTACAATTTCAACCAAAATTACATTAAAATTTACAAAAAAAACAAGCTTTAAAAAAATTGAGACAGCTCGCATAACCCCATTTGAGGAACATCCGTTTTGGGAGAGAAAAGGGATTGCTAAATTGTTGATTGCTAGACTATCCTTTTTTCATGCAAAAAAATAATGAAATCAGCGAAATCCTTTATCGCAAGCTTACCACCCCTCACGAGGTGATAAAAGCTGCAGCCGAACATTCACCTGTCGATCTTGCCTATGCGGCTTCTCGCCTCCCTCTACATCTGCAACCCATTTTGTATGAGAACCTTCCGAATAGAGATGCCAAAACCAAGTACCTTATCAATACGGATAGCGATACGAGGGCGCACCTATTTTCCAAGCTGCAAGATCGAGAATTAAAGAAAATCTTTGACAAGATGCCTACCGATGACGCCGTTTGGATTTTAGAGGATATGCCAAAAGAGGGGCTCGACAAGGTCATGGTCTTGATCGATCCGAAAAAGGCAAGAAATATCACCGATATGCAAAAGCATAGGAGAAACAGCGCCGGCCGTCTGATGAATAGTGATTTTTTTGCTTTCTCCATGGATCGAACTCTGGCAGAGGCGGCGATACATATCAGGGATAATCCGGGGATTGATTTCGGAATGGGAATTTTTATTGTAAATGATGTCATGGAGCTGCAAGGGGTAGTCCCGGCAAGAAACATGATCGTCAATCCTCCTAACACCCCTCTTAGGCAGGTGATGCTTCCGATTTTTTATAAAGTGGGTCCTGAGGCTGCAAGAGAAGAGGTGGTCGAATTGGTAGAAAAGTATAAGCTCTCCTCTTTGCCGGTAGTCGATCAATCAAATCATTTAGTGGGGGTGATTGCTTATGAGGATATGGTCGATGCCATGGAAGATGCCACCGATCAACAAATGGCCCATATCGCCGGTACTGCTCCGGGGACGAGCTCTTATGACCCTATTTCCAAAAGATTTATCACGAGGGCCCCTTGGCTTGCCTTTACCCTAGTTGCGGGACTTATTAATGGGTGGGTGATGTCTTCGTTTTTAAAATTGGAGGGGAAAATTTTGACCTTTGTCCTTTTCTTTGTCCCTTTAATTACCGCGATGTCGGGCAATATTGGACTGCAGTGTAGTACGGTTCTCGTAAGGGGAATGGCGCTAGGTATGGCTTCCTCTCTTAGGAAGGAGCTATGTAGCGGCCTTGTGATCGGCTCGGTCTTTGGAGTCCTTTGTAGCCTCCTTATTTATTTCTTTGGAGAATCGATAGGGGCGACACCACTTACAGGATCTATCATTGTAGGTACCGGGCTGATCGGGGGGTGTTTTGCAGGGACTTTTTTAGGGGTTTTTTCCCCATTTGTTTTTTTCAAAATTGGTATTGATCCTGCCATCTCTTCCGGACCTATCGTAACGGCATTAAATGATATTCTTTCTATGACGATTTATTTTTTAGTTGCATGGGGCATTAGCAACTTCTTTTTTTCTTGAAAGCAGGTGTTTTCTCCACTATAGTGCTAAAGAAGATGATGAAACGGACGCCAAAGTACTACGATGGAATCAAAGGTACTAACAAAAATCTCCAAGAACTTCTCCCACATTTTTTAGCCGAGCTGCAAGGAGAATATTCTTTGCAAAAAGAGGAGGTTTTTAAGGCTTGGTATGCTATCATTGGGGAAAATCTTGCCCTTATTGCAGTCCCTATTTCTTTTACGAATAAGGTCTTGAAAATCGAGGTAAAGAGTCAAACTCTATATAGTATATTTTGTACTCGTGATAAGCCCCATTTGCTACGAAAACTGCAAGAGCGTTTATCTAAAAATGCAATAGAAAAAATTGTTTTTAGAATAGGTTGAGAAAAAGGCATGACTCAAATGACAAAAGATAAGGAATACAGCGCCAGTTCGATCACGGTACTGGAAGGTTTACAAGCCGTACGAGAACGTCCCGGGATGTATGTAGGCGATACCCAGGCAGCGGGCCTTCACCAGCTGGTCTACGAAGTGGTAGATAACTGCATCGATGAAGCGATGGCAGGCTACTGTTCTGAAATCATCGTCATCATCCATAAAGATGGTTTGTTATCCGTAGAGGATAACGGCAGAGGGATTCCGATCGAAAGACACGAGAAAGAGTCCCAAAAGCAAAAACGGGAGATCACGGCATTAGAAGTGGTCATGACTATTTTGCATGCCGGAGGTAAGTTCGATAAAGATACTTATAAAGTGTCGGGAGGGCTCCACGGCGTCGGCGTCTCTTGTGTCAACGCCCTTTCTAAAACTTTAAAAGCCGAAGTTTTTAAAAATGGGCAAATTTATGAAATGACCTTTTCTAAAGGAAAGGTAGTTAAAAATCTTATAGTTACGGGCAAGACGGAAAAAAGGGGGACTAAGATCACCTTTTTACCTGACGATACGATTTTTTCTTCTATAGTTTTTGATTACGACACTCTACTCAAACGTTTAAGAGAGCTTGCCTTTTTAAATCGGGGAATTACCATCTATTTTAACGACGAAAGGGATCAGACAAAAGAAAATGTCCGCTTTCACTATGAAGGGGGGATCGCTACTTTCGTCTCCTATTTAAACGAGACCAAAGAGCCTTTATTTTCTCAGCCGATCTATATCCATGCCTGTAAAGAAGGGCATGATGGGGTCATTGATTTTGAAGTAGCTATGCAGTGGAATGCCGGTTATACCGAATCTATCCTCACTTATGTCAATAACATCTCTACTCGTCAGGGGGGGACCCACCTCACCGGTTTTTCTACTGCTTTGACCCGTGTCCTTAACACCTATATTAAGAACCACAATCTTCTCAAAACCGATAAACTCGCTCTCTCCGGAGAAGATATGAGGGAGGGTCTGACGGCGGTCCTATCGGTAAAAGTTCCTAACCCACAATTTGAGGGGCAAACTAAACAAAGGTTGGGCAATAGCGATGTCGGCTCTGTTGTCCAAATGCTGGTAGGGGAGAGGCTCGCTACTTATTTAGAAGAAAATCCCCAGATCGCTAAAGCTATTGCCGAGAAGGTGATTATCGCGGCCCAAGCAAGGGAAGCCGCGAAGAAGGCAAGGGAGCTTACTTTACGAAAATCGGCTTTAGATAGTGCCCGCCTTCCCGGAAAGCTAACCGACTGCCAAGAAAAAGATCCCCATCTTTGCGAAATCTATATCGTCGAAGGAGACTCTGCGGGAGGATCGGCAAAATCGGGGAGAGATAGACGGTTTCAGGCGATACTTCCGATACGGGGTAAGATTTTAAACGTAGAGAAAGCAAGGCTTCAGAAAATTCTTCAGAATCAAGAAGTGGGAGCAATGGTCGCCGCTCTTGGCTGCGGTATTGGAAAAGACAATTTTCACCTAGATAAGCTCAGGTATCATAAGGTCATCATCATGACCGACGCCGATGTCGATGGGTCTCATATTCGGACCCTCCTCCTCACCTTCTTCTATCGCCATATGCCTTCCCTTGTAGAAGGTAACTTCATTTATATAGCAAGGCCTCCGCTTTATAAAGTGACTCGTAAAAAAATCTCTCGGTATATCCACTCCGAAAAAGAGATGGATGAATACCTTTTGGAGCTTGGAATGAGCGATATCCGTATTTGTCCTAAAGGGGCAAAGGCCTCTTTAGATAAAGAAGAGATAACCAAACTCTCTCATGTTATCCTACAAGTGGAGGGTTTTATAACTAGTATTGAAAGAAAGGGGATACCTTTTGCCGAGTTTTTAGCAAATAAAAATCAAAAAGAGCTTTTCCCTCTTTTCAAAGTGACCATTGGAGATAGTTGTAAATTTATCCATTCGGAAGAAGAGCTATTTACTTTAAAAAAAGAGGACGAAGAATTTCAAAGAAAACGGCATGAGGAGACGTTAGCCTCTATTCCACAAGAGGAGTTACGAGAAGAGATGAAAGTTTTTAGACCTAAAAACCTCCCTTTTTTAGAGATATACGATCCGGAAGAGCTGGATAAAATCAAACAGACCTTGCAACGATTTACCCTTACCTTAGATCGCTACTTTACTACAGGGGAGGAGCTTTTTACGATTCAAGAAGAAGGGGATAAGAGTTACACCTGTTATACTTTAAAAGAGGTGATCGAATTCTTAAGGACAAATGGGAGAAAAGGGATCGAGATTCAAAGATATAAAGGTCTAGGTGAGATGAACGCCGATCAGCTTTGGGAGACAACGATGGATCCGGCTAAGAGGACCTTGATACAGGTAACGATGCCTGATGCTATCGCTGCCGATTACATGTTCTCGATGTTAATGGGAGAAGAGGTGGCTCCTCGAAGAGCTTTTATCGAGACACATGCTTTAGCCGTTAAAAACTTAGATATATAGGAACATCCATGAGCTATACGAACAACGAAGATATCGTCCCACGTAATGTCGAAGAGGAGATGAAAGAGAGTTACCTTCGCTACTCGATGTCGGTGATCATATCTCGTGCCCTTCCTGATGTAAGAGATGGTCTGAAACCTTCGCAGAGGAGGATCCTTTATGCCATGCGGCAACTCAACCTGACCCCTCATGCCAAACACCGTAAATGTGCCAAGATTTCCGGAGATACCTCCGGAGATTACCATCCTCACGGCGAAACGGTCATCTATCCTACTTTAGTCCGGATGGCGCAGGATTGGGTGATGCGCTATACCTTAATCAATGGGCAAGGAAATTTTGGTTCGATCGACGGGGACCCCCCTGCCGCAATGCGTTATACCGAAGCCCGTCTGACCAATTCTGCCATTGCTTTAATGGAAGATCTCGACAAAGATACGGTGGAACATGTCGCTAATTATGATGAGACTAAAACCGAACCGGTTGTTTTTCCGGCTAAATTCCCTAACCTGCTCTGCAATGGCTCTTCCGGTATTGCTGTTGGGATGGCTACCAATATCCCTCCTCATAATTTAGGCGAGCTGATTTTAGCGACTCTTTTGGTCTTAAAAAACCCACAAGTATCTATCGATGAAATCCTTTCGGTTCTACCGGGCCCTGATTTTCCGACAGGGGGTATTATCTGCGGGTATCGGGGTATTAAAGAGGCCTACCATACAGCTAGAGGGAAACTTTTGGTAAGAGGAGTCCTCCGTGTCGAAGATCTAGATGGAGGCAAACAGGCGATCATTGTCGATGAAATACCCTATAACGTCAATAAGGCAAGGCTTATCGAACAGATCGCCGAGCTCATCAATGCCAAGACGATTACCGGTATATCGGATATTCGTGATGAATCGGACAAACAGGGTTTAAGGATTTTTCTCGAGCTAAAACGGGGGGAGATTCCCGAAGTTATTATCAATCAGCTCTATAAGTATAGCGATATGCAAATCACTTTTGGCTGCATCATGCTGGCCTTAGATAAGGGGCTTCCTCGTGAGATGAATATCCGGCAGATGATTGCCGGTTGGATCGAACATAGGATCGATGTCATCCGCAAAAGGATCCGGTTTGACCTTCTCAAAGCCGAAGCAAGGGCCCATATTCTAGAAGGTTATTTAAAAACCCTTAGCCATCTCGACGAGGTCATTAAGATTATTAAAGGGGCAAATAATCGGGACCACGCAAAAACGGAGTTAATGCACCGATTTTCTCTAACCGAGCGACAGTCTAATGCCGTTTTAGAGTTAAGGCTCTATCAGATCACTTCTATTGAACGGGAGAAGGTCGAAGGTGAGCACAAAGAGCTTATTGTAAAAATTGCCCATTATAAAGCCGTCCTTGCTTCTGAGGTGATGGTACGAGATATCATCCGCGAAGAATTGGAGGAGCTCAAGAAAAATCACAAGTCGGAGAGGAAGACGAAAATCATCGCCGCCGAGGGCGAGTTCAATATGGAAGATCTCATTCCCGATGAGCAGGTGGTCATTACCGTCTCCCAAGATGACTATATCAAACGGATGCCGATTACCGCCTTCCGCGAGCAGAGAAGGGGTGGGCAAGGGGTTTTAGGCTTAGAGATGAAGAAAGAGAATGACACTTTAAAATCGGTCTATGTCGCTTCTACCCACGACCAGCTCCTTATTTTTACTACATTGGGGAGATGTTATTGGCTAAAAACATGGCAAGTGCCCGAAGCAGGGCGGAGGACGAAAGGAAAACCGCTTATCAACTTTTTAGAGGATATCCGGCCGCAGGAAAAAATCGCAGCGATCCTTAAAGTGAAAAATTTCGAAGAGCCCGGCTATATTTTGCTAACTACCCTTCGTGGCGTCATCAAAAAAACTGAGCTTGTTAATTTCTCTAACCCCCGCAGGAAGGGGATTTTTGCGATTGATATCGATGAAGGAGATGAGCTTATCTCTGCTCGTCATGTCTTGGAAGGGCAGCAGGTGATGATCTTTACCCATGATGGTATGGCAGTCCGCTTTGACGAATCGCTTGTCCGTGCTATGGGAAGGACGGCTAGAGGGGTGCGGGGCGTTATGTTGAAAAATGGCCATGACCGTGTCGTTTCTTGTGAAGTGGTTCATGGCGATGAGAGCATCTTAATTGTCTGTGAAAATGGATATGGCAAAAGATCGAAAGTGGAAGACTTTAGGCAAACCAATCGAGGTGCTAGCGGAGTCCGCTCTATCATCGCTAGCAAACGAAATGGCTTTGTCATAGGGGCTATCAAAGTAAGTGATGAGGATAGTGTTTTCCTCATGTCGAACACCGGCCAAGCGCTGCGTATTCGGATGAAAGATGTCCGAGTGATGGGAAGATCGACTCAAGGAGTCCGCCTCGTCACCCTCTATGAAGGGACAATGGTGGTAGGGGTGCAGAAGATTGAAGCCTTCGTTGAGGATAATGAGTAAAAAAGGCCTTTTTTTTACCTTTGAGGGGGGAGAAGGGGCCGGAAAAACGACTCTGATCGAAGGGCTAGCGAAAAAACTGGCCACCCTCGATTTTTCAGTGGTAAAAACAAGAGAGCCCGGCGGCACCAAATTAGGCGAACATATCCGCAATATCCTCCTAGACCACTCTGCTACTATGTCGATCTGTCCCAGAGCCGAGCTCTCCCTTTTTTTAGCCTCTCGCTCCCAGCATGTCGAAGAGGTTATTATTCCGGCTTTAGAGGATGGGAAAATAGTCCTCTGCGACCGCTTTACCGAATCTTCCCTTGCTTATCAAGGGGGGGCGAGAGATCTTGGCATCGAAAAGATCGCCCCTATCTGTTCCTATATGGCCCATGATCTTATTCCTAGCAGTGTTTTTTACCTCGATATCGACCCCAAAATAGGACTACAGAGGAGGGGGAAACTCTCCGATCGGATCGAATCGGAGACTTTAGCATTCCACCAAAAGATTAGGCAGGCTTTTTTATACCTTGCGAAACAACATCCCGATCGGATTCAGGTTTTCGATGCCGGAAAATCTTGTAAAGAGATCTTCCACGAGGCTTTTGATAGTATCGCCGATATTTTAGCTGCTCATGGATTACCGATATGAACTTATTGGATCGTCTAGATACTCTTCCCTCTACCCTCCTTTTTTCTACCGGTAGCGAGGAGGCAGCAATGCAACTAGCCCATAAGGTCTTAGACCCTGAAGGGCTCCATTTTGGAAAAATTACCTCCGGCAACCATCCTGACTTGCATATCTACCAACCCGAAGGGAAGACGAGATTGCATTCGATAGAAAATATGAGAAAGTTTGTAGAAGAGGCTAATAAACCCCCTTTCGAATCGGTACGTAAAGTCTTTATCTTCCACTATGCCGAACGGATGCTCCCCTCATCTGCTAACACTTTGCTCAAGACATTGGAAGAGCCTCGGGAAGATACCCTTATTTTCCTCCTTTCGGCCCATCCTGAAGAGATCCTTCCCACTATTCTCTCCCGCTGTGTCCGATTTTCCTTGCCTAAGACAGCCCAAGAAGAGGTCTCTCCTAAAGTGCAAGAGATGATCGTAAATGTTCAGAAGATGTGGAAAGGTCCTTATTTTTCTTTTGATTTTTCACAACTCGATGCCCTTTACGAAGAGATGGAAGAGGGAAAAATACAAGAGATTGACCCGCTTTTTGTTTCTATCTTAGAACTACATAAAGGCCACATTAGGGCAACAGATATCCTAAAGGAAGCCCGATTAGGGTTGCATCGAGGGATCAAACTATCTGCCTGTATCGAGTATTTATTTTTAACATTTAGGGGGGAGCCTTGTACTCGACTTGGTACATTTTGCTGAGGTGAGTTTTGCAACCTTTTTACCTTAAATATGTTATAGACTTTTGCGATCGGCTTGAATACGTCATTGCATGAGCCTATAACAGATTGCAGGTCAAAAGGTTGCAAAAATCGTCCGGAAAAACGTACAAAATGGGACTGTTGAAATCTCCGCTTTGCCGTTAAAATTTGAGCCTTGCAAAGTCGGTTTGATTTTTTTGAAAGTGACATATCCTACTAAGGTATAGGCACTTTTAAAAAAGTCAAATCCGAAGAAGCAAGGGTAAAATTTT